>JAHFTY010000003.1:15983-53936 GCA_023265365.1 Acidobacteriota bacterium
CCTATTTCAGAGTGAGGCCGATCGCCCTTCCGGTTTGAGCCAAGAATCTCAACGATCCATTGGGAATGGGTCCGGCAGATCCACTGAAAAGGACGAATTGAGTGGAATAGCCTCCACCATCGGCAAAATGGGAAAACAGAAGCTCCGACGTGACGGTGGCCGTCTCGTCGACAGGCGGTGTCGTGGTTATCAAAAAGTCGCCGCGCTCGTTGTAGCGTCCGCGAAGGCCGGCAACGAAGACGTTTGCTCCCGAAATCCGCAGCACCCCTTGAAACGGGGTTGGGAGCGTGCGGAATCCTTCGATCTGGTTCAGGAACATGGCGACTTGTTCCGACCCCGGAACCGTTGCTTTCCCGGTCAGTCCGGTGGATTTCCCATCGAGTGTGGTGAGTTCGAGGCTGATGGTGACGTCAGTCGTTGACGGGTTGCCGATCGCGAAGCCGGTTTGAATCGCACCGGCGGCCGAGACGTTGAAATCTCCCGCCGTTTCCACATAAAGACGTGATGCGCTTGTGTATGGCAGGGCGGCAACACCCGCCTCCGAAACGGTGACGCCGTTCGCATGATAGGAAAACAGGAGAAGTCCGGAAGGCGTGACGGATCCGGTGGCGGGAAAAACCCGTACCCATCCGGTTCGGATGAGGGCGTCGGTGCTCGACGTTTCAAGTTTGAAGGAACCGCGTGGCGGGATCGAGTAGTTGAACGGGGCCGGCACGCCGAGCGTCAGAAACTGAATGCTCCCGCTGATCGTGGTATCCGCAGGGTTGATAAGCACCAGCTGCGTTTTCCATCCACCGCCGTCAGCAAAGTGGGGGAACGAAACCGAGACCGGCGGCGTCTGATCGATTGCAGTGACAGGCAGCGTGGTGATGAGGAATTCGGATCGCTCATTGGTAATACCGCGCAAAGCGACAACCCCGATCGGAACGAGTGAAGTGAACGTGAACGTCCGCAAGGTGTCGAGCCTGGGCCGGAATGATTCGTTGGTAAAGAAAGGAAGCTGATCGAGAAACGCGGCGACCTGGGTGTTTGCGGCGATTTCCACGGCGCCGGCAAGCTGGTTGACGCCGTTTACGTCAGTAAAATAAAAGGACACTCTCGCGGGCTGCGGGTTGCTGTTGGCGATCGCCACGCCCGTGTTCACGCTGTCCCTGATCTCCACGTAGATTCGTCCGAAGCGCATCGGAGCCGAGGCTGCAACGGCTGCCTCCGACACCAACACGCCTCCCTGGCGAAATCCAAAAATGGCCATACCGGTGGGACTCGTGCTGCCGGCGGCCGGAATCACTCGCGCGTAGCCAACCCGGGTTGCCTCGGCGCCATAACTCGTGAGGGACATGCCGCCGCGATCGGCGATCCGGTAAGGGATGGCCGCCGGGGAAGCTGCCGGCTGCGATTCGGGACCGGGAGGAGAGAGCCGGCGGATCCGGTTATTCCCGGAATCCACGACATACAGGTTGTTCCCGTCTCCCCATATTCCCGTCGGCGAATTGAGTAGCGCGGTAGATCCGTTTCCGTCCACGTTGCCTTGATACGATCCCGCTATTGTCGAAACGATGCCCTTCTGAAGATCGATCTTTCGAATGGCATGATTGCCCGTATCTGCAACGAAGAGCGTTGAGCCGTCGCCCCAGATACCTCTCGGATTCGTGAATCGCGCCGTCAACATCGGCCCGTCGACTTTGCCGGCATCGAGGACGTTTCCGGCGATTGTGGTGACTAAACCCGTCGCAATCGAAATTTTTTTCGAATAGCGTTTGCGTCCAGTACATAAAGGTTGACGAAGTCGCCCCAAATGCCTGCCGGCGCGAAGAACCTTGCGTTCGCTCCGATCCCATCGACGACACCCTGCTCACGGCTGCCGGCGAACTGCAGAATCACACCATTCGCTGAAGCGATCACCCGCAGTTTACGGATGGAGTAGTTCAGCGCGTCGACGACATAGAGGCTGGAGCCGTCTCCCCAGACGGAGTAGGGAACGTTGTATCCCCGCTCGAACTGGCCGTAGTCGGTCGAAGAGATTCCGGAAAAATGGGCATGCGTCCCCGTTTCCAGAATGACCCTGCGGATGGAGTTGTAGAACATATCGGCATAAAAGACCTGCGTGCCGTCAGCCCACACTCCGGCCGGACGGCCCACGAACAAATTGTCGAACTGGGGATTCGGGGTGATTGTGGTGACGAACGAATCGGCGATCTGCATTCGGCGCACCTTTGCATTCAGTTCGTCGCCGACGTAGACATTCACACCGTCGCCGCTGATGCCGGCCGGCGCATTGAACTGGACGCCGGTTCCCGTTCCGTCAATGTCACCGGCCTGCGTGGCGCGCCCCGTGACGGTGGCCATGGATACGACAGGGTTCACGTGAATCTGACGGATGTCGTGGTTGGCAGACTCCGTAACGTAGAGATCCTCGCCGATGCCGGTGAGCGCGAGCGGACTGATCAACCGAAGCGGTGTGGGGACACCGTCGGGGGCACCCGGTGCAACAAGGAGCTCAGAAACGGTCGTCACTTTGCCGGTCGAAGTGGAAATCCGTCGTATCCGGTCATTGCCGCTGTCGGCGACGAACAGGTCCGTTCCGCTTCCCCAGATTCCTCCTGGAAAGCGAAAGCGCGCCACGTTCCCCTCACCGTCCCTGAAACCGGGAGCCTCATCCGATCCTGCAAAATTGGAAATCTCGCCCGTCGCGAGGGTCATTCGGCGGATGGTGGACCTGCCGCTGTCCGCGATCCACAGGTTGGCGCCGTCCCCCCAAAGTCCAATCGGAAAGGCTGGTATCCGCGAACCGGAAATCGTTGCGCCGAACGCGTCGGTGCCGGAGATGCTCCCGAGATCGCCGACAGTAGTGACTTCATCAGTCGAGAGAACAATCTTGCGTATGGACCTTGTGGATGACGAGAAGTAGTGGTCGGCGACGTACAGGTTGCCTTTCCCATCACCCCAGATTCCCGTGGGTCCGGCGAACGTCGTGTTCGGGACTATCGTCGTCACGGTGCCGGTGGATAACTCCACTCTGCGGATTGCCCGGTTGACCGTGTCGGTCATATACAGATTGGCGCCGTCGCCCCATAATCCCGTCGGGCGAGAGAAAGCCGCAGCGGATCCAACGCCGTCACTTTTGCCGAATCGGCCGGCAACCCCGGCAACCGTCGTCGTTTGTTTTGTGCTCAACGTAATGCGCCGGAGGATGCCGTTACCGATGTCCGCGACATAGGCGTAGGTTCCGTCAGTCCAGATTCCAGCCGGTGTGGCAAATCGGGCGAACTCCGGCGAGCCATCCGCGGATCCCGGACCGCTATCGACACCGGTCAGGCTGGTGACACGGAACTCCGCGGCATTTCCCAGCGTGCCGCCCGTGACAGTGAAAACATGGCTGCTGGCTGTCGTCCCGGCCGGAGTGGTGACTCTCACGTTGTAACGTCCCGGGGCGGCACTCAGCACCGCCGTTACCTGTGCAATCGTGGTCGACGTGACGTGCACCGATATTGGAAAGATGCCTGAGCCGCTGAAAGCCACGGTGGTGGTGCCTTTGACGAAGTTACTTCCGGTCAGATTCACGACTATCGTTGAACCCTGCACGCCGTCCGTCGGATAAATGTGACTGAGGTCAGGAGCACTTTGACCCGCTAACGCCAAAGGAAGACAAAGAACGACCATGGGGATGAGGAGCGTTTTCATAATCCGCGCGAAGAATGTATCGCACTGTGGCCAGGCAGAGGAACTCCTCGATGCCGGCAAAGCAGATTCATGGACACGTCAGGCGATCGGAACCCGCATGGAACATTGGCTATGGCGGCGAGCCGCGAGGCGGCGGGACGGTTTCTTCAACAAAACCATTTTTTGAACAGCACCACCCCGGCGCTTCGCGCCACCCCTCCTCGTCGAGGAGGGGAAACCCGTAGAAAGTTTCCCGCCTTGGCCAAGGCGGGGAAGTTTTTCGTCCTGCGACTTTTTGTGTGAAGCCGCCGGGGGAGGGACTCCAACTCCGGCTCCCGGGTCTTCACATCAGAAACGGTACTCCACCGTAACAATGATGATGTGAGATCGGTACGACGGTTGATCCGCGCCCAGGAACAGGTATCGGGCCGCTGCCGTGTCGCCGACCACGAAGCCCGGATAAACCGAACTCGGCGATTTCACGGTCAGGTTTGAACCCACATTCACGCACGGCGCACTGACTACCACGGCGCCTGCGCCAATGCACCCCATGTAGGGGTTCATGGGTGAAGTCTGATAGTCGAGATTGTCGAACTGCTGGAACCGGTACTCGAATTTCGGCATCACATTCGGGGTCAGTTTGAATTTGAAGACCGTCGCCAGTTCGTGGATGCGTGTGACCGTCTGCGGATAGTCCTCCGGTATGCTGGTGCCGGTGAGGGAAAACCGGTTTGGGCCTGCGGTAATGTTCGAATCGCCAAGGGCTCGCGAGAAGACGTTTCCTTTGCCCGCAGCCAGGGAGTAATAAGGTGAAAACCAAAACGCCTTGCCCACCGAAAAATCCATGCCGGCCGCATAGGTATCGAAGACATCGTGGGTTGTGCTTTCCCAGTCGTTGTTTGCCGAGTCGCATCCGCTGCAGGTCAGGATGGTGTCCGTCCCCGACGTGGGGGTGCGATTTCGGGAAATCATCCGTTTGTAATAGTTCTCGCGGGTGTACTCCACAAATGTTGAAACCGAAGGTGAGACCGAGAACGTTGTGCCGGCGGTGTAGATCCAAGACAGGTCATTTATCGCTCCATACAGATAGTAAGGACTCGTGACGCCAGCGATGAAGTTCAGCGGGGTTGAGCTATTGCTTCGGCCCTTCTGGTTGTAGTTGCCTTGAATGGTCTGGAAGGTTCCCGAGAAAGTGAACTGCCCAAGGTTGTATTCAACCAACACATCACCGCGATCGAGAATGCGTGCCGCCTCGTCAAACCGCCGGTGGCAGCGCTGCTCTTCCGTGAAGACAACGCTGGTGGAACTGCATTCGATTTCAGCACCGGTCACGGGGTTGGTCGCCGCTTCATCCTGATACTCGTGCGGCCTCCGGTCCTGGTGGCGGCCGGCGATGCGCAAAAGCAGGTCGTGCGATGGACTGAAATCCACGGTGCCGAAGAAACTGTTTTCAAGCGAGCGGGCGACATCGCGGTGAGACCGGTTGAACCAATCCGCTTCCCAGCCGAGTTTTATTGAACTGCGCCGGGTGAAATAGTAGTTGGTGCTCAATTCAATCGTCCTGCGCTGGAAACCGGGATTACTGCGGCCGACCGTTTCGGCCACCGCCGGCGCTGCCTGGCCGGTCGCTGTGGCATTTGCGCCAATCACGTCGCCTTGGATCGGGGTCAGTTCAAAAGTGGCGGTGTGGTTGTTGTAATCGTAATGGCGATACTTTGCCTGCAGCCTGAGATTCTTGGTCAGCTTGCTGACCGCGGTCCAGTTCATGGCAAGCGTTTGCTTTTCGCCCTTCAGACTCGAGGCCGGAAGAGGCGCCAGCCCGGTGATCGCCGTGTTTACGGTGTATGGAAGGAAAGGATCATTCTGCCGAAGCCACCCGTTCGCCGCTGAGCCCATGATCCGCACGTGTTTGCCGGCATCGAATGCTCCCGCGAACGTGGCGTAATGCGCATTGTTACTGGGGTAAAGTGCCATCCGGCCATGTGCCGGCACAGACGAGATCGCGCAATTCAAGGCCGAGCCGCTCGGCGTACAGCCGCTGCCTGGGGGAATGATCTGGACCGGAAGATCGGCCGTGGCGAACGGCGCGTCGAACAACAGTGAATCGATGTTGGCCTTGAAGAACGATCCGTTGTAGCCCAGTTGCAGAGCCCAGGTGTTTTTCCCGTACTCCGTCATTGCACGAACCGTTTTGCTGATGTAGTCGATGGGCTCGGGCAACTCGGCGCCACTCCCCGGGCTCTGACGGTTGGCCGTTGTCCCGGGCTGCGAACTGCCCGAAGCGCTTGGACTGGTATTCAGGATCGCGCCGATGGGCCGCGTGCCTTTCTGGTATTCCCGCCTGAAAGAGAGCGCCAGGTTCCAGTTCGGCGTCAGGTTGGAACTGAAAGCTCCCATGCCGGCCCGCCGCTGCAGTTGTGGAATGAAGGACCGCTGATTGGCCGCCAGCTGCCCCGCCACAAAGCTCGGCAGGCTGTTGTTGATCTGCGCCGCCGTTCCCGTGGACGCCGCCGCCTGAAAAGCCTGGCGGATGCTCAAGGGCAGCGTGTACACGCCGGGCGCCGTCTCGCTGTACAGCGAGCGCGACGTATTCGTAAAGGTATGCGGAATCTCATCGTATCGAAACTGCAGCTTGAATCGGCCATAACGCCCGAAATTGGCCAGGTGGCTCTGATTATTGTAGAAGCTGCTCTGGGTCATGTAATCCAGGTAGTTTTTCGTGCCGAATAACCCATCGAGATTGATGCGGGCGTTGCGAACGTAGAAATTCTTCCGGATGTCGCTGTATTCGTTGAACTTTGAGGTGATAAGGTCGGGCCTGAATGGGAGATCGGAACGACCATACACGTCTCCCCAGAAACTCCGGAAACCGAACTCAATTGGACCGCGCTCCGCATCGGAAAGCGCGGCTTCCGGCGCAGGCTCCTCCTTCGGTTTTTGATTGCCGTTCCCGTTGGTTTCCTGCGCTGCGGTGACACGAACAAGCAGGAACACGCTGACGATCCACAGTGCGATCAACTTTGTCGTGTGTCTCATGGCTGTTTCTTCCTCCTAGCGCAGGAACATTTGTCCGGACGGGTGGTTCGACCCGTGAATCCTGGAGTGACAGTTGGCGCACCCCCGGTTGAAATCCCGTACCGCATTCAGCAGTGTGGGAACCGTGGGGTGGCGGCTCGTGACGTGACACGAGTCGCATACACGCGGCATTCGGACTTTGAGCAACTGCGGATTGTTGGTGCCATGCGGTTCATGGCAGTTCGCGCAATTCTCCATGACGGGCGGGTGTTCCCACAGGAAAGGTCCTCGACGCTCCGTGTGACAGCTCAGACAATTCTCCGTTGTCGTCGCGTGGATCAGTTGCTTTGGATTGGGACTGCCGTGAGGGTTGTGGCAACTGGTACAAGTCACCTTGCCCTCGCGATAGGGCATATGAGACGAACGCTGGAGTTGCGCACGCCGCATCTGATGGCACTGCAAACAAAGCTCAGGCTGCTGCAGTTTTGTGCCGCGGACGTCGGTCAACGGTGCGTTGAACCGCGTGTCGGATGAAAGTTTTCTGGCTTGAGCCTCATGCCCGACGTGGCAATCCGCGCAGGCGATGTTCCGCGTTTCATGCGGGCTTCCCCGCCAGAACAGCCGGTTGCCGCGTTCATGGCAAGACAGGCAGGCGCGGTCTTTCTCCTCGACCGTGTTTTTGGAATCCCTGGTGAACCGGACCGGAATAGTATCCTTGCCGCCGCCGGCATCGATATGGGCTTTTCCCGGGCCGTGGCAAGCCTCGCATCCAAGCTTTTCCTTGTCGTTCTTCGGATGCGCGAACGCCTTGCCCATGACGGTTTTCTGAAAATGCTTGCTCTGATCCGAATGACACGCGATACAGGCGTCGCTGCCGGCGTACTCATCGGCCGTGCCGGCCGAGAGCGTTTCCACGGGTCTGCTCTCGGAATAACCGGAAACGGGTGTCGAAATCACGGTGACCAGAGCGACAGCAACGAAGCTCACGAGACCGAACGAATGCCTGGCTCTTGAAGATATTTCAATTTTCATGACGATGCCGCCTTATGACGAAGGTGTTACCAATTTGAACGGATTCCCGGTTTGAATCGTGAGATGACCGGCACGGCGAAATCGTGCCATTTTGTCCCTCGCACCCCGGGTTTCTGTGGTCCGAGCGTTGACACAGTGTCTGAACATCATGGGCAGAGCGGGCACGGGACCGCCAAAATCGGCGTTTCTGAGACCGGCGATCAATCGAGTATCCAACGGAACAACTCACCAAAATAGAGTTAAGTTCTTGTCTGACTACGGATTCACTCGAATGCCGATTCGGATTCTCCACGGTCCTTGCCTCGCTCTCTGGCAACATGCGGGTCAGTGGCACTTGAGATTCCAGACGCTCCGATGGTTGCTGCATGAACAAGATGGAATGGACGACGCTGGCCATGACCCTTGCCGGGTTTGTATAAATTGTCGCAAAACGAATGAATTCGACGCGTTGGTTGCGAAACTGTCCAAATTACGATTTTGGTTCTTCGGAAAGGCATGATGGTCCTGGATGCCGGCGATGTGGCAGTGGAGTTTTGACGCAAAACCAGCCTCGCCGGGCGATGACGCTTTCGGAAGCTGTCGCTGCAGATCTATAGTGTCAGCGGTAGCCCCCGTGCTTCGGCGAAGCGGTGAGTTCGACCATATTCTAGCGACGCCCTGAACGACGGAGATTGAATGCACTCCTTTCTAAAGCGCCTGCTGCTGATCGCAGGTCTGCTGACGACGGTCATGATCATCGGTACGCTGGGTTTTTATGAAGTCGAAGGCTGGACCATCTTCGACAGTTTTTACATGGCTCTGATTACGCTGACGACCGTGGGATACGGAGAAGTTCATCCCCTGAGTTTTCATGGGAGACTCTTTGCCTCGTTTCTGATGCTGATCGGCGTAACGTCCGTCTTCGTCTCAATAGCCGTTATCGGTGACATGCTCCTGCGGCTGGAAATGATGAATTACTTCGCGCTCAGGCGGAGGAACCGAATGCTCAAAGATATTTCCGGACACTACATTGTTTGTGGCGCCGGCCGTGTCGGCCGCGGCGTCGTCCGCGAACTGCAACGCAGCAATGCCAGGATGATCCTGATTGATGACAATGCCGAGCGGGCGAAATGGGGGTCCGATCAGGGAATACTCACGCTGGTCGCGGATGCCACCAAGGACGAGACCTTGAGGCAGGCCCGCATCGACACGGCAAAAGGCCTGGTGGCCGCCATCAGCAGTGACGCGGAGAACGTGTATGTGGCGCTGTGCGCGAAAGTTCTGAATTCGAATCTCCATATCGCGGCCCGGGCAAGCGACGACGAGGCCGAAGAAAAACTCCGGCGCGCCGGCGCAGCAACCGTCTTCACGCCTTATTCGTTCATCGGCCACCGGTTGGCGCAATCCATGCTTCGCCCGCATGTGATCAGCTTTCTGGACGTGGCTTCGGCATTTCGACAGTCGGATCTCGATATCGAGATCGAGGAACTTCAGATCGCCGGCGACAGCTTTCTCGTCGCCAATACCCTCGATCAGGCCCAGATCGGGAACAAGTACGGCGTCATCATCCTTGCCGTAAAACATCAAAACGGCGAAATGCGGTTCAACCCGCCGGCAAATCTGTGTCTCGAGCCCGGCGATGTCATGATCGCCATGGGCGAGCGTGCCCGTCTGAAAAGGCTCGAACAGGAAATGAGCCGGCAAGGTGCCCGATCCCAGCCGCGTCTCTGAATACAATCGGAACCAGGTACCGTTCGTCGGCAAAATCTGCCGTTTGTCCGAAGCAGGTTTGGGCCGTGCTTCGGTTCGCCTAGATTGGCCTCATGAAATTCGAGGAGGGCAACATGAAAAAGTGGTCTTGGTTTTCGATTCTTTCGGTGGCTCTGGCGGTGGGTACTTTGAGTGCCACCGGTCCGGACGCGAAACAACTGGCGGAGATGGGGCACGCCACCTTCATCCAGGTTCTGGGTGGCGACGAAGCGAAGTTTGCGGAAGCGGTCCGGTATATGGAGGATTCGCGTTCGCTGGATCCGGCGAACTCGGAGAATCTTTACAATCTCAGCCGTGCATATTTTTATGACGGCCTGACGAACGGCAGGCTCGAGTCGTTGAACAAGGCGGAAGAGACGTTGAACAAGCTCATGGAGGTGAATCCGAAGGAAACGCGCGCTCTTGCCTTTCATGGTTCGCTGCTGACCGCCAAAAGCCAGGGCAAGGACCTCGCGATGTTCATGAAAGGCGCGCAGGAGATGCGGTCGGCCGTCGAGAAGGATCCGAAAAACGTCAACAATCGTATTGTCATCGCTTTCACGTCCATGAACTTCCCGCCTCAGGCGCTGGCGGCAATGGGCAACTACGACAACCTCAAGGACCTGGAGTACGTGCGGGACGTCTTCGCGAAAAGCGCCTTTTACTACGCACCCCACGCCCAGGTCGTGATGAACGCATTCGTCGGCGAGGCGTACAAGGCGCGCGGCGACGCGGCGAGCGCGAAGGCCAACTACGAGGCCGCCCTCGCGCAACCCCGGCCGTCGGACGCGGGGGAACGTGCCGGCAGGGAAGTGTTGGATCAGGCGATCCGGGTCCGGATGAACGGAGGCGACAAACCGCTGGTGGCCGGAGCGCTGTCGGGTTGCCATTCGTGCCATCTGAACGCGCCGGACAAACTCCTGAAGTAGAATCGCCGGTATGACGCTGCACCAGACTCATCTCGTCGCGTTCGCGGCGGGTTCGGCGATCCACGGAATCCAGTCCGTACTGGTCTGGAAGCTGTGGCGTCATACCGCCGGGGCTCACCGGCCGGAAGCGAAGGAAGGCTTTGCGATCTGCCTGCTCGCGTTCCTCTGGCAAGCCGGTAATCTCTGGCGGGAAATGGCGATCACGCTGGGATACAGCGAAGACACGGTGGCGCTCAAGTCCGGCGTCATCGTGCAGAGCCTGGCCCTGCTCTCGTTCCCGGTGCTGTTCAGCTATCTGGTTCCGGAGTGTTGGAGCGCTGGACGTGCCGCCCGGGTTTTGGCGAAAGCCGCTCGCGGACTTCGCTACCCGCTCTGGCTTTTCGCTTCGGTATCCGCGCTTTCCATTGTGCTTTATGAGTTCGGGATGCGTACGCCGGTTGATCCGGACTGGTCGCTCCATTTGACGATGAACGTGATGCTGTTCTATTTCGTTACGTTCTTCGTACTCAGCCGGGGCAAGTCGCAAAACGATAAGGCTTCCAGGAGCCTGCCGATGCTTCGGGCGAATAAAGCCGCGGTAATTGCGTCCTCGCTCGCAATGGGCACGTTCTTCTTTGTCCTGTGGTCTCCCTACAGGATCGGGCGAACGGCGTGGATGGAACTTGCGGCGCAAATGACGTCGGTTCCCTTCACTATCGCCATGGCATATCGCCTCTACCAGTTTCCCTTCATGGACGCCTTTCTTCGAGATGTCCTCACCGGCGCCGCCTTGCTCGCCGGATTCTGTGTCGCGTTGAGCATCGGGCCGGCGTCGACCGTGATGCTGCCTCTGTGGATGGCCACGGTGGCGGTGGGGCTCGCATTTGCGAAGGCGCCACTTTCACGCTGGGTGGATCGCGCATTGCTGGGATATTCCGAGGCCATCGAAGATCAGGAAGAACGGGTTGCCGGTGCGATTCGAGGGTTAACGCAACTGCCGGAATTCATCGCAAGGGTATCTGAAATTCTGCGCCACGAGCTGGAGGCGGATTGGGTGGACACCGGTTCGGAGCGCAGAGCCGATGCCGTGGCGGACTTCAGAATTCCGGGATCGACCCCGATGTGGCTGGCGCTCGGTCCGCGCCGCGGCTCGCGAACGTACATGAGCCGCCAGTTGCGCGTGGCGTCCAGGGCGGTACTGGAGTTGGCAACCCAGCACGAGCGTCTGCAACGCGAAGATGCGGAGCGCCGGCAACTGGTGCAGCAGCACGAGCTTCGAGAGATTACGGCGCGTGCGCAGATGCGGGCGCTGCAGGCGCAGATCAATCCGCATTTTCTCTTCAACACCCTGAACGTTCTGGCGAACCTGATCCACAGCAATCCCGCGAAGGCGGAGCACCTCACCGAAGATCTCGCGGAGATATTTCGATACGCGCTCGAGTCCACGCGTCTGGAACGCGTCCGGCTGGACGATGAACTCCGGTTCATCGAATCCTATCTGGAAATCGAGCGGGCCCGATTCGAGAATCGCCTCACCTATTCGATCGATATCGACAAGTCGCTGGGATCGATGCGGATTCCGCCCATGATCCTGCAGCCCCTGGTCGAGAACGCCGTCAAACACGGCATCAGCCCGAAAGTTGAAGGCGGCGAAGTCCGCATCATCGCGCGATCCGGCGCGGATCGCGTCACGATCTGTATTGAAGACACGGGAGCCGGCCTCTCTCGCAAGAGCCGCGGCGGCAGCGGTATCGGTCTTCCAAACGTGCGCGATCGCCTCGCGCACGTCTACGGCGATGCCGCCGTGCTCGGGCTCGAGGAACTTTCAACCGGGGGGACCCGTGCGTCTCTCATGCTTCCACAGCATGAAGAGGTGCACGCTTGAAACGCCGCGCCCTGATTGTGGATGACGAGCGGGAGGCCCGAAGACGCCTCGGCCGTTTACTGGAAACGCATGCGGACCGGATCGACGTCGTCGGCGAAGCGGCCGACGGTCCTTCCGCGGTTGAAGAAATACAGAAGATCGAGCCGGACGTGGTGTTCCTCGATATCGAAATGCCCGGGCTCGACGGTTTCGGCGTCCTGGACTCCCTGAGCCCGGACGACTGGCCGATGGTCGTGTTCACCACCGCCTACGGCCATTACGCCACGCGAGCATTTGAGATCCATGCGCTCGACTATCTGCTGAAGCCCGTCACTCCCCGGCGGCTCGCGGAATGTTTGAATCGGCTGGACGAAACGCGCCCGTCGGCACATCGAAAGACGCTCGATGCGATACGGCGCGACAATCGAAAGCTCGAACGGCTGTTGGCGCGATCCGGCCTAAAGATGGTGGTGGTGACCGTGAGCGACGTCATCGCATTCGAATCGGAAGACCGGCTCGTGTTCGCGCGAACCGCGTCAGGACGCTTTGTCCTGAACATCACGATGAAGGAACTGGAAGACCGTCTCGATCCCGAGATGTTCTGCCGCGTTCACAAGCAGGCCATCGTCCAGATCGCGTATTCGAAAGAAGTGCATTCCCTCGCCGGCGGCCATTACCTGCTGCGTCTCACCGACGGATCCGAAGTGCAGATCGGCCGCAACTACGCCCGCGATTTCCGTGCCCGCTTCGGTTGAAGAAAAATCCCTGCCCGGTCAGGGCCGGGATTGTTTCTTGTGGGTGAACTTGCGGGCATGCTCGCCGGTGTAGGTCGCGACGGTGTGGCCGTGCCCGAAAAGCTGGTACTTGTAGATGAGCAGGCCTTCCACCCCCACCGGGCCGCGGGCATGCGTTTTGTTGGTGCTGATGCCGACCTCCGCGCCCAGGCCGTAGCGGAAACCGTCGGCGAAGCGGGTCGATGCGTTCCAGAACACGCCGGCGGAATCGACTTCGTCCAGGAACTGCCGGGCACTGGATTCATTTTCGGTGACGATGGCGTCCGTGTGGCCCGATCCGTACCGATGAATGTGTGCAATGGCCTGGTCGATGCTGTCCACCGTGTGAACCGACATGATGTAGTCGAGGAACTCCTGTCCAAAGTCCCGCTCGATCCGCAGTTCCACGCCGGCCTTTCTCAACGCGTCGAGTACTCTGTCCGCGCCTTTGAAATCGCGATGGATGAGCAGTGTTTCGGCGGCATTGCAGACGGCCGGATACTGCGCCTTTGAATCGACGGCGATGCGTACAGCTTTTTCGATGTCCGCTGCCGCATCGATGTAGACGTGGCAGATTCCGTCGGCATGTCCCAGCACGGGAATGCGCGTCCGCTCCTGGATGCTTCGGACCATTTCGTTCGAGCCGCGGGGAATCACGAGGCTGATCAGGTCGTCCATCTCGAGGAGCTCGGATACTTCTTCGCGTGTCGCCACGATCTGGACCGCATCTTCGACGCCATGCCCGGCAAGAACGTTTCGAATGACCCCGGCCAGCGCGCTATTCGTATGCGCCGCCTCTCTCCCGCCTTTCAAGAGCACGGCGTTTCCGGTCCGGATCGCGAGCGACGCGATCTGCGGCGCCGCATCGGGCCGTGATTCGAAGATCATGGCGATCACGCCGATGGGAGTCCGGACCTTGCGTAGGATAAGCCCCTCGTCGAGCTCGGTTTCCTCGATCACGCGTCCGACGGGATCTTCCATTGCCGCAATCTGCCGAATGCCGTCGACCACGTCCTTCAGCTTCGCCTCATCGAAGACAAGACGCTTATAGAGCGGCGCCGCCAGTGTTTCGCGAGCGGCGTCGAGGTCCCGGCGATTGGCCTCGAAGATGCCGGATGCGCGGTCCGTGAGAGCTTCCGCGACTTCATGGAGGATGCGGGTTCGATCCGCCGTCGTCGAGAGCCGGAGAAATGCATGCCGTGCGCGTTCGGCCTGTTGCCGTGTTTCACTCATTGCCGTTGATGAAGGCGATGTTGTCGCGGGTGATAAGCGCGTCGTAGTTTTTCGTGGACGCGATCCGGGCAATCTCCCCCGAATGTTTTCCGACGAGTTTGGCGGCATCCGCGCTCGAGTAATTCACGATGCCGCGCGCGACTTCCAGCCCTGCAGGTCCGATAATGGACACCACGTCGCCAAGATCGAAGTCGTTTTCCACGCGGGTGACGCCGGCGTAGAGCAGACTCGCGTTTTTTTTCTGGATGGCGTTCAGTGCGCCTTCGTTGATATGGATGCGGCCCGCGACGGACGAAGCAAACGCAATCCATCGCCGCTTGCTCGACAGCGTTTCGGCCTTGCCGATGAAGAGTGTCCCTTCGGTCTCTCCCTCCAGGATCCGTTTCAACACGCCCGGCCGCGATCCGTTCGCCACGATCGCCATTCCGCCGGAATTCATCGCGATCCGCGCCGCCTGAAGCTTGGTCGCCATGCCCCCGCGTCCCTTCGACGACTTGCCGGCGGCGAGCGCCTCGATTTCGGAAGTAATCTCATCGACCTGCGGGACGAGTGTGGCGCCGGGGTTTGTGTGTGGATTGTCCGTGAACAGCCCGTCCACGTCCGAAAGCAGGACGAGCGTTTGTGCCTCGAGTTTGCTCATCACGAGGGCGCTGAGCTTGTCGTTGTCTCCGAAGCTGGGGCTGCGGTCGCTGATCTCGAGTTCGTTTGTCGAAACCGTGTCGTTTTCGTTGATGACCGGTATGACTCCCATCTCGAGGAGCGTATGAAGCGTGTTCCGGAGATTCAGGTAGCGCGTCCGATTCGAGAAATCCTCCTCGGTGAGAAGAATCTGGGCGGCATTCAAACCGAATTTTGAGAAGCCTTGCTCGTAAAGATTCATCAGCCGGCTCTGGCCGACGGCGGCAAAGGCCTGCTTCTGGACCAGCAGGGCGGACGAGGATTTCATCTTCAGCGCGTTGGCGCCAAGCGCGACGGCGCCGGACGAGACGACGATCATCTGGCGTCCGCCCAGCCGGGCTTCGGCGATGTCTTCGATGAAGGAGAAGATGCGGCCCAGGGCAACATTTCCGGACTCGTTGAAGAAGAGGCTGGAACCCAGTTTGATGACGACGCGTTTCGCGTCCCTCACCCGTTCTCGCATCAGTTCATCATGGCCTGGATTCGTCGAAGGTCTTTGAGCTGATCCTCGACCGTGCTGCGGATATCCGACGCCTGAGTGTTCTTGACGTAGAACTCCAGGTCCCTGGCGGCGGGCTCGAACTGCCGGAGTTGAATATGGATCAGGCCGCGGTCGCGGTACTGGTCGATGTCGTCCGGTTCGACCATCAGCATCATGTCGACGATCGCCAGCGCTTTGTCGAAGGACTGCGAGTCGACATAGATTTTCTTCAGGTTGTTCAGCATGCGAGTCAGGATCTGCCGGTGTGTCACCCGGGCGAGCATCCGTTCGGAGAATGGAAGAGAGTCGCCGTAGCTGCTCGCGATCCACTCCCGGCAGTCGTCAACGGTCATGATCGCGCCGGCGCGGAAAGGGTCGAGGAAGAACTCTTCGTTCGGATCCGAGTACTTGACGATGAAGTGCCCGGGCATTCCGACGCCGTACATCGGGAAGTTCAACCGCCGCGCCACTTCGATATAGAGCGCGGAAAGCGTGATCGGAATGCCGAGGCGCCGGTCAATGACGTCGTTCAGATAGCTGTTTCGCGGATCGTAGTACTCGTCGCCGTTTCCCTTGAAGCCGAACTGTTCGAAGAGCACGTCGTTGATTCCGGCAACGGTGTCCATCGGCGAATCGCCCGCCCGGACATGAGGCCTCGCGGCCCCGGCGATCTCGTCGAGTCGATCGAGGTACGGGCTGATCTCCAACTGCGGGTACTCCTCGCAGGCCATCAGGAGCGCGGCTTCCGCAAGGGGAATGGCGCCGTCCGGCAGCGTGACCAGTTGATGGAAGGTTCGTCTGGACCGCGTACTCATAGGCCTAGCCTACCACACGGCGGTGGAGTCCGGCCGATACGGATCGAACGTGTAAAACGGCGGGATGCGCGATGTCGTTGTTGCCGGCGGAGGTGTGATCGGCCTTGCCATCGCAAGGGAATTGGGCCGGGAACGGCGCGTCCTGTTGATGGAACGCGGGGCCGCGGAGAAGGCACGTCGTGGGCGGCCGCTGGAATGCTGAGTCTGCAAAGCGAGGCCGATGACCAGGGTTATGTATAATCTCCAATTGCCATGAGCAGCATAAAGACGATAACGGAGAAGGTCGACGCCAACCAGCGGCTCTCGTTTGACGAGGGTGTCGAGCTTTTCAAATCCCACGATATTGTTGCCGTCGGCCGGATGGCGAACCGCCTGCGGGAGCGGCTGAACGGGAACAAGGCGTATTACAACGTCAATCGGCACATCAATTACACGAATGTCTGCGTCATCGATTGTCAGCTTTGCCAGGGCGCTTACGCCCGCAAACCCGGCGAAGACGGCGGCTACACGATGCTGCTCAACGACGTCTTCCGGTTCGCCGAGCAGGAATACACGGATTCGTTGACGGAGTTTCACATTGTCGGCGGGTTGAATCCTTCGCTTCCGTTCAGCTACTACACGGATCTTCTGAAGGGGCTCAAGGAGCGGTTCCCGGGCGTGCACCTGAAGGCCTTCACGATGGTCGAACTCGATTTTTTCGTGAAGGTCAGCAAAAAGCCTCTCGAATGGGTGATCGACGAACTCCGGAACGCCGGACTCGGAAGCTGCCCGGGTGGAGGCGCCGAGATTTTCGCCGAGCGGGTTCGCCCGCTGATTGCCGGTCACAAGATTTCCGGCGCGCGGTGGCTGGAAGTGGCCGGGGCGGTCCATCGGGCGGGAGTCCGATCGAACGCGACCATGCTCTACGGACATCTGGAAACGGTGGAAGAGCGCGTCGATCACCTCGTCCGCCTACGTGAACTGCAGGATGAGACCGGCGGCTTTAACTGTTTCATTCCGCTCGCGTTTCATCCGGAGCACACAGTGCTGGCGCATCTGCCGGCCACGAGCGGGATGGATGACCTGAAAGTGATCGCCGTGTCGCGACTGATGCTGGACAACTTTCCGCACATCAAAGCCTACTGGGTGACGCTGACTCCTTCGCTCGCGCAGATCGCCCTGAAATTCGGCGCGGACGATCTGGATGGAACCATTATTGAAGAGCGCATCATTCATGGCGCCGGAACGCCGACCAGCAAAGGAATGACGCGAACCACGATCGAACAGCTCATCCGCGACGCCGGCCGCGAACCGGTCGAGCGGGACACGCTGTACAACCCCGTCCAGCGAGTTTCCGAATTTGTTTAATCCGCGGGTGTTGGCTCTCGCCAGGAGCCTGGTCCCTGCCGCCGTTCTCCGCAAACTCGACCCCTTCGAAGCCGCCATCCACGACTTTGTGGCCGAGGTCGCGGCGGGCACGCGCAAAGGCTCGACCGTTCTCGATGCCGGCGCGGGGGAGTGCCGCTTCAAGCCGATGTTTGCGCACGCCTCATACGTCGGAGTGGATTTTGGTCTGGGCAACAAGCATTGGGATTACTCCAGGCTCGACGTCATCGGACGTCTCGAAGCGCTTCCTTTCCACGACGGCGCTTTTGAACGACTGATCTCGATCGTGGTTCTTGAACACACTCCCGAGCCGTCGCAGGTGCTGGCAGAATTCGGAAGAATATTGAAGGCCGGCGGAACGGTCCACCTGGTTGTGCCGCACATGTGGGAAGAGCATCAGAAGCCATACGATTTCTACCGGTATACCTCCAGCGGCATGCGCTATCTGATGGAAAAGGCTGGACTCCGCGTGAGCCGGATCGATCCGGTCGGCGGTTTCTTCTGGCAGCTCGGCCGGCGCCTGATGGGCGTTCTGGCTTTTACGCAGCAGGGATGGCGATGGGTCTTGTTCCCAGTGCTGGCGCCAGTCTTCGGCCTTCTTTTGCCGCTCGTTTGTTATTATCTGGACCGAATCGATCACGAAAAGACATACACACTGGGATTCATCTGCGAGGGCACAAAAGAATGAACGGCGGAAAACCACGGAATCGCCTGAGTATCGCGGCGAGTTATTTCCGCCACAAGACCGTTTTGAGTGGAGGTCCCGTCGAGATCACGCTGGAGAGCACGGCGAAGTGCAACCTTTATTGTCCGATGTGCCCGCGCCACATCTACACGTTCGACAACGAGAATATGGACCTGGACCTCTATAAGAAGATCATCCAGGACTGTAAGGACTACGTCGAATTCATCTGGCCCTACGGGATCGGCGAGCCGATGATCCATCCCGGCATCTTCGAGATGATCCGCATCACCCGCGACGCCGGAATCCGTACCGGCATGTCCACGAACGCCACGCTGATGGACGAAAAACGGACAGACCTGCTGCTCGAGAGCGGCCTGGATTACGTGATCCTCGCGTTCGACGGCGCCACGAAGGAGACCTACGAGAAGTACCGTATTGGCGCGACGTTCGAGAAGACGCGGGAGAACATTCTCGGATTCCTGAAAAAGAAGCTGGAACGTAGGTCGCCGATGTATGTCGTGCTGCAGATGGTAATGCTCAAGGAGAACATGGGCGAGGTCGAGGCGTACCGGAAGCTGTGGACGATTCCGGGCGTCGACGAGATTCGTTTCAAGAGGGATGAGATCCAGATTGACGGGTCGGCCAGCCCGGTCAGTCACCTCGACGGTCAAAGGCGAAACCCCTGCCACCTGCTGTGGCGCGGTCCTTTATATATAAGGTACGACGGCCTCGCCTACCCCTGCTGCTACATGTATGACGAACCGCCCGTCGGCGACCTGAAGAAACAGTCCGTTATGGAGGTCTGGAACTCGGAAGGCATGGTGAAGCTGAGGGAAGCGCACATCACCGGCAACATGAAAGCATTTCCGATCTGCCAGACCTGCCAGGCCGCCCGCCCAAGCCTTCCCGCGTTCTACGGCAGTCTCGCGTTGAACAGCCTTACCGTTCGTAAAGCCGTCCCCGCGATGGAAAAGCTGTCCCGCTTTTACGGCATCGGTATCTTCGAAAAATCCCGGTCTGACTCGGTCTCCGGTCAAAGAGGAAATGACTAGGCAGCGCTGGATTCTTGCTAAGATAGCCCGTTACGCAGCAGGGGGCGCGCGTGCCGACGGGCGTTGACTCTCGTCTGGTCGATGTGGTTGAATCCCATGTCTTTGTGGCGTTCCTAACCCGATTCCTTCCCGAGAAAAATAGTGGCAGACGAAAAAGAAAATCAGCAACAGAACCAGCCTGAGCAGCCGAAACCTGCAACGCCGCCGCCTCCTCCTCCGGCGAAGCCCGCCGCACCGGCGGCGTCCCCGAAACCGAAGGGGCCGGTGCCGGAGCCCTGGACCTCGCCGTTGATCGAGGCGCTGACCGCGAGGTTCGAGGACCAGGTGGTGAAGTCGTACCGGTTTATCGGTCAGAACCAGGTGGACGTGAAGAAGGACCGGATCGTGGAGATCATGACGTTTCTTCGAGACAACGACATCTCGCCCTTCACCTACCTCGTCGACGAGACGGCGGTCCACTGGCCGAAGACCGAAGAATTCGAAATCGTGTACATCCTCTATTCGTTCGACAAGAACGAGCACCTGCGGGTGAAGTCGCGCATCAGGGAATGGGAGCAGATCGAGAGCGTCGTTTCGGTCTGGTCGACGGCGAACTGGCTGGAGCGCGAAGTCTACGACATGTTCGGCGTGCGATACGCCAATCACCCGGACCTGACCCGTATCCTGCTTCCGGAAGACTGGCAGGGTTTCCCGTTGCGCAAGGACTACAACATCCGTCTGCAGGACGTCGAGTGGGTTCGCAAACACCTGGGCATCGAGTCCGGGCAGAAGTATTACGTCGGTGAGGCGCGCGCTGAAGAGGGCGACTACATCACTCCTCAGGATTAACTATGTCGACGATCAACGAAGAAACTCTATTTGATGCGAGTGAAATAACAGTCAGCATGGGGCCGCAGCACCCGTCGACGCACGGCGTACTGCAGGTCAAGCTCAAGCTCGACGGCGAACGCGTGATCGACGCGCAGTCCGTGATCGGGTTTCTGCACCGGGGGGTGGAGAAACTCGGCGAGAACCAGACGTGGGGCCAGTGGGTTCCGACGCTCGATCGCATGGACTACATCGCCGCGGTTTCCAACTGCCTGGGCTACTGCGAGACCGTCGAGAAACTGCTGGGCATCACCGCTCCGCCGCGCGCCCAGTACATCCGAACGATCATGACGGAGTTGAACCGCATCTCGTCGCACCTGCTGTGGCTCGGCACGCACGCCCTCGATATCGGCGCCATGACGGTGTTTCTCTATGCGTTCCGCGAACGCGAAGAGATCCTCAAGATCTTCGAGAACTACTGTGGCGCCCGGCTGACGACGCACATGTTCCGCATCGGTGGAACGCAGTATGAGTTGTACGACGGTTTCGAATCTCAGGTGAAAGCGTTCGTCAAGGATTTCCCGGCGCACGTTGCCGAGTACGAAACGCTGCTCACCGAAAACCGCATCTGGCTGGCGCGGACGCGGGGAGTCGGCGTCATTTCGGCGAAGGATGCGATCGATGTGGGGCTGACCGGGCCGTCGCTTCGCGGTTCGGGAGTGGCTTGGGATCTTCGCAAGGCGAAGCCGTACGCGGCATACGCGGACTTCGAGTTCGACATCCCGACCGGCGAAACCGGCGACACGTACGACCGGTACATGGTGCGCATGGAAGAAATGCGGCAGTCCTGCCGGATCGTCGAGCAGGCGATCGGGAAAATCCCCGATGGACCTCTCATGGCCAAGATCACCAAGATCATCAAGCCGCCCGTCGGCGACATCTATCATTCGATCGAAGCGCCGAAAGGCGAACTGGGTTACTACCTCGTAAGCGACGGCGCCACGCAGGCGTATCGCGCGCGTGTGAGACCGCCGTCATTCGTGAATCTGCAGGCGCTGCGGCAGATGGTGATCGGCTCGATGGTGGCCGACGTCGTGGCGGTTATCGGCACACTGGATATCGTGCTGGGTGAAATTGACCGATGAATCTGGATTCATTTATCGATTGGATTCTGCTTCCGCTGATCAAGATCGGAATTCTTTTCGGTCTTCTGTCGCTGGTGATCGCGTACCTGACGCTGCTCGAACGCAAGATCATTGCGTTCATGCAGGTGCGTCTCGGCCCGATGCGGGTCGGTCCGCACGGGCTGCTTCAGCCGATCGCCGACGGCATCAAGCTCATGCTGAAGGAAGATATCGTTCCCAGCCGGGCGGACAAGATTGTGTTTACGCTGGCGCCGGTGATCACGCTGATCCCCGCGTTCATCGTGTTTGCGGTCATCCCTTTCGGGCCCCGCTCGATCCACATTCCGGGCTTCACGATTCCGGGTTTGAACGTGCAAGTCGCGGAGCGCACGACCGGGTTCTTCATCACCGACCTGAACATCGGTCTCCTGTATGTGCTTGCGGTTTCGTCGATCGGCATTCTCGGCATCATTCTCGGGGGCTGGGCCTCCAACAGTAAGTACCCGCTGCTCGGCGCGCTTCGATCCGCAGCGCAGATGGTGAGTTACGAGGTGGCGCTGGGCTTCTCGATCATGGGTGTGCTGATGATGGCGGGCACCCTGAGCCTTGTGGAAATCGTGAACGCCCAGAAGAACGCCGGCGCCTGGTACGTGTTCCTGCAGCCGGTGGGCTTCATCCTCTTCTTTATATGCGGCGTAGCCGAGACGAATCGCGCGCCGTTCGATTTGCCGGAAGCCGAGTCCGAACTGGTGGCGGGATTCCACACCGAATACAGCGGTTTCCGATTCTCTCTTTTCTTCCTGGCGGAATACGCGGCCATGATCGTGGTTTCCTCGATGGCGGTGACCCTCTTTTGGGGCGGATGGCTCCGGCCGTTTCCGAATATTGCCGCACTCGGGTTTCTGGGTCTCGTGCCGGGTTTCCTCTGGTTTGCGCTGAAAGTACTCGTCTTTCTTTATTTCTATCTCTGGTTCCGCGCAAGCTGGCCGCGATACCGGTACGATCAACTGATGAAGATCGGTTGGCAGGTCCTGATGCCGATCGCCATCGCAAATGTCATCGTGACTGCGGTTTTGGTTTTGTGGTTGGGAGGCTCCAGATAATGAAGGTCAAACGTCCCGAACTCACCCTTCTCAAAAAGATCTTCATGGTCGACCTGATCAAGGGTCTGCTGCTCACGTTTTCATACCAGCGTCCATCGGCGAACTACACCGAACAGTACCCCAAGGTTCGGCCGAAGATTTCGGAGCGGTTTCGAGGATCTCCGCGATTGAACAACGATCCGGAAACGGGCGAGACGCTCTGCATCGCGTGCAACCTGTGTGCGCTTGCGTGTCCGGAGCATTGCATCGAAGTCGGTTGGGAACGAACGGAGGCGGGCAAGAAGGCGCTCACCACTTATATATTCGACGTCTCGCGCTGCATGTTCTGCGGCCTGTGCGAGGATGCGTGCCCGACCCCCTGCCTGGAACTGACCCAGGATTTCGAGTTGAGCGGCTATGGGCGGCGTGACATGAAGTTCGACCGGCAGCAGCTCGAAGAGGGTCTTCAGCCGGTGATCTACAGGAAATAGGATCGGCGGTTATCGAACGCCGTTACAAGGATTTATGTTAGAGACGACTCTCTTTTACATCTTCAGCTTCGTCGCCATTGTCTCGGCGATCCTGGTGATTACTCAGCGAAACGTCGTTCACAGCGCGATCTTTCTGGCGGCGACGCTGCTCGCGGTGGCGGGGATTTTCCTGACGCTTCATGCCGAGTTTCTGGCCGGCGTGCAGGTGATCGTCTACGTCGGCGGCATCCTGGTGCTGTTCGTTTTTGTGATCATGCTGATTGCGCTGAACCGCACGGAAGTCGAAAGGCAGTTCAACCGCCAATGGACGCTGGCCGCGATCACGGCGGCGGTCCTGGTGGCGGAGTTTGCGTACGTGATCTTCCGCGGAAAAGAGACGTTTCCGCTGCCGTCCGCCACGGCCGCAGCCCCGGCGATTGCCGTAACAGGGAACTCCCAGCTGGTCGGCGTGTCGCTCTATACCAATTATCTTCTGCCTTTTGAGATCGCGTCGATCCTGTTGCTGGTGGCGATCGTCGGCGCTGTTGTGCTTTCCAAAAAGAAAACAGCCGAGGACTGATTTCAACATGGTGCCTACTCACTATTACCTGATTCTTGGCGCCGCGCTCTTCACCATCGGTGTGATCGGCGTGCTGACCCGCCGCAACATCATGATCATCCTGATGTCGATCGAGCTGATGATGAACGCGGTGAATATCAATCTGATGGCTTTTTCCGACCGCCTGCAGCAGGTGACGGGCCAGGTCTTCGCGATCTTCGTCATTACCGTCGCGGCGGCGGAAGCCGCTGTCGGTCTGGGGATCGTGATCGCGATGTTCAAAAACAAGGAAACGATGAACATCAACGAAATCGATTTAATGAAGTGGTAAGAGAAATATGAATCTTCTCGATCTCATCTGGATGATTCCGCTGTTTCCCGCGGTCGGATTTGTGATCAACGGTATCTTCGGCAAGAAGCTGCCGAAGCCGGCTGTCGCGGTCATTGCCTCGGGCGCCGTTCTCGTTTCATTCCTCATGGCTGCCGGCGCGGTCTACCAGTTGTCGCAGCGCCCGGTGGAGGAGCGCTCGCACAATGTGGCGGTTTATCATTGGATCGATGGCGGATCCGCACACACCATGTCGGGCGATGTCGAACGGTTCGCGGTGGATTGGG
This sequence comes from Acidobacteriota bacterium, assembly GCA_023265365.1. Taxonomy (GTDB): domain Bacteria; phylum Acidobacteriota; class Terriglobia; order 20CM-2-55-15; family 20CM-2-55-15; genus JAHFTY01. The sequence continues at coordinate 39,930 of JAHFTY010000003.1, forward strand.
GATTCCTGCTCGATCCGCTTTCGTCGGTGATGGTCCTGGTGGTTACCGGCATCGGCTTCCTCATCCACGTTTATTCCGCCGGATACATGTATGAGGAGGATGGTTTCTACCGGTTCTTCGCCTACATGAACCTCTTCATGTTCTCGATGCTCACGCTCGTGCTCGGCAACAACTACGTCATGATGTTCGTCGGCTGGGAGGGCGTGGGCTTATGTTCCTATCTGCTGATCGGCTATTACTTCCTCAAACGAAGCGCCGGCGACGCCGCGAAGAAGGCGTTTATTGTGAACCGCGTCGGTGACTGGGGATTCTCGATCGGCATCTTCATGGTCTTCATGACCGTGGGATCGCTCGAGTTCACGACCGTTGCCGAACGCTTCCACGAAGGCGCGGCGGCCGGACACTTCCATGCCGGCGATACCTGGCTCGTGGTGATGGCGCTCGCGTTGTTTGTCGGCGCCACCGGAAAGTCGGCGCAGGTTCCGCTGTACGTCTGGCTGCCGGACGCGATGGAAGGTCCGACGCCGGTATCCGCACTCATCCACGCCGCCACGATGGTGACCGCGGGCGTCTACATGGTCGCGCGCAGCAACTTTATTTTTCAGCTCGCCCCGCAGGCGATGGCCGTGGTCGCCGTTATTGGCGCGCTGACGGCGCTGATGGCCGCGACGATCGGCATCGTGCAGAACGACATCAAGCGCGTGCTGGCCTACTCGACGGTCAGCCAGCTCGGCTACATGTTCCTGGCTCTGGGCGTTGGCGCATTCGCGGCCGGCGTGTTCCATCTGATGACCCACGCGTTCTTCAAGGCACTCCTCTTCCTTTGTTCGGGCAGCGTGATTCACGCGCTGCACCACGAACAGGACCTGCGGAACATGGGCGGCCTGAAGGACAAGATACCGGTCACGTTCTGGACCATGACGATCGGAACTCTCGCGATTGCCGGGACCCCGGGTCTTGCCGGATTCTTCTCGAAGGATGAAATCCTCTGGCAGGCGTTTTCGAGTTCTCACGGCCACATCCTGCTGTGGCTGATCGGCGCGATCGTCGCGGGCATCACATCGTTCTACATGTTCCGGCTGCTTTTCATGACCTTCTTCGGCGAGTACCGGGGAGGAAAGGCCCATCATCATGACGACCACGGCCACGGCGCGCACGCCATTCACGAGTCCCCGAAGGCCATGACGATTCCGTTGATGATCCTGGCGGCCGGTTCGTTGCTGGCCGGGTATGTCGGAATGCCGAAGTGGCTCTCCTCCGGCGGCAGCAGCTTCGAGCACTGGCTGGAGCCGGTGTTTGAGCCGGTTCCGGGCGTTGCCGCGGAAGTGGCGCACTACGGCGAGGGAGTGGAGATCGGAATGGCCGCGGTTTCCGTCGCGGTCGCGCTGATCGGATTCTTCATCGCGTACACCACCTATTACAGGAAGAGCGATCGTGCGGAACGCGTGTCCGCGCAGTTCAAAGGGTTGTACACGGCGATGCTCAACAAGTACTACATCGACGAGTTGTACGACTGGCTCTTTGTGAATCGTGCGAAGGACGGCGGCCGCTTCCTGTGGCGGTTCGATTCGAAAATCGTCGACGGCGTGGTGAACGGTTCCGCGGCGACCACGGTGCAGAGCGCATTGGGGTCCGGCTGGTGGGACCGCTGGATCGTCGACGGGTTGGTTCGATTCACAGGCGGGTTGATCAAGACGGCGAGCTGGCCCGTGCGGCTGATCGAGACGGGATACACGCAGAATTACGCATTGGTAATGGTTCTCGGACTACTGGTCCTCGGTGGCTACCTGTTGTGGGGAACCCCGTAGGCGCTTGCGGAGCTAAAAATGGATTTCTTTCACGCACATATCCTGACCATCGTCACGTTTTTCCCGCTGGCCGGGATGATCGTTCTCCTCTTTTTCGGCAGTGAGAACAAGAACCTGATTCGATTGTGGGCGAACGCCGTCGGGATCGCAGGATTCGCGATTTCGATTCCGCTGTGGCTCCGGTTCGATTTCGACAAAGCCGACCAGTTTCAGTTTGTCGAGCACTACAAGTGGATCCAGGCCCTGGGCGCCGACTACCACGTGGGCATCGACGGTATTTCGCTCCTCTTGATCCTGCTGACGACGCTGCTCGGACCGCTGGCGATCCTGTCCTCATGGTCGGCAATCGAGATCCGGACGAAGGAATACTACGCCTTCCTCCTCATGCTCCAGACCGGAATGCTCGGCGTGTTCATCTCGCTCGACTTCTTCATGTTCTACGTGTTCTGGGAAGTGATGCTGGTGCCGATGTACTTCCTGATCGGCGTCTGGGGCGGCGCGCGAAAACTGTACGCGGCCATTAAGTTCTTCCTGTATACGCTCGTCGGATCGGTTCTGCTGCTTCTGGGAATTCTGGCGCTCTACTTCATTTATCCGAGTATTGCGGCGGTGCACCCGGAAGTCTCGGCGCAGTTCGGAACCGTGCCGACGTTCAACATCCTCGCGTTTCATGCGATCTCGCCGTATCTGTTGCAGAACTTCCAGGAGTGGATCTTCCTGGCGTTCTTTATCGGGTTTGCGATCAAGGTGCCGATGTTCCCCTTCCATACGTGGCTGCCGGATGCGCACGTGGAGGCGCCGACAGCCGGATCGGTGATTCTGGCCGGCGTGCTGCTGAAGATGGGAACGTACGGATTTTTGCGATTCAGCCTGCCGATCGTCCCGGAAGGCGTGAAGCACTACGTTCCGATGGTGGCCGCGCTGTCGATCATCGCGATTGTTTACGGCGCCCTTGTCGCCATGATGCAGCCGGATATGAAGAAACTGGTGGCGTACTCCTCGGTCAGTCACATGGGTTTCGTCATGCTCGGGATGTTCGCTCTCAACCCGAACGGGCTCAACGGCAGCATCATCCAGCAGATCAACCACGGGATCTCGACGGGCGCACTCTTCCTGATTGTCGGCATGATTTACGAGCGGCGTCACACCCGTGAGATCGCGCAGTTTGGCGGGCTGTCGTCGGTGATGCCGCAGTTTGCGACGGTGTTCCTGATCATGACGATGTCCTCGATCGGTTTGCCTCTGCTGAACGGGTTCATCGGAGAATTCACGATCATGCAGGGCGCCTTCCAGAGAAACATCTGGTGGGCCGTCTTCGGCGGATCCGGAATCGTTCTGGGCGCCGCATACATGCTGTGGCTCTACCAGCGCACGATGTTCGGCAAGCTGGAGAACCCGGCGAATGAAAAACTTCAGGATATGAACCTGCGGGAATGGGCGACGATGATACCGCTGATCATCGTGGCTTTCTGGATCGGCCTCTATCCGGCTCCGTTTTTCCGCGCGCTGGATAAGCCCGTCATCAAACTCGTCCAGAAGCTCGATCCGAGTTATCTGCAGGGGGCGCCGCGTCTGGAAGCGAAGTCAGGAGAGCGCCGATAATGGGACAGTTTTTCAAACTGGCGGACCTGGGCGCGATCGCTCCGGAACTGGAGCTGATCCTTTGGGGAATGGGGATCCTGATCGCCGACCTGATCATCAAGGACAAAAAGAAACTCGGCATCGTTGCGATCGTGGGACTGTTCGTTTCCGGCATATTCCTGTTCCGGCTGAACGGCGTCGAAGCGACGGCCTACGGCGGTCTGCTGGTCATCGATCAGTTCGCCAACTTCTTCAAGTTGATCTTCCTCGTCGCGGCCACGCTCGCCATAGCGATATCGATGAAGTATCTCGACATCGAACGTGAAAACCACGGCGAGTACTACGCGCTGATTCTTTTCGCCACGATGGGCATGATGTTCATGGCGGGCGCGGTGGACCTGGTGACGATGTACATCTCGCTGGAGACGATGGCGATCGCGACCTACGTTCTGGTGGGTTTTCTCCGGAGCAGCCAGCGGTCGAACGAGGCGTCCCTGAAGTACTTCCTGCTCGGCGCGTTCTCTTCGGGGATTCTGCTTTACGGCATGTCGCTGCTCTACGGCATTTCAGGCTCGACACGGTTCATCGACATTGCGGAAGCGCTTTCGCGCCGCCCCCTGAACGATCCGATTTCGCTGATGGCGATGATCACGCTGTCCGCCGGCATGTTCTTCAAGATCGCCGCGGTCCCGTTTCATCAATGGACACCGGACGCCTACGAGGGCGCGCCCACCTCGATCACAGCCTACATGTCGGTTGCCGTGAAGGCCGCGTCGTTTGCGATGATGGTGCGCGTGTTCATGGTGGCGATCTACCCGATGCGCCCGCACTGGGTTGCGATCATGGCCGCGGTATCGGTCATGACCATGACGGTCGGAAACATCGCCGCGATCACGCAGTCGAATATCAAACGATTGCTGGCCTACTCCTCGATCTCCCATGCCGGCTACGTTTTGATCGGCCTGATCGCCGGTAATCAGACAGGGCTGATCGCGGTCGCCATCTACCTGTTGATTTACACCTTCACGAACCTGGGAGCCTGGGCCGTCGTCGTGGCGCTGAAACGGCGTGACGTGATCGGCGAGCACATCGACGAGATGAGCGGACTGTTCTTCAAGAATCCCGTCGCCGCGATATTGATGCTGATCTTCCTTCTGTCCCTCGCCGGAATTCCACCAACTGCCGGATTCATAGGAAAGTTTTATCTGTTTGCCTCGGCGATCGAGACCGGGCACAACACGCTGGCGGTCATTGCCGTGTTGAATGCCGCCATCTCGATTTATTTTTATCTGCGAATCGTGGTGGCGATGTTCATGCGCGAGCCAAACGAGAAGACCGAACTCACGTATTCTCCGGCTCTTTTGACGGTGCTTGCGGTTGCCTTCATCGTGACGATGTTCATCGGGATCTATCCCGACCCGTTCATCTCGATGGCCCGTCTGGCCATCCCCGCCGGTTTCTGACGATCCCAGCCGCTTCGCTCCACCCCTCTGAAGGAAGTAGGCGCGTCAGTAGTTTGCAGTAAAGCCAAATGTGCCCTTAAGTCATAAGGCGCGATCGAGGAGAAGCGTGGCGCGAAGCGCCGGGGTGGTGCCGTTCAAGAAATCGATTTTGTTGAACGAACCGCCCCGCCGCTCCGCGGCACCCCGCCTTGGCCAAGGCGGGGAAAAGTCCTCGTCCTGTGGCGGCTACCCGGGCTGGGATTTTTCCAGGGCGTCAAAGAAGGCTGCCAGTAACCTTTCGTCCAGCCGGCTCCCGATTCTCAATCCGCTGCAAACATCGATGCCGTACGGCGACACGCGCTCGACGGCTTCCGCCACATTGCGCGGATTCAATCCGCCCGCCAGAAACACGGGAACCTCCGCAGCCTCGCGAATCTTCCTGCTGATGAGCCAGTCATGGAGCCGGCCCGTTCCGCCAAGTTCGCGAGCGGAAGGATTGCCGGAGTCCAGAAGCAGCGCATCCACGCGAGAGCTGACTTCGGCGGCCAGATCGACGGCATCCGAACCGGTCACATGGATCACCTGGACAATCTGAATGCCGGGCAGCGATTGCCTGATCGCGTCATAGACGGAGAGGTCGACCCGATCGACGAGCTGAAGCGTGTCGACGCCGGCGGCCTTCTGCTGATCGATGATGGCCCTGGCGGAGGTCTTCGACGTCAGCAGAAACCGCGACACACCGGGTGGGATCGCGCGCGCGATTTCGGCGATCAACGCATCGGGAATCGGGCCGGGCCCGCTTGGCATTTCGGATACCAGTCCAAGGGCGGAAGCTCCGTACCGAATCGCGGTCCAGGCCTCGCCGGTACTTTGAATACAACAGATCTTGACCTTCGGTTTCTTCGTCGGCTGCATCAGGGGAAGAGTTTAAGCGTTCGGGATGGATCGGCGACACAGGTTTATTGAGGGGCCGGTATGCGATAGGATACGCGGAATAATCGACGCCGTTACGGGAGAACGTAATCGAATGAAGCGATGGATGGGTCTGGGGATGATCCCACTATGTGCCATTTGGGTCCTGGGGCAGGCGAAGCAGATCCCGGTGATCGAGAGGACCGAGATCGATGCCAACCATGTGTTGGCGATCTACTACAGCGACGGAAAGAAGGCGCAGCCGCCGAAGCAGAAAGACCAGGTGGGCGTCAGTTCGGCGGCGGTGGCGGAGGACAAGCAGACGGTCGGGTATCTCGTCCAGTACGAGAATAGCGGCACGTCTTATCCCGTTCCGTTGTCCCTGGTTCTCTACAAATCCGGAAAGATTCTCCAGCGCTTCAACAACGGCCGGCCGATCAGCGAGTGGTATTTCTGGTCTGCGGGCACGGACGTGGCGATTCACACCACCGCGGTCCATGGAGCCGAGGGGCATCATTTCGCCCTTTACGATGTGGGGAACGGAAGGCTGATCGACGAATGGACCGGCTTGCCGAATGAAAAGGCCCCGAAGTGGGTCCATCACACGAAATACGTGTCGACCATCCTCGGCGTCGGCATGCCCGGATTTTCGGACGACGAAGTGAACAATCCCTACGGGCTCGTCATCGGTCCGGACAACGCGCTTTATTTCTGCGATCTCGACAACCAGCGCATTCGACGCCGGGATCCCGCAACGAAACACGTCACCACGATCGCCGGCAGCGGCGAGCGCGCTTACAAGGGCGACGGCGGTCCCGCCGTCGCGGCGGCGCTGAACATGCCACACGAGCTGAGATTCGACAAGGCAGGAAATCTCTATATCGCGGAGCGTGACAATCACGTCATTCGCAAAGTCGATATGAAGACCGGAATCATCTCGACCGTTGCCGGAACCGGCGCGGCGGGCTTTTCCGGGGATGGCGGGCCGGGAACCCAGGCCCAGCTCCGGCAGCCTCACAGCATCGTTTTCGACGCCGATGGGACGCTGCTCATATGCGATATCGGCAATCAGCGCATCCGGCGCCTGAATCTGACGACAGGCCTGATCGACACCTATTCCGGGACGGGCGAAGCCAAACCCACTCCCGAAGGAGCGCCGGTTCGAAGCACGCCGCTGAATGGTCCGCGCACGATGGCTGTGGCGCCCAACGGCGATCTGTACCTGGCGCTGCGCGAAGGAAACGCCATCTATCGGATCGATGCGAAGACGCAGACGCTCCATCGCATGGCCGGAACGGGTGCGCAGGGTTACAGCGGCGACGGCGAACCGGTATCGGCCGCGACGTTTTCGGGACCGAAGGGACTCGCGCTTTCAAACGACAACCAGCTCTATATCGCAGATACCGAGAATCATGTCATCCGCCGTTTGAGCCTGGACGACGGCCGCATCACCACCGTGATGGGAACGGGCGAGCGTGGAGACGGGCCGGAGTCGGATCCTCTGAAGTGCAAGCTGTCGCGGCCGCATGGCGTGTTTGTGGACGTCAGCGGGGTGCTCTACGTCTCAGACAGCGAATCGCATCGGATCCGAATACTGAAGTAGACGATCCAGGATGCTGATCAAGAATGGCGAATACCTGTATCGATGGAAGGAGAGCAAATGATCGTTGGGTCCCATTCAATTATTTACAGCAGGAAACCCGAGGCCGATCGATCCTTCCTGCGCGACGTTTTAAAACTCACCAACGTGGATGTGGGCCAGGGCTGGCTGATCTTTGGACTGCCTCCGTCCGAAGTTGCCGTGCATCCTGCCGACAAGAACGATGTCCACGAGTTTTACCTGATGTGCGACAACATCGATGCGTTTGTGGCCGAAATGAAAAAACATAAGATCGCCTGCACCGCCGTCCAGAACATGGGTTGGGGAGCGTTGATCCAGGTCAAGCTGCCCGGGGGCGGCAAACTCGGTGTGTATCAGCCGCGGCACGCGCGTCCGAAGGCGATGGCGCCGGAGAAGGCCGCGAAGAAAAGAGCGGCCAAGACTTAGCCGGTGTTCATTTTCCGCAAACCGTCGGAAAAGAACGGAACATTCACCTATTCCGGGGTCGGGGCGCACTGCTGTCCAAAAAAGGCGCCGTCGAGGAAAAGCGTTTTTTCCCCTCCTCGACGAGGAGGGTTGGCGCGAAGCGCCGGGGTGGTGCTGTTCAAGAAATTGATTTTCTTGAACGAACTGGATGAGTTAGCTGGGGCATCCTCGAATACATCGCACCCCACGAAGGGTTTCGTCCTACATACGATCATCCCTTCCCTGGTCGCGTTGCGCATGCACAGGACACTGCGAAACTCATGGCAGAAGGCATGGAAGTCGGAGGACGACAGAATCAGCACAGTGGGCCTCGCCGGTGGGGTATGATCCGTAAAACATGAGCAACCAGTTCACACCACTGATCGATGCGCTTTACCGGGACGATGTGCTCGAAGCCCGTCTCATGTCTTCCGAAGAGAAAGTGGTCCTTGGTGAAGAATTGTTTGAATATGCCTGCTCAATCACTCTTGCGGGCATCCGCAGCCAGAACCCGGGATTCAGCCAGGAAGAATGTGAGCGCGAATTACAGCGGAGAATCGATCTCTCTGAACTCATGGAAAAGTGAACGTGAATCCGCAGATCAGCCTCACGTTGCGAGTCGCCGATGCTCTGACATTGGCCGGGAACGCCTATCTCATTACCGGCTCATTCGCCAGCAACTTTTACGGCATACCAAGGTCGACGAAAGATGCGGATTTCGTCGTTCAAACCGGCAGCGCATTGGGTGCTGAGTTCGGCGACTGCCTACGGGCAGGCCGGAAGGGTGGATGCGATTCATCCATAACCTCGTCTTGATCCCGCCGCGGTTTTCGCGGCACAATGCGCCGCATGAAAAACACCACTGAGACACGACGGCGGTTCATGACCTACTTTGCGGGCATCGGCCTCGGTTCGACGCTTCGGCCCGGCGTTCTTTGGGCCGGGATGCAGCGGGAGCGCGCGCAGAAGATCACGGCGGACATGTTGAAGCACCCCAGACTGGAGGCGTGAAATGAAGGATATGTTCAAGTGGCCGTTCGCGATCGCCGCGGTTCTCGTGGTGACGAGAATCGTTACCGAGCAGATGGGCATGCCCGATACCGTCAATAACCTGATCAGCGTGGCGGCTCTCTATGTGTTGATCGCGCCGATGTATTTCGCATTGAAGATTGCGAAGAGCAACGAGCCGCATCCTTACAAAAACCTTCTCAAGACCGTCGCGCTGTTTACCGTTCTGGTGCGCGGGCTTCTCGTGATCCCGACATACTGGATGGCTTACGGGTTCAATTGGACGGCATTGCGGTTCAGCGTTGCAGGCGGTGGAATAGTCGGACCGGACGTGTCGATGGCCTTCGTCATCGGATACCCGTTCGTGGCGCTTGCCTTCTGGGTTGCGGCGTCGGTGCTTGTCGGCGGCGGCGTGGGTTCGGCGATTATCGCGAACACGAGGAGAGCTGCACTGTAGCCGAGTCCGTTTTCGGCCACAGTGTCTCCCGTGTGATGTGCGGTTAACGCAGTGTGAGGCCGAGCGCTCCTCCCGACTGGCTGAAGAATCGCAGCAAACCGTTCGAGGTCGATCCCGCATTCCCGCTGAACAAGATGAACTGCGTGGTATAACCGCCGCCATCGGCGAGGTGGGGAAAAACCATCTCGGTGGTTGACGCGGCTGCCGTTTCATCGATTGGAGCGGTCGTGGTGATCAGGAAGTCGCCGCGTTCGTTGTAGCGTCCTCGCAAACCCGTGACGAACACATTGGCTCCCGTGATGCGGAGCACGCCCTGAAACGGATTCGGAAGCGAGCCGAATCCCTGAATCTGGTTCAGGAACATGGCTGTCTGTCCGGAGGCGGGAACGGTGGTGCTGCCCGTCAATCCGGTCGAGACGCCGTCGAGCGTGGTGATTTCGAAGTTCACCGTGACGTTGCTTGCCGATGGATTGCTGATCGCAAATCCCGTTTGAATGGCGCCCACGGCGGAGGAATTGAAATCGCCCGACACTTCCGCGTACAGCCGTGAAGCCGACGCCGGCGGCAAGGCCGCAACACCGGCTTCGGAAACCGTGACACCGTTCGAACGGTACGAAAACACGACCAGGCCCGACGGAGCCACGCTGCCGCCGGCCGGTGTGACCTTCACCGATCCTGCCTTCACGCCCGGATCGGTCCCGGCGCTTTCCAGCTTGAACGAACTGCGGGCCGGAATCACGTAAGTGAAGGTGCTGGCCGTCGTGCCGTTCGCCGTCATCGTTGTGGCGGCGCCGGCAGTGGTGGCGGAACCCTGGCTGAAGAATTGAACGCTGCCGTTGATCGAGGAGTCCGCCGGATTCACGAGCACGACCTGCGTTTTCCATCCGCCGCCGTCGGTAAAGTGCGGGAACGAGACGGCTGTGGTCGAGGACTGGTCGATCGACGTAACCGGCAGCGTCGTGATCAGGAACTCCGAGCGTTCGTTGGTCAGTCCGCGCAGCGCGACGACCGCAATGGGAATCGACGAAGTGAACGTGAACGTGCGAAACGTTCCCAGACTCGGCCGGAACGATTCGTTGGTCAGGAACGGCGCCTGATCCAGGAATGCGGCGACCTGTCCGTTTGCGGCAACAGAAGTCGAACCCGTCAACTGGTTCACGCCGTTCGCATCCGTATAGTAGAACGAGATCGTTGCGGCGGCGCCGTTCGGATTCGCAATGGCGACGCCCGTGTTCACGCCCCCGCCGATCTCCGCGTAGATTCGGCCGGACCGGATCAGCGGCGAAGCCGGAACGGCGGCTTCGGAAACAAGCGTTCCACTTTGGCGGAATCCGAAGATGGCCATGCCCGATGGTGTGTTGCTGCTGCCGGTCGGCAGAATGCGCGCATATCCGACTTTCGTGGCATCTCCGCCGGAAGTGACGCGCGACACGCCTCCACGATCGGTGATGCGATACGTGATATCGCCCGGATTTGTCGTGGTGGTTGGATCGGGCGGCTTGACGGGAATGAGTTTCCGGATCTTGTTATTGCCCGAATCGACGATATACAGCGTGGTTCCATCGCTCCAGATATCCGTCGGCGCGTTCAGCCTTCCCGCCGATCCCACGCCATCTTCGCTGCCCTGCACCAGGCCGGCGATCGTCGAGACGATGCCGGTTTGCAAGTCGATCCGGCGGACTTTTCCCCGCCTTGGCCAAGGCGGGGTGCCGCGAAGCGGCGGGGCGGTTCGACCAACAAAAACAATTTTTTGAACAGCACCACCCCGGCGCTTCGCGCCACCCCTCCTCGTCGAGGAGGGGAAAACGCTTTTACTCGATTTCGCTTCATTGGGACACATGGCGCTCCTCATGCGGGTTTCATCTTTCGAATGGTTTTGCTCGCGCGAGCGGCCCGCACCAGTGAGGCGAGCCGTTGGGTTTCGGCCGCGAGCACGGCGCCGCCGGACGGCGTGATGCGGTAGTAGCGCCGGCGCGAGTCGTCCATTTCGGGGCCGGGACGTTCGTTGCTTTCTTCGATCAAGCCGTCTTCGAGCAACCGGCTGATCGCGCCATAGAGGGTGCCGGGGCCCAGTTTCACGACGCCGGAGCTCCGCTCGGCCACTTCCAGCATGATGGCGTAGCCGTGCGCCTCCCCGTCCGCAAGGGCGAGCAGAATGTGAAAGACGGCGGGCGTGAGCGGCAGGAACTGTCCGGCCGGTCTTGGATCCGCTTTTCGTCGTGGTGCCATGGTGTGTGTCCTCTGACGATATAACGATGACCGGCATAATCGTATGCCGCCGAATCCCTTGTCAAGCGGCTCGATGTTGCGGAGTGCGTCCCCCCGGTTACCGCCCGCCTCGGTCCTCCCACGCTGAAATCAACCGCACCGCCTCCCTGACGCGGACCGTGCTGGTGTCGATCGTTTGCGCGGCCTCCGCGTAAAGAGGAGCCCTTATGGAAAGGATGGAACGCAGTTCGGCCATCGCGGATGACCGGTTTTCCATCGGGCGCGTGTCCCCCTGGCCCAGCACGCGCTTCCAGTGATCCCCGGGCCTAGCCTTCAACCAAACCGTGTGGGAGCGCCGCTTCAACAGCTCCCAGGTCTCGGGATCGGTGACCACGGATCCTCCGGTTGCCACGACGGCCGGCGCGTCCTTCGACAGAAGTTTCAACAACAGATCGTTCGCGAGGCGTTTGTAATAGGGCTCTCCGTGGAGTGAAAACAATTCGCCCAGCGACAGGTTCGCTTCCTTTTCGATCAGGGTATCCAACTCGACGAAATCAATGCCCAGACGCCTGGCCAGCGCTTTCCCAATCGTTGACTTTCCCGCGCCGCGCAAGCCGACAAGAGTGATCACACGATGTTGCCGCACGTTGCCGTTCTCGGAGGGAAGCAGGGAGTGAAGCGATGCGTCGAGCGCCTTTGCAACGTCCGCAAGTCGGGCGACGGAAATGTTGCCCTTTCCGGCTTCGAGATCCGAGAGGAAGCGCGAAGAGACTCCCGAACGCTGGGCCACCTCGTTGAGCGTCCAGCCCATCGCGTTCCGGCGGGAACGGACCCGCGAACCGATTTCGGCGAGAAGCGAAACGCGCTGCACGTTACGGCTTCTCCGGATACCTTGAGCGCGCTGAGGCAGCAGGCGCCGGGCTGTCGGTCATTCGGCGGTTCCGAACCATCGTGGAAATATACTGCATGTTGACGACGCCCACAACGCGCAATATAGTACGTGTTTACTCAACAAGCCGAAACGGAGGAACAGACATGGCGAAAATGTTCATCGCCGGAGAGTTGGCAGGTGCGCTTTCCGGACAGACCTACGACGTGATCAATCCAGCCACGGGTGAAACGGTCGGCAGTGCCCCGAAGGGCAACGAAAGCGATGCCCGCGCCGCGATCGACGCGGCGGACGCGGCATTCGCGGCCTGGGCGGACACGTCGGCGGAATCGCGGGCGCAGCTCATTTTGAAAGGCATCGATGCGGTGAAGAAGGAGCTGCCCGAGTTATCGGTGTTGCTGACCAGGGAGCAGGGCAAACCGGTCGGCGATTCCCAGCGCGAGATCGAGCACTTTCTCCACGGCATGAATTTTTACGCCGGCCTGGCCTCGAAAATACGCGGATCGTATGTGCCGCTGCCGGACAACAAGATGTACGGCATGGTGCTCAAGCAGCCCGTCGGCGTGTGCGGCGCCATTGTTCCGTGGAATTTTCCGATCACACTGATGGGCACGAAGGTCGGTCCCGCGCTGGCGGCCGGCTGCACCGTTGTGGTCAAGCCCGCTTCGTCCACACCGCTGACGACGCTTCGCATCGTCGAACTTCTGAACTCGGCGGGTTTGCCGAAAGGCGTCCTGAATGTCGTTACCGGGCCGGGCGGCGTCGTCGGCGAAGAGCTTCTGCAGAATCCGAAGGTCCGCCGCATTGCGTTCACAGGCGAGAGCAAGACCGGGCAGCACGTGGTGTCGGTGGCAGGATCGCAGATGAAGCGCCTCACGCTCGAACTCGGCGGCAGCGATCCGATGATTTTCTGTGAAGACGGCGACATGGACAAGGCGCTGACCGCCGCCTCCGTCGGCCGCTTCTACAACTGCGGCCAGGCGTGTCTTGCCGTGAAGCGGCTGTATATCGTCGAGAGCGTTTATGACCAGTTCGTCGAGAAGCTGCTGGGCAAAGTCGCGAAACTCACGGTCGGCAACGGTCTTGAAAAAACCACGCGGCTCGGACCTCTGCACACCAAAGCGCAGCGCGAAGAGATCGAAGCGCAGATCGAAGACGCGGTGACGCGTGGCGCCAGGGTTCTTACCGGCGGTAAACGTCCGGAAGGCGCGCAATTCGAAAAGGGATTCTTCTACTCGCCGACGGTGCTGGCCGATGTCCCCGAAGATGCGCGCGTGGTGAAGGAAGAGACGTTCGGGCCGGTGCTTCCGGTTTTCAAAGTGAAGGATCTGGACGAAGGTATCGCCAGGGCGAACAACTCCATGTATGGGCTGGGTTCCTCCGTCTGGACGAAGGATCTCGGCAAAGCGCGCCGGGCCGCGGAGAAAATCGAAGCGGGCAACGTCTGGATCAATTCGCTGCACATCGGATACGACGAGATGCCGTTCGGCGGCGTGAAGTACAGCGGTTTCGGGCGCGAGCACGGGCCCGAAGCGCTGGAGTATTACCTGGAAACCAAGGGCGTCGTCATCGCGACACCGGAATGAACGGGCTCGATGACATGGTTCAGTTGATTATTGGCGGCGAATCGCGCAACG
>JAHFTY010000090.1 GCA_023265365.1 Acidobacteriota bacterium
CGGAAGCATCGTTAAGGACAAACTTTTTTACTTCAATGCCTTCCAACACACCGACGAGAACCTCGGCAACCTGGTCGCTCCGAAGACGCGTCACAGCTACTTCCAGAGCGAATTCCTGAAGCTGACTTACCAGCAGAACGACAACAGCCGCTGGGATATTACGGGCCAGTTCAATCCCGGCATTCAATACCGGACGGGCTTCCAAAACTCGCAGACGTCTCCCGAAAGTGAGACGCAGCAGCGCGTGACCATCCGGATGGGCAACATCAAAAACACGCTCATGCTCAACAACCGGAACGTGCTTGAACTGACAGGGCTGTACCACGGCCTCGGCCAGAGCGGTCCGCCGGATGCGCGGGTTTATCACAGCAAGGGCAGCTACACCGGTGAATTCCGTTCACTCGACCGGATCACGCACCAGACAAACTTCTCCGGAACTTTCACAACCGGGCCGAGCACGCCGTGGACGGGCTGGGAAGAGAAGCGCGTTCGCTTCATTGCGAAACTCATCTCGACTCACGACCGGCACACGCTGAAGTTCGGCACCGAAGACGGCATCACCCGCGGCGCAAACTGGGGGAACAATGACCTGGCCCACGATGGCGTCACGGTGCGCAACATCACCGACCGGCGGCCGATCAACGGCGCGGTGACCTACAGCCTGAACGTCTATGGCCGGGGCGATCTCAATAGCGGCGAGTACGTCGCTTACGCTCAGGATTCCTGGAGAATCAGGCGCGGCGTCATGATGGAGTACGGATTCCGTATCGACGGGCAAACGAAGCTGAGCACGTTCAACCCCTCACCCCGCATCGGTCTGACCGTTGACCCCACGGGTCACGGCACCGCCCGGCTGTACGCCAACTGGGGCTTCTATTGGGAGTTCATCCCCGGCACGGCGTACACGATCGGCCAGCAGGTCATCCGGACCGAGACGCACACGCTGACGAACCTTCCCGCCTACAGAAAACCGAAGCCGTCGCCGAACGCGGACACGCGGGACACGGACCCGAACGCGCCGATTCTGACGGCCGCCATGTACACGGGAACCGACGTCATTTCGAACTCGGCCATCCAGACCCGCGCCCTGTTCGATCGCTCGCCGCTGGTCAACAGCTGGCAGGTTGGTTTCGATCAGAAGCTCCCCGGCGACATCAAGGTCGGCATCACCTACGCCGGCAATCGCCAGCATCGCCGCACAACCGCGACATCGCTGACCAACAATACCTTCACCAACAACGACGGCCGCACCAACTACAAAGGTCTCGAGATCAACGCGCGACGTTCGTTCACTCACGGATTCGAAATTTCGGGCAACTACACCCGATCGAGAACCCTGGGCGACACCACATCCACGCTCCCGATTGCGCAGCGGGTGTATCGCTATGCCGCAATGGATTGGGACGAACCGCATGCCGGCAGCATTGAAACGCTGTACGAGTTTCGCGGATTCAAGTTCACTCCGGTCTTCAAGTTCAACTCGGGTAGACCGTATTCGATCAGCGCCAACAACCTGACCGGATTGCCGACCGGTGTGGCCTTCGTCGATAACAATGGTCAACCCGCCGGCAGGAACATCTTCCGTCTGAAGAACCGCTACTCGGTGGATTTCACGCTTTCCAGGAGTATCGGTGGCGAACACTTCAGGATTTCGCCGACGTTCCAGGTGCTCAACCTGACGAATCATCTGAACATTCAGAGCGTCAGCAGCACCTTTGCCACACGAGGCCAGCCGACAAACGTCAGCGACAGCCGGCAGATGCAGTTCGGGTTCACTCTGAGCTACTAACCTCACGCGGTTCGCGCGATTCCGGGGCCCGGCGCCGGAATCGCGCGGAGCGCATATGTCCGAATCGCGCCCACAATGAAAACCCGCGCCGCACTCCTCATTTTTCTCTCGCCGCTTCTCTTACTCGGGCAACAGAAGAAACAGGTCACCCTCGATGACGTCATGAAGCTGGCGTCGATCGTCGACGTCCGCATCTCGCCGCAGGGGGATCGTGTCGCCTATGTCGTATCGCGGCCCTCGATCGAAAAGAATCAGCACGAAACGGAACTGTTCGTGGTCGCGGCTTCGGGCGGAATGCCGCGCCGGCTCGCGGAGTCGACGCGGATCTTCAACACTCCGCTCCCGGCTCCGAAGCTTCGTTGGTCTCCGGACGGAACGCAGATTTCTTTCGTCGGTCTTTCTCAGGGTCCGCAGGTATTTGTGGTCGACCTTGCGAACAACCAGGCCCGGCAGGTCACCGCTGCCGCACAAGGCGTGTTTGGTTACGAGTGGTCGCCGGACGGTAAGAGGCTCGCCTACGTGACGCGCGACGCCGCAACGCCCGATCCGGTCACTCGCGTGGACGCGCCCCAGCCCCCGACCCGGCTCGCGCTTCAGCCACTCGGAGGAACGGCGGCGATATTGACGCCGCCTTCGCATTTCATCGAAAACTTCTCGTGGGCGCCCGGCGGAAACGAGATCGCGTATGCCGCCTCGCCGTTTCCGGGATTCACGGCACAGTACGCAACGCGCATCTACGCCATTGCGGCCGGCGGCGGAAACCCGCGCACGATCGTGGACCGCCCGGGAATGAACATCTCGCCTCAGTATTCCCCGGACGGTTCCCAAATCGCCTTCATCTCTTCGGCTGGAAAAGTCTCGATCATGGCGAACCGCGGACTTGCCGTCGTTCCGGCGCGCGGCGGCAGCCCCATCGAAATCAAAAGCCTCGGCGACGCATGGATCGGCGACATCGCATGGGCCAGGGACAGCAAGTCGATCTACCTGCTCACCGCAGACGGCGCTTACGGGCAGGGCGAGCACATGTTCGAACAACCGGTCGTGCGCGTATGGACGGACCCGGACAAGTCCGAAGTCGTCGCCGGCGGAAGGACCGCCAACTACTCACTCACCCTGAGCCGCGACGGCGCGCGGATGGCCTACCGCCAGGTGGAACCGCGAACGATGGGCGACGTCGTGGTCCGCGATGTCGCGAGCGGCAAGCTGGCGAAAGTGACCGACGTCAATCCGCAACTTCGGGATTTCGCGCTCGGCGAGATGAAACCGGTCCGGTGGCGCTCCTTCGACGGCATGGAGATCTGGGGGCTTCTGCTCACCCCACCCCAGTCCACCGGCGGGAAACTTCCTCTTCTGGTCTACTGCCACGGCGGACCCGGCGGCGGCGTGACCTATGGCCTGTTTCCCCAGTTCATGCACGTCGTGAGCCAGGTCGACTACTATCCCGTCGAAGCCATGGCGGGCGCCGGTTTCGCCATTCTCTTCCCCATGCCTCGTGGCGGCGCCGGCTACGGCGAAGCGGGACAGCGAGCCATCATCAACGACTGGGGAGGCGCCGACTACAAGGACATCATGACGGGCGTGGACGACCTCATCGCCAGGGGCATTGTGGATCCGGACCGCATGGGAGTGATGGGAGCGTCATACGGCGGTTTCATGACGAACTGGATCGTGACACAGACTTCGCGTTTCAAGGCCGCATCCGCAGGCGCAGCCATCAGCGATCTGAACGACATGTATTTTCTTTCGGACAGTGGCGAGGTTCTGGCCGAGTACTTCAAACGTCCCTGGGAGGCGCAGGAATCGTACACGGCCCATTCACCGATCACGTTCGTGGATCGCGTCAACACTCCACTCCTGATTCAGCACGGCGAGCGCGACCTTCGCGTGCCGATTGCGAACGCGTGTTCTACCGCGCGTTGAGGCAGTTCGAAAAAACCGTCGAGTTCGACATCCACCCGGGCAGCACTCACGTTTTCTACCCGCCGGTACAGGAGCGCGAGGCGATGAAACGAAACCTGGAGTGGTTTGCAAAATGGATACCCCCGCGCTGATTCGGAATTGGTGTATAAGGCTGCCATGCTACATTGACGCCGCGTTCCGCGGCGGTTATGCGGTGGCTGTTGCGGACTTCAACAAGGACGACAAACCCGACGTGATTGCGAACTCGCTTTCGGTTCAGGATGTCGCCTCGTACGAAAACCTGGGAATGAAATAAACAAGGAATCACATGCGAAACATCTCAATCCTGATACTTATGCTGCTTGCCGTTTCCAACAACTTCGCGCAAATGCCGAATCCGTACGGCCTTCCAATCGGCATCGATAACGCCAAAAAAGCCGCGGCCCCCGCAATCGCCGAGGCGAAAAAGAACAACTGGACCGTAGCCGTGTCGATCGTCGATACGGCGGGGAACCTCGTGTATTTCGAAAAAATGGACGGCACGCAGACCGGAAGCGTGAATGTGTCGCTGGAGAAGGCGCGCACCGCCGCACTGTTCAAACGGCCGAGCAAGACTTTCCAGGACAACGTGGCCGCCGGCGGAGACGGACTGCGCATTCTCGGACTTCCCGGCGCGACGCCGGTCGAAGGCGGCATCCCTCTCGTCGTGGACGGCAAGATCGTCGGCGCCATCGGCGTCTCGGGCGCAACCAGCGCCCAGGACAGCCAGTGCGCCAAAGCCGGCGCCGACACGCTCAAGTAATCTGCGACGCCACGACTGATTTTGTTGGTCGAACCGCCCCGCCGCTCCGCGGCACCCCGCCTTGGCCAAGGCGGGGAAAAGTCCTCGTTCCGGCGTTTTTTCCCCTCCTCGACGAGGAGGGGTGGCGCGAAGCGCCGGGGTGGTCCGTCAATCTTTGATCGTGACCGGAGCTTCAATCCCGACGGTTTCTTTCCTGATCTTGTCGGTTACGGAAAAACGGACGAGGTATTCGCCAGAGGAGAGGTCCGTCACACGCACGCTCTTTGCGAAGAGCAGGCGGTCGATGTAGTGCGTGCTGAGATCTTCAACGGTGACTGGAACGTTGATGACTTCGAGGCCCTGCCCTTTCCTGAAAATCCGGAGCGTGGCGGAAATATCGGGCTGATGAGTGACCGGATCGGTCGAGAAGTCGTAGATCTCGAGATAAACACCGAGGGGCGCGGACCTTGAAACGTCGGGCCTCACCAGCGGACGCACCTTGTAGCGGCTGATGACAAAATTATCGAGCAGCGTTTCAGAAGGCGCGGCCGGAACGAGAATGTCGGACAGCATCAGCGAACTCGTGCTGAGTTTCTTTTGGGGGCGCGGGATGGTGACGACCTGTTCCACGCGTCCGGCATTGCTGTTTCCGGGATCCCTGGCGATCACGGTCAGTTTGTACCGGCCGGGATCAAGCGTAATGAAGCGCTGGAAGAAGGTCGCGTCGTTGAGTAAAACCGCGTCCTCAAATTCGTATGCGGCTTTTCCCGAAAGATCCGTGACCACTCCATATACATTCACCGATGCACGGCGCCCCTGCGGTGTTTCCTGGAATGCGAGGCCGTTCGAATCGAATTGCAGCGTGATCGGAACGATACTTTTATCTCCGGGCCCGCGAAGCGTGTCGACGCGAATATTGAACGGCAGAACGTTGAACGCCAGGCGGACGTTGACCATCGCCTTCAGATCCCTGAATTTGATTTCCGGAGGTTTCTGAACTGCGATGTACTGGCTGATCCGCCGGCTCCAGTCGGCGCTCTCCGGAGTTTCGGTCATCGTCAGGAGATTGTTCGGATCGCTGTTCATGAAGGCCGCGTCTTCATTGCTGAATCTGGCGATCTTGTCGGATGGATTCAGCGTCAGTTCGAAGTGGCCGGTCATCGTCTTGTCGACGAAGGTCAGCTTGGCGGGGCCGATGCCGGGTATGTTGCGGTAGTCCCAGGTTTCGAAAGGCACCAGTATTCGGTTGTTTCCGGACCGCATCGTCGCGCTTCCGGCGGAGTCATTGCGTTCGACATTGTCCGGTTCACCGAACCGGATATAGACCTTTCCACGATCCGTGCGCCAGCCGTCGGTCGCCTCGGTATATTTCTCGTTGGCCTTCGCGATACGGCGGTAGTGCTCGTCGCGATACTCGTTCGCGATCGTTCCGGGTGTGGGATCGCGGCGTTCCCAGAAAGACTGGATGAAGGCATCCTTTTCTTCCGGGGTCTTCAGACGCTTCGCGGCGGCGAGTTCCTCTTTGGCGATGATGTAAACGACGTCCTGATCGAGCCATCTCTTGAAGAAGTCTTCGTCGTTCTTCTGAATCGCGATGCCAAGAATCAGGACGGATGCAAGAAGCGCTTTCACGGTTTGATCTTGAACGTCTTGTCCGGCATCAGCTCGCGGTGAGAATCATGGCAGC
Organism: Acidobacteriota bacterium; assembly: GCA_023265365.1. Lineage (GTDB taxonomy): Bacteria > Acidobacteriota > Terriglobia > 20CM-2-55-15 > 20CM-2-55-15 > JAHFTY01. The sequence continues at coordinate 6,157 of JAHFTY010000090.1, forward strand.
CCTTGCAGTATTTGCCGATGGATCCGTAGGCGGCCTGGGCTTTCTGTCCGTTCCCTTCTCTGGCCGCGGCGGCGATGGCCTGGGAGGCCGACTGTGCGCCCTTCGCGAAGTCGATCGCGTCCTTCGTTTTAAAGGGGGTCCAGAAATCTTCGGCTTCCTTGAACAGCGATTGGAGCTTTTCGGCATCCGTGACAGCCGCGGGCATGGCGCTGGAGTCCAGGTTCTTCTTCAGACCGCCAAACGTGGCGTTGACGTCTTTCATCACGGCGTCGAACGGCCTTTTCTGCTGGGCGAAGACCGTCATGACAAGACCACACGTCAGGATGAGAAAAAGGACAGGTTTTCGATTCATGGTGAACCTCAGTTGTGGAGAACCCGACAAGCCGGAAGTCGAGGGCTTTCCCGGATTCCGGATTGCGGATTGGAGAAAAAACCCAATCCGCAATCCGAATTCCGGAAGGACCTTTAGAACTGCAGTCTGAAGCTGAACTGCATCACGCGTTCGTTGCCGACCGTGGTTGTGGTTTCACCAAGTCCGCCGCCGCCGCGATCGATGTTGTGCCCGGACTCGGTCGATGGGATTCCGAAGTTCGGGTGGTTGAAAAGGTTGAACGTTTCCCAGCGCAGCTTCGCGTTCATGTTTTCGCGAATCGAGAAGGTCTTCCCGACCGAAAGATCGATGTTCTTGAAGTTCGGACCGAGTCCCTGGTTGCGCGCCACGAAACCCATACCCGGAACGGAGTTCGCGAAGTTGTTCTGGGTGATGGCGATCCGGTCGTCGAACGAGCCCGGAATCATGAACACGCGGCCGGACTGTTTGGTGAGTTCGTAATCGATCGGTTTGATCAGCCGGGGCTGGTCACGGCCGAACCAGTGGAAGTTGAAGCGGTTGGAGGCCGTGTAATTGAACGGACGGCCGCTTGTGGCGATGACGATCCCCGAGATCTGCCAGCCGCCGATGATCTGGTTGACTGCCGTCGGAACGTTTCTGCCGATCCATTGGCCCTTTCCAAATGGAAGATCGATCCCGAAGTTTCCGTTGAACTGGTGACGCCGATCGAAATCGGATACCGCATAGGAGAGATCCGGATTGTACGGATCGGCCGACAGACCTTCGCCTGTCGTCCCGTTCGCGCGGCTGCCGCGCGCTTCGGCCGCCGAGGTGATATCCATCGACTTGGACAGCGTGTAGTTGGCCGCGAGCGTCACGCCCTGGCTGAAGCGCCGGCGGATGCTGAACTGGCCGGAGTTGTAGTTCGACCGGCCGAAGTTCCCGAACAGGCCCCAGAACTGAGACTGCGGGTTCATCATCTTGACCTTCTTCAGTCCCTGCTCCAGTTCGCCCCACTGGTCATAGACGCTGAGCGGGCTGTTGGGGCCGATGGTCTTGCCGCGATTGATGTACGCGTACCAGGCCTGCGTTGCGCTGGCAAAGGTGGTCCCGCGGAAAGCGCTGAGACCTTCCACGTAACCCTTCATCTCGGGATAAACGTTTTCGAACCACGCGATGGGTTGCACGCCACTGACCGGAACGCGCTGCGTCTCGTACTTCGTCATGAGTTCGTTGAACGCCTGGTAATACGTCTGTCCGCTCTTCGGATCCCGGAGGTTCGGAGCGGTGGCAAGGTCGACCTGGCCGACCAGATCGCGCGCGAACCTTCCGACGTACGATCCTTCAAGCACCCACCCGCCCGGCAATTCCTTGGTGACCGTGACGTTCAGCAGGTGATTGGTCGGGGAGTGAAGACCGTTGTCGATGCCGGTGGTGCTGATGGCGCCCGGACCACCGCCCGTGTGAGCGAGACTGAAACTCTGCCCGCTGGCGGACGGGAAAGTCGAACGCGGCAGCGCCAGTCCCGGTCCGATCCGCGGAGCGCGGGGAACGCCGTCGACGCCGTCGATCGAGTATGCAAAGCTGCTGACGTTGACGGACTGCACCAGACCGATCGATCCCTGCGTCGCGGCATCGCGCGCAAATCGGCGTCCCACGCTGTCGTAGGTCAGCGAGTAGCCGCCGCGGATCACCATCTGGCCGCCCTTCTTCGTCAGGAAACTCAGAAGATCGCCTCCCGGCGTCCACGCGGCGCTGACGCGGGGAGCCCAGTTGTTCAGATCGGTGCTGTAGAAGTCCGGCAGTTTGTTCGCGCGTCCGGAAAGCTGGGTGGTCATGAGCTGGTACTGCGAAAGATCTTTCGCCGAATCCCGCTGAGTTCTCCAGCGTTGCCCGAGGTTCTCGACCCAGTTCACCTGAACGCCGTCGCGCTCGTACGGAGGCGTCTGCACCGAGTAGTGGATACCGTAGCTCAGCGTCAGGTTGGACTTCATCTTCCAGCTGTCCTGGAGGTAGAAGTCGTATTCCTGGATGCCGTAATTCCGCCGGAAAGCGGTGCCGCCCGGCAGTTGATTTCCGTTGATGCCGAACTGCGTGCCTTCGGAGAATTGCGTGACGGCGCCCAGGGCTGCCAGCACGGAGTCGCCGACAATGCCGGGGTCGGCAACGTTCGCAAATTCGGCATCGCCCAGTGCCCTTCTCAAGCCGGGACTTTGAGCCGCCCCGATTCCGCCGCCGGTCAGGTTTGCGGCATGGCTGTAGGAGGGAAGCCGCACGACATCGAAGGAAATCAGTTTGTTGTCGACGAAACGATAGTTCATTCCGGTTTCAACGGTGTGATTCCCTTTCAGCCAGCTCAGGTTCTCCACGAAGTTCCACGTGTTGATCGCCTGCCGCTCGGCGCCTGTCGTCTGCGCCGGGTTGGCGAAGGGCGAGTTGTACACCGGAGCAACGGCGCCGGTGTTCTCGAACGACTCGCGGGTGAGACCGGCCGAGAAGTTGCTGTTGAGGCGGTTGGTCAACACGCTGTTCCAGTTCGCCGCAAAACCTTTGCTGTTGTCGATTCGATCCCGGGAATTCTTCAGGCCCGGAAAACGCTCGGCGGAGAGCGTGCGGACGTCGTCGTTCAACGTGCCGCGCGCGTACAGCGTGTTTTTGGAGTTGAGGTTGTAATCGATTCTCGAAATGTAGATGTTTCGATTCCTGACAAATGGCGCGTTGAACCGATAGATCAGGAGGTTCGCGCCGTTATCCGCGCCGGGACGGGTCCGCGCCGCGTCGGTCGAGAAGGGACGGTATTTCTCAAAGAAGCCGGTCGCGCCGATCATGGCGGGGTTCCACCGGTCTCCGGGAATGCCCGTCCATCTCTCCAATCCTCCGCCGGAACCATCCGTCAGCGCACCGAAAGACTTGTCTTTGCGCTGGTACCGGATCTGTCCGTTGAGAAACTCGGGCGTGGGCACCACTCTGGATTCGAGCGTCGCGCTGCGGTCGGTATTGCGTTCATAGGCGCCGAAAATGAAAAGCTTGTCTTTTCTGATCGGTCCGCCAAGCGTGCCGCCGGGCTGGTGCCGGATCAGTACGGAAGGCTCGTTCGCGAAGTAATTGCGCGCCGACGTTCCGGTGGTCCGATACGACTCGTATGCCGAGCCGTGCCAGACATTGCTTCCGCTCTTCGTGACGAGCTGGACCTGGCCGCCGCTGCCCCGGCTGGCGCCGCCGGTCTGGCCGGCAGTCTGGACAATGAATTCCTGGACGGAATCGAGCGTGGTGGGTAGCGCGCCTTCCAGCGAGCTTCCCGCTTCCTGCCGGTTGACGTTGACGCCGTCCAGCACGATGTTCTGCTGGTCGTTACGCGCCCCGTTCACCTGGCCGCCGTCGTCGCGTCCGAACTCCCCGCCAACTTTTTCAGAAACGGTGACGCCGGCCTGCAGCGAAAGCAATCCGACGATGTTTCGCGCGTTCAAAGGCAGGTCGACAATCTTCTTCGAGTCGAACGACACGCCGAGCTGGGCGTTCGTGGTATTCACCACGTCCGCCGCGGCGACGACGTCCACCACATCCGTAATCGTTCCGACCTCGAGCTTCAAGTTGAATGTCACGAGCTCGTTCACAGGCAGCGGAACGTTGTTGCCAACGGCCGCTTTAAAGCCGGCAAGTTCCGCCCGGATGGAATACGTTCCGGGGGGTAACTGGGTGACCGAGTAAGTGCCCGTATCATTGGTGATGGCCGACCTTGACAATCCGGTCGCGCTGTTCGTGACGGTCACTTCAACGCCCGGAATCACCGCGCCTGTCGTATCGGTGACGACTCCTCTCACCGAAGTCAATCCCTGGGCATATGCGGATCCGGCAAGGATGCAGATCAGCAAACCCACATAAAAACTGCGTCCCACTTTCATAGAGCTGTCTCCTCCACACGTGTAGGGGCCGGCTTAACCCGGCCCGCGCCGGCTGGAGCCGGTGCCTACAGTGAAATTGTGATCGAACTATTACACCGGTTCAGCCTCGGGTAAAGATTTTGTTTGGATTCGACTCGCCGGACTCCGGTCTCTTCCTTGAGGAAAACGCAGACCGCTCCCAACACCCGGCTGCCATCCGCGATGGCTTGTTCTTCACGAATGGAACGCCGGTGGCGCCCACGATGTTCGCGAGGAACTCATGAGAACGGACCTTCGGAGGCGCACGCGGGGAACCAAAGGCCGGCGGGTTCTATCCTTTGACGCAGACGACCTGACGAAGCGTATGCGCCACGTCCACCAGGTCCGACTGCGCGGCCATCACATCTTCAATGGGTTTGTACGCCGCCGGCGTTTCGTCGATGACGTCCCGGTCCTTCCGGCACTCGATCCCCCGCGTCATGCGGATGTGATCCTCGACCGTGAACCGCCTCTTCGCTTCACCGCGCGACATCGCGCGGCCCGCGCCGTGGCTGCAGCTGTTGAAACTCTGCGGGTTTCCCTTACCGCGAACGATGTAGGAGCGCGCGCCCATGCTGCCGGGAATGATCCCCATGTCGCCGGCCGCCGCTCGGACGGCCCCTTTGCGCGTGACGAGAACGTCTTCGCCATAGTGCCTCTCGCGGGCGACGTAGTTGTGATGGCAATCGATCGCCTGCAGTTCCGCCGCGAATGGCGGAACTTCGCCGCTGTTGCGGATCGCGGCGACGATCGCATCCATCATCAGACGGCGATTCCAGCGCGCGAAATCCTGGGCCCAGCCCACCGCTTCGACGTAATCGTCGAAGTGCGCCGTGTGTTCCGGAAAGTACGCCAGGTCCCGGTCGGGAAGATTGCGGAAGAACGTCCGCATGTCCTTCTTCGCCAGCTCGATGAAATACGATCCGATGCGGTTTCCCACACCGCGCGAGCCGCTGTGAAGCATGAGCCAGACGTTTTGGGCTTCGTCCAGGCAGACTTCGATAAAGTGATTTCCTGTTCCGAGCGTCCCGAGGTGATTTACGTCGTTTCCCCGATTCAAACTGGGATGCTTCTCAAGAATCGCGTCGTATCCGGGCTTCAACGATGCCCACACTTCCGCGCTCCGCTGCGGTATGTCGTGCCAGGCTCCGCGATCCCCCTTGCGCCCGTTCGCGGTGCGGCCGTGCGGAACGGCTCTTTCGATCGCTTCACGAAGGCGATGGAGATTCTGCGGAAGGTCCCGGGCGTTCAGAGAAGTCTGGACGGCCATCATCCCGCACCCGATGTCGACGCCTACCGCCGCGGGAATGATCGCGCCTTTCGTGGGAATCACGCTGCCGACGGTGGCGCCGATACCCCAGTGCACGTCCGGCATGGCCGCGATCCAGCGGAAGATAAAAGGCATCTGCGCCACATTCATCAACTGTTTTCGAGCTTCGGGTTCAATAGCGACACCCCGAACCCACGCATGAATGGGAACGCCTTTTTCGGGTTTGAGGATGTCGTGCGTGTCGGCCATTGCTTTATTTTAGCTGGAATGACTTGAAGGTTTCTCGAACCGCACCACCCCTGACGGAACGAGGACTTTTCCCCGCCTTGGCCCTGGGCGGGGTGCCGCGCAGCGGCGGGGCGGTTCGACCAACAAAATCAATTTCCAAAACAGCACCACCCCGGCGCTTCGCGCCACCCCTCCTCATCGAGGAGGGGAAAAACGCCTTCCTGCAGTCTTTTCCCCCTCAACGCGATGCCGATGGTCTTGGATTCAGAGATCGGCGGCCGTGTCGTTCTGCGATGAGGACAGTCTATTCAAAGAGGGGGAACTTATGTCCTCAACAACAAAAATCACGGCATGGGAGCCAGCAGGTATCGCAGACTTATGCGGCTCAGGTCCCAACGGCGAGGCCCGGACGTGTGAGCGTGGACGCCACGCTGTCGCGACTGGACATCCATCTCACCGGCGATTCGCCGGTCACCCGCTTCTCGCGTGAAGCTGAACGGCAGGCAGACATCGTCGCCACCCAGATCATGGTCGACGCCGGATTCGATCCGCAGGCCCTGACGCACATGATGCAGCGCATGAAATCCGAGCTGTCGAACCGGACGGTAGCCTACTTCAACAGCCATCCGGATCTCGCCAACAGAGCAGCAAGGGTTCGGGACGAAGCGCAGAAAATGGGTGGGGCGAAAAACACGCGCGGGGATTCCCCGGACTTCCATTCCATCCAGGACCATCTGGTGGCTTCCGCCGACAATCCCGACCGGACGTACGAGGTCGGACGCAGCTCATCCACCGTCGTGGATACGCCGTCCACACGGTTGATCACGCACCGTGAAGGCGACATTCAGTTCCGCTTCCCGGATAACTGGTCCGTGTATGACGACCAGGACGGGATTTCGATCGCGCCGGAAGGAGGAATCGTTTCCGGTTCCCTCGCCTACGGAATGAAGATCGCGACATTCACGCCACCGAACGGCCGTCCCTTCCAAAACGGTCTGAACAGTACCATCGACCGGACAGGCAGGACTCTTTCGCGCGTTACGGATCAACTGGTCGACCAGATCCGGCAATCCAACCCGGACATGAGAATGGTCGGTTCCGAACAACGCCGGACGGTGGACGGGCAATCCGCGGTGGTTCGCACGTTCAACAACGATTCGGCGACGGGGGGAACGGAAGTGAACTGGTTGGTGAGCGTGTCGGGTACGGACGGAACGCTACGCTACTTCATCGGCGTGGCGCCCCGGCGGGACTTCAACCGATACGCTTCGACGTTCGATCAGATCGTCGGCAGCGTGCGGTTCATCCGTTGACCGCCGGCGTGGACTCGTAGCTGCGGGCTTTGTGCGCGCGCGCGAGAACCAGGTAGCCTGCAAATGAAACGCCGAAGCCGGCGAACCAGGCGTAGTCGTACAACGGCCGCAGGGACGGAACGATCAGGCCGATCCATGCGGCCGCACATCCGAGCAGCGTTGCGACGATGCCGCTCATCCGCCACCGCTCGTAGATTCCTTCTTCGCTGTAGAGGTCTTCAACCACCAGGTAACTCTTGCGCAGAATCCAGTAGTCGGCGATGAGGACGCCCGCGATCGAACCGAGGCCGCCGGAGTAGCCCAGCAGCCAGTTGAAGATGTAACCGGAGGGGTCGGCGAGGAGCTTCCACGGCATCACGAGGATGCCAAGGACGCCCGTCAGAAGGCCTCCGCGGCTGAAGCCGATGACGCGTGGAAAAGCATTTGCGAAATCATTCGCCGGCGAAACGACATTCGCCGCAATGTTCACGGAGAGCGTGGCGACCACAACCGTGAACATCGAAACGGCGACGACCCAGGGCTCCGTGAATTTCCCGACCAGGATCACCGGATCCCAGATCGCCTCGCCATAAATGATGGCGCTCGCGCTGGTGATGATCACGCCCATCGCCGCAAAGATCGTCATGGTTGTGGGAAGCGCCACGACCTGCCCGACCGCCTGGTCGCGCTGGCTTTTCCCAAACCGCGTGAAGTCGGGCATGTTGAGCGAAAGGGTGGCCCAGAAGCCGATCATCGCGGTCAGCGAAGGGATGAAGACCGGCCAGAATTCGCCCCAAGTCGCGAACTTTCCTTTTTGCGCCAGGATGGGTCCCAGTCCGTTCGCGCGGCCCAGCGCCCACCAGACCAGAACCGTCGTCATGACCAGGACGAAGGGAGCGGCCCAGTTCTCCACCTTGCGCAGCAGATCCATGCCACGGTAGATGACAAGGATATTGATGCCCCAGAAGAGGAGGAACGAGATCCACTCCGTCGGCGTGTGCCCCTGAAACGTTCCCGGAATCGCCGACGGCCAGCCGGACCATAGCGACCGGAAGAAAACGTGAAGCGCCTGCCCGCCGATCCAGGCCTGAATGCCGAACCACCCGCACGCCACCAGCGCGCGCATGAGCGCCGGCACGTTCGATCCCAGGGTTCCATACGCGGCGCGGGCAAACACCGGAAAGGGGATGCCGTGTTTGGTTCCGGCGTGGGAATTCAGAAGGATCGGGATGAGAACGATGGAGTTGCCGAGAAGGATGGTGAAAAGCGCCTGTTGCCAGCTCATGCCGGCGCCGATGAGACCCGACGCCAGCATGTAGGTCGGGATGCAGTGCGCCATCGAGATCCACAGCGCGGCAAAGTTGTAGGTTCCCCAGGTCCGCTGAGCGGGACTCGTGGGTGCGAGATCTTCGTTATAAAGACGGCTCGACCTGGGGGATCCCACTACTGCATCTTCAACTTGAAACTCTTGTCCGGCAGTTGTTCGCGATGAGCGGCATGGCAGGTCGCGCACTGCTTCTGAATGGTCTTGGCTGCGGCGTACATCGGATCGGACTCGTTGGACTTCGCCGCCTTCGCCAGGTCGCCGGCCGCCGCGGCAGCGTCATTCGCCCAGCCGACGGCCTTTTCCAGGTTCTTCTCCTTCATGAAAGCGCCGGCTTCCACAAAGAGTTTCTGGAGTTTCTCAGCATCCTTCGCGACGTCCGCAGCCGACATGCTGCGATCGGTCATACCGCGATTGAGACCCGTAAACGTCGGCCCGACTTCCTTCATGATCGGATAAATGTCCTTGGTCTGCGCATAGAGCGAGACCGTCACGGCAAAAACGATACAGATGCTGATGATGTTCAAAGCTTTCCGCATTACTGTCCTCCTACTTGGACGGTCACTATAAGCGATTCCCTTCAATTTTCAAACTGGCCAATAACGGACCATGTTTGCGTATAATGGCGTCCGATTCCCTAGAATTTAAGGAGCCCGGACAACATGAACAGATGTCTTTCGATAGTGTTTGCTGCCCTGATTATGGCCGCTGGATCGGTTTCTGTGCTCGGCCAAGGCGCCGCCACGACCGAGAAACTCGCGACAGGTACCTACATTGTTTACGCCATATCGCCGCAGGCGTGGCGCTTCACTGTGGATTCCAGGACGATGGCGAATGCCGCGGTGGCGGGCCACTTCTCCATCACGGAGGGAAATCCGAAAAACATCGAAGTCATGGTCTTCAACGAGGACAACTTCTTCAAATGGAGAGGCGACGATGCTGCCGCGAAGGCCGCAGCGAAACCGATTTTCACGACGGGCCGAAAGACCGAAGGCGACGTCAGCGTGAAACTTCCCGACGCCGGCAACTACTATCTGGTCTTGAGCAACTCCTTCGCCTACGAAGGAACGAAAACCCTTAACGCCGACTTCAAATTGACGTTCGACAAGAAGTAACCGCGCAACTCGGATGAGACGCGCCATCAAAGCTGCGATTGCCCTGGCCGTCTGCCTGGTCACCGCAGTGGCCGGCAGCGATAACGGCAAACGCACGGATTTGCCGGAAGCGGAATTTCACATGGCCCGGCTCATCTACCGGACGCGGGGCGGGGGCGGTTCCCATGGGTTTGTTCAGCCATGGTGGGCGATCGACTATCCCTTTGCGGAAGAACATTTCCTGCCGGCTTTGCAGCGGATGACGAATATCGCGGTGGCCCAGGACAGCCGTCATCTGGAAATCATGGACCCCCGACTCTCCGACTACCCCTTCCTCTTTATGCAGCAGCCCGGACGCGGAAACTGGAATCCGACGGTACAGGAGGCCGGGCGCCTGAGAGAACACCTGCTTCGCGGCGGCTTTCTGCTTGTGGATGACCTGCACGGCGAATACGACTGGGCCGTTTTCGAGCGGTCGATGTGGCGCGTGTTTCCGGACCGGCCGATCGTGGAGATCCCGGAGAATGACGCGGTCATGCACGTGTTCTTCGATCTGAAGAAGGGCACCGAGATCCCGGGCAAACGGCACCTGCGCCGCACCTACGGCGGCCAGACGGTCGCCCGAATGGAAGGCGAGCCGAGCTGGCGCGGCATCTACGACGATCACCGGCGCCTGATGGTCGCCATCAACTTTAATATGGATATGGGCGACGCCTGGGAACATGCCGACGACCCCGATTACCCTGGACCGATGACCGCTCTCGCCTACCAGCTCGGAACGAACTACGTCATTTACTCCATGACGCACTGACAGACCCGCCGGCGGCCACCCCAGGAATTTCCCCGCCTTGGCCGAGCCGGGGTGCCGCGGAGCGGCGGGGCGGTTCGTTCAACAAAATCGATTTCTTGAAAGCACCACCCCGGCGCTTCGCGCCACCCCTCCTCGTCGAGGAGGGGAAAAAAACGCTTCTCCTCGATTTCATCTGATCTGAGACAGGCGGCACTGTAAGTGCCTTCGTTCTTAACATCCCCTTAACGGGGGTGGCGCTACCGCATTTTCGATCGCCGGCGATACTTCTCTTCCCCTAAAGCTTCTTCTTTCGTAAGATCCGCGCAGAAACACAAGAGGTGGCTGTTCTATGTGTTCAATTGGAAAGGGGGATGTTATGAGGAGTTTTCTATTCGTATGTCTCGCTGCCGTGGTGTTTTCCGCAGGCGCGGTGGCACAGGTGACGACAGGTCGGGTCCAGGGCACGGTCACCGACGCGCAGGGCGGGGTGATTCCCGGTGCGGAAATCAAAATCGTCAACAAGGTCACGGGACAGACACTGGACACGCTCAGCAACGAAATCGGGTTCTGGGCTTTCCCGTCCATGTCGACGGCGACCTACGCGGTCACGGTCAGCCTGGCCGGATTTAAAACCACCACAGTGGACAACGTCAAAGTTGACGCAGGCGTTCCCGCCACGGTGAATGTGAAGCTTGAAGTCGGCGCGGTCACCGATACCGTCGAGGTCGAAACCGGCGCCGAGGTGCTGCAGACCGAAACGGCCACCATCAGCGCCACGCTCGTCGGGCAACAGCTTCACGAGCTGCCGTTCACCAGCCGCAACCTCACCGAACTGCTCGTCACGCAGGCCGGCAGCGCCACGCCGGGCGTGCCGCGAAGCACGTCGGTTTACGGATTGCCCCAAAGCGCGATGAACGTGACGCTGGACGGCATCAATATTCAGGACAATTCCAACAAGAGCAGCGACGGCTTTTTCAACGCGATCTTTCCACGCGCCGACGCCATCGAAGAGATGACCATCACGAGCGCCGCGGCCGGCGCAGACAGCAACGGCGAGGGAGCCATGCAGGTGAAGATGGTCACGCGCAGCGGTTCCAACGAATGGCATGGCGGTCTGTTCGAACAGCATCGCAATGAACGGTTCAATGCGAATGCCTACTTCAACAATCTGAACAACCAGCCCCGCGACCATATGGTGTTCAACCAGTTCGGCGGACGGCTGGGCGGCCCGATCCGGAAGAACAGGCTCTTCTTTTTCACCAGCGTGGAAATCTTCGAACTTCCGCAGACCTACACTGAACCGACCATCACCGTCCTGACGCCGGAAGCGGCGAGCGGCGTTTTCCGCTATCGCGACACCGCGGGCGCGGTGCGCAGCGTGAATCTGTACCAACTTGCCGCGGCGAACGGCTTCCCCTCGACGCCGGATCCGATCATCGCCACGACGCTCGGCCAAATCGCTCAATTGACCGGCGGCCAGCCCGGACTCAAGAGCCGCATCGCCACGAACACGGATTACAACCGCAACAGTCTCGACTTCCAGAGCAAGGGCGACAACTACCGGCGCTTCGGCACGACGCGTTTGGACTACGACGTGAACAACTCGAAC
>JAHFTY010000091.1 GCA_023265365.1 Acidobacteriota bacterium
GTAGACCTCCGGCTTATCGAGCAGAAGAAAAAACGCATTCAACCCACCGGTTCCCGGCTGGGCTGCGGGATCGGCGCCGTAGAGATAAGCCTCCGCGACGCCTCGATCATGAAGTTCCTCAACACGCTGTTCCGCAATCAGCCGCAATTCGATCAGGTCTCCGAATTTGATCGAATCGGTCGGACACGCCTTGGCGCAGGCAGGCTCCAGGTTGTCGTTCTGGCGGTCATAGCACAACGTGCATTTCCATGCGCGTCCGTCGTCTTCACGGCGATCGATAACACCGAACGGACAACTCACCACGCAGTATCCACAACCGTTGCACACGTCCGGCCGGACGAAAACCGAATCGAACTCCGTCCGCACAATCGCGCCGGTCGGACAACTCTCCAGACAGCCGGCCGTCGCACAGTGTTTGCAAACGTCGGACATCATCAGCCACGAGAAATTATTGAATGCGGTCTCCTGGTCGCTCAGGGCAACGGGCCTCTCGATAAACTCCACGTGACGCCAGGTTGTCGCGCCGAGTTGCACGGTGTTGTCGTACGACATGCCCGAAAAGACGAATCCGTCACTCGGAAGCTGGTTCCACTCCTTGCACGCCACCTCGCATGCTTTGCATCCGATGCAGAGCGTCGTGTCTGTAAAAAATCCCCGTTGTGCCATCTCCTAAATCCGGCGCCGGCGTCCGGCAGCGATGTTACCGGTCAACGCCTTCGATTCCTGAATCGAAACGTTCGGGTCACCCACGAACGAAATCAAATCGTTCGCGCTGTCGCCGCGGACAAGGCCTCGAGATCCCCAGTGGTAGGGCAACCCGATCTGATGAATCACCCGGTCCTTGACGCGCAGCGGCATGATGCGGCTCGTGATCAGAACGCGCGCTTCAATCTGCGTGCGAGCGGTGGAAATGGTGGCCCAGCCGCCATTCACGAGCCCTTTTTCCGCGGCCAGTTCAGGCGACACCTCGCAGAACATTTCGGGCTGAAGTTCGGAAAGCCACGAAAGCCATCGAGACATGCCGCCCGCTGTGTGATGCTCGGTCAACCGGTAGGTCGTGATCACGAAGGGGTAGTCCGGGTCGTCGAAGGCACGGTGGTACGGATTGTCCCGGCGGCGCCACTCCATTCTGGCCGGGTTGCTTTGCTGCCGGTACAGGGGATTCTCGATGGGCGATTCCAAGGGCTCGTAATGAGTGGGAAGCGGACCGTCCATCAGACCGTTCGGCGCAAAGATCCATCCTTTGTCGTCCCCGTTCATGATGAATGGATCGGTCCCCGCGATCGACTCGAGTCCCGACGCGCCCTCGCCGGGCCGGTAGTCCGGTGGCCGATCCGGAATGAAGTCGGGAGTATCGAAGCCCTCCCAATTTTTCGTGCCCGCGTTCCACCACACATACTTCTTCCGCTCGGACCAGGGACGCCCTTCCGGATCCGCCGACGCGCGGTTATACAAAAGGCGCCGGTTGTTCGGCCACGCCCATCCCCAATCGGGCGCGACCCAGCTTTGCTGATCGTGCGGCTTCCGCCGGGCGGTTTGATTCACGCCATCGGCGAAACTTCCGCAATAAATCCAGCAACCGCACGCCGTCGAACCGTCGGGCCTCAGTTCGGTAAATTTCCCGAGCTGCTTTCGATCCGTCACCGACCAGCCGCTGATTTCCCGCAGCACCGCTTCTGCCGAAGGTTCCTCACGCTCGCCTTCGGTGGGGTAATCCCACGTGAGCCACCGGACCGCGATGTCCTTCTCGCGGGTGGATGCCGCGTACAGATTCTTCAACCGCCGGCCCAGGTGAAAAACGAAATGGAGTTCGCTGCGGCAGTCGCCCGGCGCCTCGACTGCTTTGTGGTGCCATTGGAGGAGCCGCTGCGTGTTGGTAAACGTTCCGTCTTTCTCGGTATGCGCGGCGGCTGGAAAGAAGAACACCTCCGTTGCGACCGCTTCCGGATCCTCGCGGTCGCGCCAGAATTCCGCCGTTTCGATTAACGAAAAATCCCGCACCACCAGCCAGTCGAGTCTTTCCAGGCCTTTGCGCTGCAGGCGGCCGTTCATCGAGCCGACCACCGGGTTCTCGCCAAAAATAAAATAGCCCTTCACCCGCCCGTCGGCCATATCGGCAACGGTCGTCATGTGAGAATGATCGCCCGTGATGTACGGCAGAACATCGAAGCCATAATCGTTGTCCGAGGTGGCGGATTCACCGAAGTACGCTTTCAGCAACGACACCGCGTACTTCGGAAACTCGCTCCACCATCCCTTTCTGGCGGTATGGAGTTCGAGGTACCTCTTGAGATTCAGGTCCGATCCGGCCTTCGGCATAGGGATGTAGCCGGGCAGGAGGTTGTACAGCGTCGGGATGTCCGTCGAACCTTGAATGGACGCGTGTCCACGCAGCGCCATGATGCCGCCCCCGGGACGCCCGATGTTGCCCAGCAGGAGCTGGATGATGCACGCCGTGCGAATGTACTGAACGCCGACGGAATGCTGCGTCCAGCCGACCGCGTAGCAGAACGCCGAAGTTCGTTCCCGGCCCGAGTTCCGGCAAAGCGTTTCAGCCACCCGGAGGAAAAGTGTCTTCGGGATACCGCAGACGGCCTCCACGGTTTCGGGTGTGTAGCGGGAAAAGTGTCTTTTCAGGATCTGGAAAACACACCGTGGATCCTCCAGCGTCGGATCGTTATGGATCGCGGATGACTGAGTCGCATGCTCGGACTTCGGTTCGCCGGTGAACATTTCACGGTTTCCCGCGGCGGGAGAGACATCGCCGCCCTTGTACTGCCACGAATCGATTTCGTAGTGGCGCTTCTCCTCGTTCCATCCGCTGAAGAGACCGTCGAGATCCTCGGTGTCCTTGAATTCATCCGTGATGATCGCCGGAGCGTTCGTGTAGTTGACGACATACTCGCGGAAATACCGGTTGTTCTCGATGACGTATCGAACGATGCCGCCGAGAAACGCGATGTCGGAACCCGCGCGTATCGGAACGTGAACGTCGGCGACCGCGCTGGTGCGCGTGAACCGGGGATCGACATGAATGATCGTTGCGCCCCTCGACTTGGCCTCCATCACCCAGCGAAAACCGACCGGATGACACTCGGCCATATTCGACCCTTGAATCACAATGCAGTCCGAGTTTTGCAGATCCTGCTGAAAGGTGGTGGCCCCGCCTCGTCCGAACGATGTTCCCAGACCGGGAACCGTCGCGGAGTGTCAGATCCTGGCCTGATTTTCGATCTGAACGATGCCCAGCGCGGTGAAAAGCTTCTTGATGAGGTAATTCTCTTCGTTGTCGAGTGTCGCGCCTCCGAGGTGCGCCATCGACATCGTGCGCCGGTTTTCCGCGTCCCAGTTCTCGTCACGAGTCTTCTTCAGGCGCTCGGCAACCATGTCCATGGCGGTTTCAAGCGGAAGGGTTTGCCATTCGGTGGCGCGAGGTTTTCGGTAAAGGACCTTCCGCTCACGGTGCGAACCGGTCACCAGTTCGAACGTGGCGCACCCTTTGGGGCAAAGGCAACCCTGCGAAATGGGAGACTCCGGATCGCCTTCGATGTTGGTGATGCGCCCCTTCTCGACAAAAACAAGCAGGCCGCAACCAACGGCGCAGTAGGGACAGACGCTGCGCACCACTTCATCGGCAAATCGCGTACGCGGGACAATGTTGAGCGACATTCGAAAAGTCTACCGCGTATCGACGTCGGCCGCGCTTACGAATCTGCGCCAGATAGGTGACGTCGATGTGACCGTCCTCGTCGACGCAGGCACTGCTGTCTCAAATGAGGCGAAATCGAGGAAAAGCGTTTTCCCCTCCTCGACGAGGAGGGGTGGCGCGTAGCGCCGGGGTGGTGCTGTTCACAAAATTGATTTCATTGAACGAACCGCCCCGCCGCTCCGCGGCACCCCGCCTTGGCCAAGGCGGGGAAAAGTCCTGGTCCTGCGACTCCACGGCTTCAGACAAAAAACCACACCTTGAGACAGGTCACTGGAATCCAGGGCCATCGTGCATTTCAGGCAGAACCGAAAAGGCAATGTAAACAGTTCAGCAGCGGCCCGGCGCGCCGGCATCCGGACAACAGCCCGATGCCGATCAGCAGGATGGCGAAATAGCGGAATGTCCTGGCCCGGGATGTTCGCAATTCGCCTTCACCTCGATCGTCGTCGCGGTTCTGCGGCCCTTGTCGTCGATTGTTCTAATGTCTACCGGGGATCCCGGTGTGGCCACCGACAGAATCTTCATGCTGCCGGCCCGGCCGGTGACCCGGGTGTCCTTGTTCCAGTTCAAGGTCTGCTCGGTCCCATTTTCAGTGCGGATGACGATGGTGCGCTCCTTCATATCGACGGCGACGACTTCGCCCTGGATGGCTTCGTTTTTTTTCAGATTGATGCTGTTTTCCGGAGCGGCGCGCGGCTGGTAGTCGTCATTGCCCGCGCGTACGCTCCGGCTTCGCTCGCACCCGGAGAGCATGGTGAGTGCGAAACCGATGGCCAGCAAACGATTCATGTCCGAGTCCTCCTGTGAAGCGACGGGCGACGGTCAAAGACCGCCGCCAGGACTAATTGCGCGAAGTCGTGCGCCGGGATGGAGAGTACTTCTCCAGCGCGGAAACGAATGGCGCGACGACCCTGTTCGGCCGCGCGTTGCGCATGGAGACGATTTCCTTCCCGGTCATGTCCTTGCCATAGACTTTGCGATTCGCGTCATCGTCCATTGTCACGGCCGCGCCGTCCAGCGAAACGCCGGCAAACAGCCCTTTGCTTCTCGAATACGAATAGATCGCCGATGTCAGTTTGATGTCCGTTCCGGCCGAAGCCTTTCTTCCCACAGGACCCGCAGCCACCGTGGCGTCTGCGCCAAGCGTGACCTTCCCGTCCATCAGGGACTGGATACCCTTTCCGTCCGTAAACACCAGCACCAGATCGGTCGCTTCCACGCCGAGCTGCAATCCGAAACTGCCTCCGCCGATTTCAATGAAAGCCGGCGCCGACCAGCGGCCGCTCGCGTCACGCTGCGACATCAGGCCTTTGCCGTAACGGCCGCCAATGCCGAACGCGCCTTTCACCACATGCGGGATCACGGCAATACCTTTGGCCCGCGACATCAATTCGTCGGGAATGCCGCCTTCCGGCATTCCCATCATTTCCGTCAACACAGTTCCCGCCTGTTGTGCACGCTCCGTTTCTTTCGATCCCTTCTCCGAAGCGATTAAAGGTCCGGCATTGAGACATGCCATGGCAAAAAGAAAGACGAGGACATAAGCGAACAGGTTGCGTTTATTCATGATTTCACCCTTCCGATGGAGACGTTGTCATTCCCGCCAGGTGTTCCGGTACGCGCGTGATTGCCGCCGAGAGAGAAACAGCAGCAGGAGACGTGCGGGTCATGCATGGTCCCCCTTCATGAAGGGGCATACCGGCTTCCAAATACGAGAGGGTTCTCTTGCAGTCAGTTAGAGGCGGAGTGGATTGAAGACATAGTCCAAAATTCCCTGATTGGGCGGAACCACCTGTCTCTTCGGTGCACGATGGTCCGGAATTCCAGCGATGTTCATGCAAAAAGCACACTCGTGCATGGACAGTTCTGCCTCGTTGAGGAGGGAAGAATGTTGAGGCGTTCCGGTTTCCCCTCCTCGACGAGCGTCGTCGAGGAGGGGTGGCGCGTAGCGCCGGGGTGGTGCCGTTCAAGAAAATAATTGTTTAACGAACCGCCCTGCCGCTATTGCGGCACGCCGCCCGTCCGGCAACTCCCGGAAAGCGACATCGGGTTACTTGATGAGGTTGTATTTTCGCGCGCGTGCCGTCACTTCGGCGGATTCGGTCAGTTTGGCGTACACCTCGTTCGGAATGGACATCTTGCTTGCGTTCGTCATCAGGCCGGTCGTCTTTAGTTCCTGTAGCGCCTGATAGGCCGCACCGAGTGAGATCTGCAGAATCTGGCCGGCATACACACCGAACGCGATCTTCGCCTCCTTCAATCGGGCCGGCGTCGTTGTGGCGTTGACGGTGCTCATCAGCGGCTTTTTCACGATGCCCTGGGCCCTCGGCGTGTCGTTCAGGTTCATTCCCGAGAAAAAGATCATGTCCGCGCCCGCCTCGGCATAGGCGGCGCCGCGATCGAGCGCCTGTTCCATGGTTTCGCGCTCGGCGAGGGCGTCGGTGCGCGCGATGACGACGATGTTATTGGTGCGCGCGTCAACGGCCGCTTTAATCTTGTCGACCATCTGGCCTTTCGTCACCAGGTCGCTGCGTCCCGCAAGGTGTTTCACCGTGACCGTGTCCTCGTACATCACCGCAGCAAGGCCGCGCTTCTCGAAGTTTCGGGTCGCGCGATAGACGTTGATGGGACTGCCGCCCCCGTCGTCACCATCGCCGAAAACGGGAATGTTCACGTTTTCCGCGATGTTGCCGGCAAACTCAATCAGTTCGGTAATCGTGATGAGACCCACATCGGGAATCATGTGCTCCGCCGACGTCGCGCTTCCGCCAACGGTAATGACGGGAAAGCCGGCGGCCTCGATGAGTCGCGCGGTCAGCACGTCGTGAGCGGCGGGCGCGAGGATCGGCTCACTTCCTTTCAATAGTTCTCGAAACCGGTTCGCCATGGACATCGCTGCGGTTGTCCCTCCGGTTTGCGCCTCCGCCATGCCGGTGGTCAGCACACCGCCCGCCAGCAGACCCGCGCCCTTGATAAAGCTTCTTCGTGTTGTCATCCGATCGCCTCCTTGGGCGGATAGTATAATGCCGGCCACGATGACACTGGCAGAAGCTTCGGAGCGTCTGGCGGAAATCGACGACAGTTCCATCAGCGCGGATGGGCACTGGGAACCAGCCGGAGCCGGAGCGGTGGTTCATACCCAGGTTGTTGGACGGAGGGAGGGAGTATGGCGTTAATACGAATTCCGGAAGAGAAGCGGACCATTCGCAATCGCGACGCGGTCGCCGAAAGACTGGCAACCGCCGGCATCGATTACGAAGTGTGGGCGCCGTCCCATCCGCTCGAGCCGGACGCAACTTCGGTGGACATCCTCGATGCCTACCCCGCCGAAATCGACCGGCTCAAGAACGCCGGCGGCTACGTGACCGCCGGCGTCATCGACGTCAACGCGCAAACGCCCAATCTCGACGCCATCCTTGCGGAATTCAGCCGCGAGCACTGGCATGACGACGATCAGGATTCGTCGGGCTGGTCGCCCCACTACACGGAGAGCGTCGTGGACAGCCGGTTTCAACCCGTCTGTGTTGGTGCGGTCTGAATGGAGATTCACGGAATCCTGCTCGACATCGAGGGGACGACCACACCGATTCAGTTCGTTCACGACGTTCTTTTTTCCTACATCCGGCAACACCTTGAGGAATACCTGTTCACCAATTCCCGCAACAAGGAGGTGCAGGAAATCCTGCGTGCGCTCAAACACGAACACGATGACGACATCCGGACAAACTCGCCGGCTCCCGGTTGGACCGCGGAACCGGTTGCTTACCTCAACTGGCTGATGGATGAAGATCGCAAGTCGACCGCGCTGAAAGCGCTTCAGGGAAAGATCTGGTACGACGGCTACCGCGACGGCAAACTCCGCGGCCAGGTCTTTCCGGATGTGCCGGCGGCACTGCAACGCTGGAAACAGCAACGGCTCGACGTCCGCATATTCTCTTCGGGAAGCGAACTTTCGCAGCGGCTGCTCTTCGGCAGTACCGCGTATGGCGACCTGACACCGTTTCTGAACGGCTACTTCGACACGAAGGTCGGCCCCAAAATCGACCCCGGAAGTTACCGGACCATTGCCGGCGCTTTTCAACTCCCGCCGGAAAAGATTGTTTTTGTCTCCGACGTGACCAAAGAACTTGACGCCGCCCGCTCTTCGGGAACCTTGACGTTGCTCTGCAGGCGCCCGGGAAATCCAATGCAGGTCGTGCACGGCCACCAGCCGATCTCGTCGTTCGACGAAATTCCGTGTTGAACCTCGAGTCGCTGTCCCTGGCAGGGGTCGGCCTGCTCGCCGCGCTCGATTCCGCGCCCTTTTGGGCGTTGCCATTCGGGGTGGATGCCGCAGTCGTGATCGCCGCGTCGCAGCGGCCGCACACGTTTTGGGTCGTGGGCCTCCTCGCCGCGTTCGCCTCGCTTCCGGGAGCCGCCCTGACCTACTACGTGGGCCTGCGCGCGGGCAGGCTGGGATTGCACCGCTTCATGTCCGAAAAACGCCAGCACTCGATCGAAAAACACCTCCGAACGAAAGGCGCCGTGGCACTCGGACTGTTGGATCTGGTGCCGCCCCCCTTTCCATTCAAAGCCGTCATGTTTGGCGCCGGCGCGTTTCGCGCCGATTACCGCCGTTTCTTTCTCGCCCTGCTTGCGGGACGAGTGATCCGATTCGGCCTCGAAAGCGTCCTGGCCGTCATGTATGGTCCGCAAATTCTGAGTTGGCTTCAGTAAGATCCGGAAGCCGATATCAACACCCATATGGGGCTTCACCGGTTCCCGGGAAGTCGTGCGTCCAATAGTTCAACGGTCCGAAGGATCGTGTGGCCAACGATTTCGAGGCTTTGGCGGGAGACTTTGTCGATCGTGTCCGTGTTGCTGTGGTGGAATTCGCCCATGCCGTCGAAGCCGGGCCCCATGCGGCCGAACTCGGCATCGACGATGTCCACGGCGGGAATGCCGACATCCAGGAACGATTTGTGATCGTCGATGATGCCGCACTCGTATTGAAAGAAGTACTTCGCGTAACCCAGTTCCTTCGCCGCCTGGGCAATCACGTTTTGCAGTGATGCAGTCGATCCCGTTTCCCGGCATACCCCGAGGTCTTTGTCACCGATCATGTCGAGAAGGAAAAACCCGCGAACCCGCGCGGCGCGTCCGTCTTTCGCCAGCTTCTGCGCGAGATGACGGCTTCCGTACAACCCGTCGTCTCCGGCGAACGACTCGATCGCTTCTTCCAGGTCCGTCCACACCAGCCAGATCTGCATCTTCGTCTTTTGCTTTGCGAGCGCGTTTGAGAACGATAGAAGGATCGCCGTACTGGAAGCGCCGTCGTTGGCGCCAATGAAGCCCTTTGTGAAGAGCGTGTCGTAGTGACCCGCGAGGATGAAGATCGGCTGGTTCGGATCGGACGACACATTGAACTTACCGATAATGTTATGGACCGGAACGTTGCCGCGAGGGGTCGAAGCGATGAAGTCGTCAGTCTCGATCCGGGCCCCATCTTTTTTTAACACGCTTCGAATCAGATCCTGGGTCTTCTGGTGTCCGGGCGAACCCGGCCATCTTTCCCCGAACCGGGCAACCTGCGCCGTGTAGTTATAGGCCTGCTGGGAGTTGAAGGCATCATGAATGGACACCGGCGCGGTCAGCAACAGGAGGAAAACGGTTTTCGTGAGGTTCTGCATTGCGGACCGATTCTACTACCAGCTTTTCTTTTGGACAGGAGGATGTTGCGGCTGCTAAGGCGTTTGGCGGGGCAAGTCGAGCGTGTAAGTGGAACAGCCAGTCGGGGTTCGCCAGAGAACCATTTCGCCGTGGTGGTCGGCGATGATCTCCGCGCATTCGTCGATGGTCATGAAGGAGGTGTCGGCCGGGCTTCCGCTGTCGCTGACGCTCAACCGCACACGATCGTTCTCCAGCCAGGTTCGAATACGGATCACGCGATCCGCCCGGAAGACGAGAGCAAACAATACGTCTGCGAGCTGATCGCGATTCCCTTGAATCCTGGGAAGACCATCTGTGGTCTCCACAGTCAGCATGAATGTGCGGTCGCTGAATTGAAGCGCAAAGGCTTCCATGACCTCACGTACGATCTGATTCAGATCCAGCGAAAGACACTCGCGCCCAACCGTGTCGCTATGAGAGCGGACACCTTCTCTGAACAATGTCTTTATTACGGACGGATACGAATTAAGGACAATGGAAGAATCGTCTCGCCACCATCCGGCGCGACTTTTGCTTCGAGTTCTTCAATCTGAATTTCCAGTGTGACTTCTTCACGGGTCGTCATCTGATCCATCAGGTACTCCATACGGAAAGTCTTAAGGAGATCGGCCGAGGTCAAGCACGAACAGGGCCTTAATTCTTCTCTCGACGATTAACGGCGAACCAACAACTTGCATGGAGCGAAACCCTAAAAAACCGCGAAAAGTGACGGAACCATGACTGCTGGAGTCAAAAGACCGGCGCGACCTGATGGCTGGCGGCTGCCAGGCCGCACCAGAATCCGTTGTTGCGTCGAATCCCCGATTTGATTTGAAAGGGTTACTGGCGATAATGGATGCGCTCTCTAAAGGTGCACACCATGGCGGGACTGCGTGTCGTGGTTTTGAAGCCGGGCAAGTACGGACGTGATGGCGATGTTGAACGATTCCGGCGCGGCTTCATGCCGAATAGTACGATTCCTTATATCGCGAGCATGACGCCTCGATCGATCGGCACTGTGCCTATCGATGTGCACTCTGTCGACGAGTACGTCCAGACGGATCTTCGGTATCTCGACCTGCTGAAAGAGGGTTCCACTCCGACGCTGCTCGCGCTGGTCGGCGTCCAGTCGCATCAATTCCATCGCGCTCTCGACCTTGCGGCTTTTGCGCTGCAGCACGGTACGGCACATTGCGTCATCGGCGGTCCGCATCCGATGACCTGCGACACCTCGATGCATCAAGGGCGGGGCGTGAGTTTCGCTCTGTCTGAGGCGGAAACCACCTGGACCACCATCCTTCGGGACGCCATCGACGGCAAACTCCAGCCGGCCTACGGCGCCAATGCGCGGTGGCAGTCCGAAATCCAGGCTCCGGTCCTCACTCCACCTTCCCGCGCCGACCTCCGCCGATACTTTTTCCCAATGCTCGGTATCTACCCCGCACGGGGCTGCCCGTTCACATGCAACTTCTGTTCGGTAATCAAGATTGCCGGACGGCGGATCCGCTCGCAGAGTGTCGATACGACAATGGCCACGCTGCGGCGCGCCAGGGAAGGAGGCGTGCGGATGGTGATGTTCACGTCGGACAACTTCAACAAGTATCCAGAAGCGACGGAGTTGCTTGGAGCGATGATCGCCGGGAATATTCGGATTCCGTTCTTCGTTCAGTGCGACACGCAGATCGCCAGGCAGGAATCCCTCATCGAATTGCTTTCCCGCGCCGGTTGTTTCGAAATGTTCGTGGGCGTCGAATCGTTCAGCCGATCCACTCTGCTTGCGGCCCGGAAATCGCAGAATCACCCGCAGCTTTACGGCGATATTGTGAAGCTCTGCCGGCGATACCGGATCAACTCACACTTCTCCAACATCATCGGCTTTCCGGAAGATACATCCGAGAGCATCCACGACCACTTGAATACGCTCATCGAACTTGACCCGGACACCGCATCCTTTTATACGCTGACGCCAATTCCAGGCACCGATCAGTACGATGATTTTCTGCAAAGGGGATTGATCAGCGAGAGTAACCTCGACCGTTTCGACGGCACATGCCCGACCTGGCGCCATCCGGCCCTCCGTCACGACGAACTCAACCGGCTGCTCTTCAATTGCTACGAACGCTTCTACAGTGCGGGTCACCTGCTGCGAACGCTGGGCCACTCCCGGTTCCCTCTCCAGGAGATTGGCAAGCACGCCTTCTTCAGGTTTGAAGCTCACAACCAGACCCACCCGATGTCCGGCGGTGTCCGGCGCGTCCGTCTGGACGGCGTGAACGACTATGCGCATCTGCGCCGGTACCGTTTCGGCGTCGACCTCGCCCCCCTTCCGAGAAGTCTTCAACTCACGAGCAAAGACCTTCAATTCGCGTAAAGATGAGGTGCCCTTTTTCCGGATGGCGTTGTGATACAGCTCGGGAGTCGCCGAGCACAGCTTTCACATCAAGGGAATGGCCGCCGACATTCGCATTCCCGGCCGAGATCTCGCGCTGCTGCGAAAGACAGCAGTCTCGATGAGGATGGACGGGGTTGGCTATTACCCCGCCTCCGGCTTCGTGCACGTGGACGTCGGCCGCATCCGCCCCTGGTCATTAGTACGGACCTTCGGGTTCATCTTCGCCGACGCGTCGGAGTAAGCGGTGTTGTCGCGATCCAACCATTCCCTGAGCGAGAAAAAACGTTGGGCGATGCGGTCCAGTTATTACATGAAGCAATGGAGTCGCAGGACGAGGACTTTTCCCCGCCTTGGCCAAGGCGGGGTGCCGCGAAGCGGCGGGGCGGTTCGTTCAACAGAATCGATCTCTTGAACAGCACCACCCCGGCGCTTCGCGCCCCCCTCCTCGTCGAGGAAAACGCTTTCCTCGATTTCGCTTCATTGGGACAGCAGTGCCTCAACGAGGAGACATCGGAGTTGTTTTCTCGTCCTGCGACTTTTTGTGCAAAGCCGAGTCGCATCACCGGAGGACCACGTCCGTTCCCCCTCCCTGCGGCGTTGTCGACATGACCCGATCGGTCCTGCCGGACCGGCTCAGTGAGGACAAACTGTCGGCCAATTCCCGCGGGTTCGTCCGGGGAATCAACGCTTAGAGAGGATTGCACGCGGTACAAATCGTGCAAGAGGTTTTTTCGGAGGGGTTTATGGTTCGCATAAAGAAGATCCTCTGTCCGGTCGACTTCTTTCCGGCCTCGGAACGGGCCGCCGATTATGCCATCGCGTTAGCAAGGAACTATGACGCGGCCCTCCTTCTTCTTCACGTGGTGACACCGGTCTTGCCGTCCGCGTATGAGTTCACCCTCGACGGCCAGATGCTGAAAGTCATGAGTAACACGGCCAAAAAGGAACTTCAGAAGTTCGCCGGACGTGCCGAAGCGCTGCGGGTCAAGGTCGAATGTATTGTGCGAACCGGCGACATCGATCTTGAAATCCAGAAAGTCGTCACCGAGCAGAAGGTCGATCTCATCGTGATGGGTACCCACGGCCGCCGGGGTTTTGAGAAGTGGTTCCTCGGATCGGTAACCGAACGTCTGATCAGACGTGTTTCCGTGCCGTTGCTCACAATGAGTGAGAGGAAATCGACGGCGGTCCCGCCGGCAATCCGGCGAATCCTGGTCACGACGGACTTCTCTGAAGGCACGTCCGACGCCATTGAATACGCTTTCTCGATTGCACAGGAGTGCCAGGCCAAAGTGACACTGCTGCACGTCCTCAACGACATTTCCGCCGACATCAGCGGCCGTTACCGCGATCCGCTGATCCGAAGCATTCGTCATGAGCTCGAAGCGCTGGTGCCTGAAGGAGCGAGGGACTGGTGCGAAGTGGAAACTCGGGTCGATAATGGTCTTCCCTTCAATCGGATTCCGAAGATCCTAAAAAAGGAGAAGATCGACCTGCTCGTCATGAACATCCACGGCAAGAGCATGCTGGAACGCGCGATGATCGGAAGCACCGCGGAGCGCGTGGTACGGACCGCGGGCCATCCGGTTCTGCTTATTCCGCCGCTGACGGCTCCGGCGAAAAAGGCAAAATCCAGGAAGAAAGCGCGGGCTGCCTGACGATGACGCATCCCCGGTATATTCCTGCGCCGTACCAGGAGCCATTGGACTGCGGCCGTATCCTGCTGCGGGACGGCTCCGCGGCGATGGTCCGCATCGCGGTCCCGGACGACAGTCAGGAACTTCAACGTTTTTTCTCGAAACTGTCTCCGGAATCGAGGCGTCATCGATTCCTGTCGCTGGCGGAACCTGCGGCGAAGCTCGTGCAGTCCTTTTGCGACTGTTCGCACCCGGACCGGTTGATGACGCTGCTGGTGACCCGGCGGGTAGACGACCGCGAACGGATTGTCGGCGCCGGCTCCTACATTGCCCGCGACACCCAATCCGCGGAAGTCGCGTTCGCCGTCGACGACCAATTCCAGGGACAGGGCATCGGCACGCAGCTGCTGGAGCGGCTCGCGCTGCTCGCCATCCGGAACGGGTTCACGCGATTCTGGGCCGTCACCGAAGTCGACAATCGGAGCATGATCGAGGTTTTCCGCAACTCGGGCTTCCCCGTTAAAGAAAGCATCGACGGCGGTCTGGTCGAGGTCGATTTCGCCGTGGCTCCCACCGAATCCAGCGTTCAGATCTCGGAAGTGCGAGATCGCGTCTTCACCGCGGCTTCACTGCGTCCCTTCTTCAAACCAAACGCCGTCGCGGTCGTCGGCGCTTCGCGGGATCCGCAAAGCATCGGCTTTCGCATTCTCGACGCTCTGGTGCGGAGCCGGTTCCGCGGAGCGGTTTATCCGGTCAATCCCAAAACCACCGTCGTCGGATCGATTCGCGCCTATCCCTCGGTCAGCGTCCTGCCTGAACAAGTGGACCTCGCGATCCTCTCCGTCCCCCGCGACTCCGTGCTGGACGCCATCGACGACTGCGCGCGGCGGGGCGTACGGGCGCTGGTGGTGATCACCGCCGGTTTTGCCGAAGCGGATGACAAGGGAAAACATCTGCAGCGGCTGTTGGTGGAACATGTCCGGGGCTATGGGATGCGGATGGTGGGACCGAACTGTATGGGCCTGCTGAACGCCGATCCTGAAGTCCGTCTGAACGCGTCGTTCTCGCCCGTCTTTCCTCAACCGGGCCGCCTGGCCATGTCCTCTCAAAGCGGCGCGCTCGGCCTGGCCATTCTGGGGCTTGCGGCACAAAGGCATCTCGGACTGTCCACATTCGTCAGCGTGGGGAACAAGGCGGATGTTTCAAGCAACGATTTGCTTCAGTACTGGGAGACGGACAACGACACCGACGTCATCCTTCTTTACCTCGAGTCGTTCGGCAATCCCCGGCGCTTCGCCCGGATCGCACGCCGTGTGAGCCGCACCAAACCGATCGTGGCCGTCAAATCCGGAAGGACCCACGCCGGCCGGCGCGCAGCCGGTTCGCACACGGCGGCGCTGGCTTCCAATGACGTCGCCGTCGACGCGCTCTTCCGGCAGACGGGGGTGATCCGCGCTGAAACGCTCGACGAGATGTTCGATATCGCCGCGACGCTCGGCAGCCAGCCGATGATCAAGGGCCGTCGAATTGCCATTATCACGAATGCCGGAGGACCGGCGATCCTCTGCACGGATGCGTGCGAAGCCGGCGGACTCGTCATCCCGGAACCCTCGGAGTCGTTGAAGCAAACCCTGCGCCAGTTCCTGCCGGCGTCCGCCAGTGTCTCCAACCCCATTGACATGATCGCTTCGGCACGCGCGGAAAGTTACCGTCGGGCGATCGAGACTGTTCTGAGTTCGGACGAGTTCGACGCTCTGGTCATCCTCTATATTCCGGTCGACCAGCGGGATTCCATTGCCGTTGCGGACGCCATCCGCGAAGGCGTCAAAAAAGCCCGGGGAGCCGGTGGCGCCGGCAAGCCCGTGCTGGCATGCATGATGGCCACCGACGAGCTGCGGTCGTCGCTGGCGCTCGACAACGAACAGATACCGGCTTACGCGTTTCCCGAATCCGTTGCCAAAGTTCTTTCAAAAATCGCCTCGTATTCCGATTGGCTGAAGCAACGGGCCGGCATCGTCCCCGGCTTCGAGGATGTGGACTTGAAACACGCCGAGTCCATCGTCCAGTCCGCGCTCGGTGATCGAGGGCCCGGATGGCTGACCGTCCAAGAAACGCGATCCCTGCTCGACGCGTTCCGCATTCCACAAGCCGCCGGCGGCGTCGCGACAACAGCGGACGAGGCGGCCGCCATTGCGGAAGACATCGGATTCCCGGTCGCGATCAAAATCGCGTCACACCGGATCGTTCACAAGACCGAGATCAACGGAGTCCGGCTGAACCTGAACACGGTGGCCGATGTCCGCACCGCCATTGAACAAATTCGAGAATCGATGGAAAAGGCCGGCCAACTCGATGCGATGGACGGCGTGCTGGTCCAGTCCATGATGAGCGATGCCGTGGAGTTGATGATCGGCGTGACCGAAGATGCCTTGTTTGGACCATTGATCGGCTTTGGACTCGGAGGCATCCACGTCGAAATCCTCGGCGACGTCCAATTCCGCATCACGCCACTGACCGATAAAGACGCCGCCGACATGGTTCGTGAAATCCGGGGCTATCGTCTGCTTGAAGGCTATCGGGGCCATCCCCCCGCGGACATCCAAGCGCTTGAAGACGTCCTGCTGCGCGTCTCGCTCCTGGTCGAGTCGCTACCCAACATCGGCGAACTCGACCTCAATCCGATTTTCGCCTTCGCGCCCGGCGACGGGTGCCGAGTGGTCGACGCGCGTATCCGGTTGCGCTGAGTTCCTGCCAGTCTGTCGTGCAAAACATTTCATAGTTGTGAACAATCTGACGAATCGACCGAGCCGACCTTCCGAACATCACGTTCTTTCAACAGCTTATCGGTCGGCACGACGGTTGCAATTTGAGCAGGTATGAAAACGAAACAGGATGTTCCCTATGAGAACCTTTCACCGTGGTGGACACACGGCGCGATCCTGCTGATTGCACTTGGGTTTTCGATCGCGCTGCTTCAAACATTCTGGCATGGCTGACAAAAGGAGGTGGTCGTGGCAATGCGTTGCACCGCTCATTTGATTCAGGAGCACCGGATCATCCTGCGGGCGGTTTTCGTGCTTTTTGCCATGGCGGATCGGGCGAAAGAAGGTGCCATGCCGGACGCCAACGACGTCGAATCCCTTTTGAATTTCTTCAGGCGGTTTGGCGACGAACATCACCAGGGCAAAGAAGAGACCGTGCTGTTCCCTGCATTGCGCAATACGGATGTCGGCAAGACCAACGGTCCGCTCCGTCAGATGATGTTCGAACATGATCAGGAACGATCCCTCATCGAAGGCCTGGAAAACGCCCTCCACACCAAACACCCGGACGATTTTGCGTATTACAGCCGCCGCCTGGCGGACGTCCTCAGCAATCACATCTATAAGGAAGACAATATCCTGTTCGACCTCGTGGAAAAGACCATTACCCGAGAAGACGACGGGCGGCTTGAACTGGACATGGAGAAGGTCGACCGTTCCATGGCTCCAGGGCTTCACGACGAGCTTGTCCGGGACGTAACTCGCCTCGAATGGAAATACATTGGCAAGGTGGCCTGACCATGAAATTGAAACTGATCGTCTCACACCATTAACTTCTGACCCGGCGTCCGGACGTTCACTGGTCTGAGGCACTCAGAAAAATCGAATTGGCACGCGTCTTCCAACCGTTCTTTCACGAGGGAAACGTTACCGGGCCTATCTGCTCGCGACGGGAGTCGGATTTCGCTTTTGAAAGGGGGACGCCATGAACGCCGGGATTTGCCTGCTCGTCGCGGTCATCGCTGCTTCAAGCGAGTTGTATGCCGGTCCACAGTTCGTCGTTCCGCCCGGCAGCGCATCTCGCGGTGAGCGCCTCTTCCAGGAGAAGGCGTGTCTGCGTTGCCATTCGTTTGATGGTCGCGGCGGAAACATTGCGCCCGACCTGTCTCAACGGTCCGAACGAGCGGCGACGCCGGCGCTGCTGGCGAGCGTGATGTGGAATCACAGTCCGGCGATGTGGACGGCGTTCGGCAAAACATCGCGGCCGCCGCTGACTTCATCCGACACGGCAGACCTGTTTGCGTATTTCTACTCGCTTCTCTACTTCAGCGTCCCGGGAGATGCGGCGCGAGGCAAGGTCGTTTTCGAAGGGAAGAACTGCGCAAGCTGTCACACGGCGCAAGGAGGCAGGAATCCGAAGGGTCCGATAACCGGCACGTGGGCTCAAGTCAACGATCCGGTCACGTGGGCCGAGCGCATGTGGAATCACTCGAACAGAATGTACGTCACGATGGCAAAGTCTGGGATGAGCTGGCCGGAGATGTCGCCGCAGAACATGGTGGACCTTCTGATCTACATTCGCAGCCTTCCCGAAACCCGGTCTCAGACCGCCGCTTTCCAGGCAGGCGAAGCGGAATTGGGGCGCATCGTTTTTGAAGGCAAGTGCGAGAACTGCCATACCTTCGGCATCAAGCGTCCGGACAAAAGCGACCTGCTC
>JAHFTY010000235.1 GCA_023265365.1 Acidobacteriota bacterium
GGCGTTTTCGTTTTCGGTGATGGTGTAGGTGTCGAACGGCCGGACCGCCGCGGTCAGTTCGATCGTCATGACTTTTTCGCGCCGGAAGATGGTGAGTGCCGTTTTCTGACCTGCCTTGATCTCGCTCAGGAGTTTCGCGACGTTGCCGGCGTCGATCTTCCGCCCGTCGATGGCGACGAGTTCGTCGTTGGTGTTCACGCCGCCGTCGTAGGCCGGCAAACCTTCCAGCACGTTGGCCACGATGACGCGATCCCCGCTGTTCCGCGTTCGAATGCCGAGCGCGCCGGGTTTGTCGGTCTTGCTGTCGGCGTGGGGCGTGTCCTTGGGATATTCCTTTTTCAGGGTCAACCCGGCTTTGGCCAGATACGCCGTAAAGTCGATGTCATCGGTACCGGACACGTATTTCTTCCAGAAATCCGTGAAGTCCATTCCGGCGACGGTTTCGAATGCGGCCTTCAACTGGCCGTCCGTAAAGCCCGGTTTCGGCAGTCCGTACTTGTCGAGCAGCAGGCGCATCACGTCGTCGAGAGTCTTCGCGCCGTCCGTCTTCTCTCGGATTTGGAGGTCGAACAGCAATCCCAGGATGGCGCCGCGGGTGTAGTAGCTCATGGCGGAGTTGGGCGAATTTTCATCCGGCCGATAATGTTTGATCCACGCGTCGAAGGAGGCGGAATCCGCGGTTTGAACGTGGCGGCCGGGCGCCTGTTCGTACCCGGCGAGCAGTTTCCCCAGCGCTTCGAGGTATTCCTTTGCGGTGGTCAGACCGGCGCGCCGGAGGATCAGGGGGCCATAGTAGTCCGTGATGCCTTCGGAGACCCACAATCCGTGAGTGTAGTTTTCGGTCTGGTAGTCAAACGGTCCCAGCGCCAGAGGACGGATGCGTTTGACGTTCCAGTTGTGGAAGTACTCGTGAGATTCGAGACCGAGGAATCGCTTGTAGTCCGTATCGTCCTTGAACGCCGCGGGAGTGGTCAGACTGACGTTCGCGTTGACGTGTTCGGTACCGCCTCCGGCGCCGGGTTGAACGCCAACCAGGAACTGATAGTGGTCGTACAGCAAACCGCCGAACATTTTGGCGCCTTCCTCGACGATCTTTGCGAGATCCGTCTTCAGCTTTTCCTCATCGCCCTGAAAGTCTCCCCAGATGGAAACGCGATGGAGTTTGTTGCGAACGGAGAATTCCAGAAGCTTGTGCGTTCCGACTTCGGTCGGGGAATCGACGAGGCGGTCGAAATCCGCAGCGGTATACCAGCCGTTGGAATCGGGTTCGACGGCAATCGGCGTCGTCACGCGCCATGAAGGGTTGGGCGGAACGATCTTCAGGCGATGCGGCTGATTCTTCGCAGAGGACACGTACATGAAGATGGACGCCCCATTGAAATAAGCGTGGGTCGCATCGAGATGGCTGGTCTGCGTCGCCAGTTCGTTGGCGTAAACCCGGTACT
This sequence comes from Acidobacteriota bacterium, assembly GCA_023265365.1. Classification (GTDB taxonomy): domain Bacteria; phylum Acidobacteriota; class Terriglobia; order 20CM-2-55-15; family 20CM-2-55-15; genus JAHFTY01. Next base: position 1,446 of record JAHFTY010000235.1, read on the forward strand.
TCGCCTGAATCGTCTTCGGCGCGGCCGCGCTCGCGCCGGTCGTGATGCGCCAGGTGGCTTTGTTGATCTTCTCCCACGGCAGGGGCTTTCCGGCGTCGTCTGCGGCGAAGTCCTGGACGTTGCGTTCGTATTCGCGCTGCAGATAGGAGCCGGGAGTCCAGGTCGGCATCTGCACGTCGATGTTGGGTGTCGTCACGTTGCCGATCGTCATGGCGACTTCAAACATATGGGTGTGGGGTTTCGGAAACGACAGGACGTAACTCATTTCGAGCGGTTTGGACGTTTGAAACGACAGCGAGATCAGCAGAATCGACAGAAAGCGGATCATCGGAGACCTCCCAGGTGGCGACATTATACAGACGCCTGAGTCGGCGGTCACCGGCCGCGGCGGCAACGCGGCCGAAGCGTCATTTTAGAGTTCGCGGCGGCCTTCGAGAGCTTTTGCCATGGTCACCTGGTCGGCATATTCGAGATCGCCGCCGATGGGAAGGCCCATGGCCAGGCGCGTGACGCGGATGCCGAGCGGTTTGATCAGGCGGGAAAGGTACATGGCCGTCGTTTCGCCTTCGACGTTTGGATTGGTGGCGACAATCACTTCTTCGACAGCTCCGGATTGCAGACGTTGCAGCAGCGAGGCGATCGCGAGTTGATCCGGGCTGACGCCTTTCAGGGGCGAAAGGGATCCCATCAGCACGTGATAGCGGCCGTGAAACTCATGGGTTTTCTCGACGGAAAGAATGTTGTTCGATTCCTCGACAATGCAGAGCTGTTTGTCGGTCCGCCCCGGATGCGTGCAGAAGTGGCAGGGATCGACGTCGGTGAGGTTGTTGCAGACCGAGCAGCGGCGAATCGACCGCTTCACTTCGAGAATCGTTTCGGCCAGCTCGCCGGCGTCCGCGGTGTCCATTTTCAAGACGAAAAATGCAAGGCGCTGCGCGGACTTCGACCCGATGCCGGGGAGTTTCTTGAATTGCTCGATCAGCCGGTTGACCGGTTCCGCGAGATCTGCCATTAAAACAGGCCCGGGATCTTCAAGCCGCCGGTCATGCCGCTCATCTGATTGGCGAGAGCTTCATCCACCTTGCGGATGCCTTCGTTCACTGCAGCGACGACGAGGTCCTGCAGCATTTCCTTGTCGCCTCCCGCGAACACCTCGGGGTCGATCTGAACGGACATCAACTGCTTGTTTCCGTTCATTTTCACGGAAACCATCCCGCCGCCGGATGTCGCCTCGACGATGGTGGCTTCCATATTTTTCTGCATCTGCTCTTGCATCTTCTGAGCCTGTTTCATGAGCTGCTGCATGTTCATGGATCATTCCCCTTTCACGGGCTTGACTTGTGCGAGATCGCCGCGGAAGACCTCGAGGAACTTCTTCACGAGCGGCTCTTGCCGGGCCGTATCCATCGCGGCATTGGTCTCGGGCGTTGCCGGCGGTCGCGCTGCCGATGGAGCCGCGGGCCGCGGCGGAGACGCCTGTCCCTTCATCAATGATACCGAAACCGGCCTGCCCACCACTTCCGTGGCCGCCGATTCGAGCGCGGCGCGATGTTCCCTGGTATCGAGCGCGCTGAAGTAGAGATCATTCGGCATCTGAATCTCCACGCGTTCTCCAATTTGCTCGATCCGCTCCGCCTTCTGCGCATAGACGAAAGTCGTCGGCGACTTGTCCTGGAGGCGCTTCGTCAAACTGTCTTTGAAACTCGGCGGGGCCGCCGGTTTCGGACTCGCAGCCGCAGGCTTCACGCTCGCGACCGGCGGGGGAAGCACGGCGATTTTGCCGTCACGCATGCTGCTCAGCACTTCCTCGATATCCCGGACGTGTCCAACCTTTGCCAGCTTGATGAAACCGACCTCGAGATGAAATCGAGGCTGGGCCGTGAACCGCAGGTCGCTTTCGAGTTTCAGCAGCATGTCGAAATACCGGATCAAATCCTGCTCGGAGAATTGAGCCGACCGTTCCTTGAGAGCCTTCTTCTCTTCGATGCTGCCCAGAACCTTTTCGTCAAGGTCGAGCCGCATCAGCAGGATGTCGCGAATCCGGCCAATGAACTCCCGCACGTACTGCTGGATGTTCAGTCCCTGGTCGATCACGATTCCGATGTTGTTCAACAATGCTCTGGAATCGCGTCCGGCGAGGGCGTCCACTGTCTGATCGAGAATTTCGCTGGGAATGAAGCCGAGGACGTCGCGCACATCTTCGTCCACCACTTCCTGCCCGCTGAACGAGATGATCTGATCCAGCAGCGACTGCGCATCCCGCATGCTTCCTTCGGACGCGCGCACCACATAGCTCAGGGAACGATCGTCGATTTTGACGCCTTCCCGGTCCGCGATCGATCGAAGGTGCGCCTGGATTTCCGCGGCCGAGATCGAGCGAAAAACGAATTGCTGGCAGCGGGAAAGAATGGTGGCCGGAAGTTTGTGGCGTTCGGTGGTGGCCATGATGAACGCGACATGGGAGGGTGGCTCTTCGAGAATCTTCAACAGCGCATTGAATGCGGAGGTCGACAGCATGTGCACTTCATCGACGATGAAGATTTTGAAACGGTCCCGCGAAGGCGCATACCGGGCGTTCTCCCGCAACTCGCGGATATTGTCCACCCCGGTGTTGGACGCCGCGTCGATCTCGAGAACATCCATGCACTGGCCGGAGGCGATTTCCAGACAGGAGGGACATTGATTGCAAGGCGAAATGGTCGGACCCTGGATGCAGTTCAGTCCCTTCGCCAGAAGGCGGGCGGTGGTTGTTTTGCCGACTCCCCTTGGGCCGGAAAACAGGTACGCATGCCCGATCCGGTTCATCCGGATCGCATTTTGCAGGGTCTGGACGATCGGCTTCTGACCGATAACATCCTCGAATACCTGCGGTCTGAACTTTCGGGCAATGACTTGATACTTCATGTGATCCGGAAATCCGGGTCAGGCCAGGGGTTACTGCGTCACATTGGGATACCCGCTACCGTTGCTTCCTTCCGGACCTGGCGGGGTTTGCAGGCTCCAATTGCGCAGCCCCCTCAGCCTGATAAAGCCAGCGCCCGCTTAGCCGCGCAAACCCCCTCGGCTGGCGTTCACCACGGAAAGTCAATGCGGTTGAGATGGCCCGGCTCAAACGGAGAGAGTGGGATTCGAACCCACGGTGGTGTTACCCACACACGCTTTCCAAGCGTGCTCCTTAAACCACTCGGACATCTCTCCAGGGCGATTTACGAATGTAACACAATCCGGACCACCGGCAATGGGTGGAGATCCATGTGGTCGAGCACTTTGCGGAGATCCCGCCGGAATTGTTCAAGGTCGATTCCGCTCGTTCCGGGAGGGAATTGGTCGAGTTTGGCGAGCGACTTCGAGATCTGGTTACGGCCTCCAACAGGGTTTTGACGGGTCAGGTGGTGAAAGCCTGCCGCCGCCTGGACGAGTCCCTGATAGAAGAGGCGAAGGGGGCCTTCGTCGGCCCTCCAGAGGTCTTCCCATGCCTCATGAGCCTCGAAGTATTGGCCGGCGTTGAAAAAAAATATTCCCTGTTCCAGGAGGCCGTTCATCGGTGGGGAGTCTCCAAATTATTGAGATCACACGCATCACGCGCCAATTCGACATCCAGGTAAACCGGCTATCATACAGGTTGGCCGGCGAGATGCTCAACAGGTTTGTTCGAGGCTGTCGAATCGAGGCGCTCTTTTGTTGCAAAAGGCGCCCCCGTCGGTATCATTTTCGGTGTAGACCGCGGCTACGGATAGCTTCATACCTTACTCGATAGTGCCCACGGTTCGAATAAACCCTAAAGGAGGATTGCATGGAACCTATTGCTTTTTGCAGTCGGTGCCGAGGCATGAGGGTCGGCTGGAACAGGAAGTACATCCTGCATTCTCTGATCTGCCAGGAGATCATCCTCAGGTCAGTCAAGTTATTGATTTTCGGCGTGATATTGTCATCTTTCATTTTTGCGTTCCCCATTCAGACAGGCATCGTCTTTTCCGATCTGGCCCCCGTTCAGCAAGGCAATGACGGCTCTTTCGTCGAAGCCAGCATCATCCCGGACGCCGGAGTTATGGCGTCCGTCGAGCCGGCTGTCCGCGAGATCGACCGTTTTCTGGCCCAACATGGCGTAACAGGCGACCGCGGCAGGGTGGCCCGGGCCATCGTCCAGAACAGCCGGAAATACAATGTCGATCCCAAGCTGGTGGCCTCGATCATCATCGTGGAGAGCCGCGCAAACCCGTTTGCCATCTCGGACAGCGACTCGGTCGGCATCATGCAAATCCACCTTCCGACCTGGGGACCCGTCGCCGACAAAGAGAACATCAACCTGTTTCGGGTCGAGGATAACGTTTTGCTCGGAATCCGAATCCTGAAAGGCTACATTTCCAGCAACGGCGGTGTCTGGGAAGGCGTTATGCGCTACAAGGGCTGGACCGATACGCCCGAATCCCAAGCCAAAGTTGACGAGTATGTTCAGAAGGTGAAGCGGATCTATCAACCTGAAACCGCTTCCCTGGTTCCGGACCTCCCCTCTCCAACCCAGTAATCTCCCTTCCGGCCGGAATCGGTGCGGCGTTCATCCAATCGATTCGTTGGGTCCAGCCAAGGACTGCTCCTAAATCTGATACGATTTTTGTTAGGTAGTATTGACAGTCATGCGCTCATATTTTATAGTTCGTGAGGTATTCATGATTTCTAGAGGCCGCAGGAGGAGTTAAACGACATGAGCAAGATTATTGGTATCGATCTGGGAACCACCAATTCCGTGGTCGCCGTGATGGAAGGGGGGGAGCCGGTCGTCATTGCCAACCAGGAGGGGGGTCGGACAACACCTTCTGTGGTGGCATTTACTAAAACTGGGGAGCGCCTGGTCGGCCAGGTCGCGAAGCGTCAAGCTGTGACGAACGCGGAGAATACCGTGTATTCGATCAAGCGATTCATGGGACGCCGGTACGGCGAGGTCAACGAAGAGATGAAAATGGTGCCCTACAAGGTCACGCGTTCATCGAACGACGATGTCCGGATCGACATCTCGGGCAAGGAATACTCGCCGCCCGAGATCTCGGCCATGATTCTTCAGAAGCTGAAGTCCGCGGCCGAAGACTATCTCGGCCAGAAGGTCGAGAAGGCCGTGATTACGGTTCCGGCCTACTTCAACGACTCGCAGCGGCAGGCCACGAAGGATGCGGGCCGCATTGCCGGGCTGGAAGTGTTGCGCATCATCAACGAACCGACCGCCGCCGCGCTCGCGTACGGCCTGGACAAGAAGAAAGACGAAGTCATTGCCGTCTACGACTTTGGCGGCGGGACTTTCGACATTTCGATTCTGGAAGTGGGTGAGGGTGTCGTTGAGGTGAAGGCCACGAACGGCGACACGCATCTTGGCGGCGACAACATCGACCAGCGGATCATCGACTGGATCGTTGACGAG
>JAHFTY010000092.1 GCA_023265365.1 Acidobacteriota bacterium
GAGGACTTCATCCGAAGACCCGAGCCACGCCCCTCGCCCGACTACATGCAGACGTGCCCGTTTTGTCCGGGCAACGAAGATTTCGACCACACGCATACCGAACGGTCCTCGGATGGCGGCTGGAAATTTCGCGTTGTCCGAAGCAAGTTTCCGGCGCTCGAACCCGAAGGCCACAAGGATTTGCTGACCGCCGGTCTCAAACGCTGGATGCCGGGCGTGGGTTATCACGAAGTCCTGATCGAGACCCAGAAACACAATGTCTGGTTATGGGACCAGCCGCAGGAATCGGTCGCTTCCATCCTTGGCACGCTCAAAAAACGATACGACGAAATGATCAACGACCATCGCATTGAGTTGGTCGTCCTCTTCAAGAATCACGGACCCAGCGCCGGAACGACCCTGGATCATCCGCACTGCCAGATCGTGGCGACGCCGCTGATGCCGACCGACGTGCGGCGCAGGCTTGTGGACGCGATCCGTTTCTTCGACGAGAACTCGTCGTGCCTGTTCTGCACCACGCTGGAAGAGGAATTGACGGATCAGTGGCGCATCATTCATCAATCAAGGCACTTCGTCAGCTACATTCCGTTTGCCGCGCTGTCGCCCTTCCACACTTTGATTTTTCCGAAACACCATTCGCCGGATTTCGGTATGACCGCCGACGACGAGATCCAGGATCTGGCCGCCCACCTCCGCCTGGTTCTTCGCAAAATCCATCGGGGGCTGCAGAATCCGGATTTCAATTTCGTGGTTCGTTCACTGCCGTTGCGCGCAGCAGATCCGAGGTGCTTTCATTGGTATATTTCAATTATTCCGCGGGTGAGTCATGCCGCCGGATTCGAACTCGGCTCGGGCATGTTCATCAACGCGGCCATTCCCGAACAGTCCGCCGCATTCCTGCGCGGCATATCGGGCAGGTGATTTGTATGTCAAAAAGAACCATTGGACGACCTGAGATCTCCGAGTTTGCCGCTTACTACACCGGTTACGTCGGCAAAGTGCCCGGCGCCGACATCATGGGCTTTCTGAAACAGCAGATGCAGTCGACCGCCGCTTTGATTCGCGGCCTCGATGAATCGGCCGGCGATTATCGCTACGAGCCCGGCAAATGGACCGTCAAGGAACTGATCGGCCACATCATCGATACCGAACGCGTTTTCGCCTACCGCGCGCTCGTCTTTTCCCGAAACGACAGCACGCCTCTTCCGGGATTCGACCAGGATCCCTGGGCCCGGCACGCGCCTCACGCGAACGTGCCCATGGCGGAACTGGCGGCGGAGTTCGAGGCCGTCCGCGGATCCACAATCGCGTTGTTCCGCAACCTCGACCACGAGGCATGGTCGCGTGGCGGCATCGGCAACAACAACAAGATGACGACGCTCGCTGCCGCGTACATCATCGCGGGCCATACCGAACACCACCTCGACATCTTGAAATCCCGCTATTTGAACCGGTGACCCCAACCGCTGTCATTCTGGATATGGACGGTCGCCGGACGAGGACTTTTCCCCGCCTTGGCCAAGGCGGGGTGCCGCGAAGCGGCGGGGCGGTTCGTTCAATAGAATCCATTTCTTCAGCACCACCCCGGCGCTTCGCGCCACCCCTCGTCGTCGAGGTGGGAAAACCGCAGTCCAACCTGTCAACCGTGGAGTCGCCGGACCAACAGCGCGTTCACACGTTACGTTCCGAGTAGAACTTCAGGTCGGCTTCGACCATCTCGTTGACCAGATCATCGAAGGAAGTCCGGGGAGTCCAGCCGAGAACCGATCGGGCTTTTGAGGAATTGCCCACAAGGTGATCCACATCGGAGGGACGCACGAGATTGGGATCAACCACCAGGTAGCGGTACGGATCGAGGTTTAACTGCCGGAATGCCGCTTCCAGAAACTCCCTGACGGAGTGTGCCTGGCCGGTCGCGACGACGAATTCGTCCGGCTTTTCCGGCTGCAACATCATCCACATGGCCTCGACGTAGTGCCGGGCATGTCCCCAATCGCGGCGCGCTTCGAGATTGCCGAGACGGATTTCCTGCGCAAGTCCGAGCTTGATACGAACGGCCTGCGACGTGATCTTCCGCGTCACGAATTCGAAGCCGCGCCTCGGCGACTCGTGATTGTAGAGAATGCCGCACGATGCGTGGAGCCGGTATGCTTCGCGGTAATTCCGGGTCAGGTGGTATCCGGCCAGCTTGGAAATGCCGTATGCGGAACGCGGATTGAACGGCGTTGTTTCGTTCTGCGGCGTCGCGCCGGTGTTGCCGAACATCTCGCTCGATGCGGCAAAGTAGAACCGCGCTTCCGGAACCAGTTCCCGGACCGCCGCCAGAAGGAAATGGGTTCCGTTGATGTTGATGCCGAGCGTGGAAAACTCGTCCTCGAACGAGTAACTGACGTAGCTCTGCGCGGCAAGATGGTAAATCTCGTCCGGCTTGACCCGGTTGATGACGTTGAACAGGCTTGGATAACTTTCAAGCGATGCCGCGTGCAGCTGAAGGCGGTTGATCAGGTGGCGTATCCGCCACAAACGGTGTTCGGGGTCCTCGATCGCGACGCGCCTGACGATGCCGTGGACTTCGTAGCCCTTATCGAGGAGCAATTCGGAAAGATAGCTCCCGTCCTGGCCCGTAATTCCCGTGATCAACGCCTTCTTCATCGTTTGGTATCATGCCAGACTCGTGACGACTTTGAGAGTACTCAATCTTTGCGACGTTCTCTTCCCTCAGACCACGGGCGGAGCGGGCCGGATGGCGCGCGAAGTGGCCGAAGCTTTGCGGCAACGGGGCGTCGAACTGGAATTTGTGACGCGCCGCCCTCGCGGGCCGGTTCCGGCGGAAGGAAACATCCGGACGACGTATTACTCTGAGCCGGGATTGATGCTTCCATTCGAGATCAGGAAAGCGTTTCAGGATCGCGTTCGATCGTTCGATCCTCATGTCGTTCACGTGCATCAACCCTTGCCTGCGTTTTTCGCCATTCCCAAAACGTTTGCCACACCCGTCGTTTACAGCTTCTATTCTCCGTGGGCTGAGGAGCTGAAGATCAAAGCCGCACGTTGGCCGGCGTGGAAGCTGCGGCCTTCCGTGGCGGCATACCGCTGCATTGAAAGACGCGCGGTGCGGAAAGCGACGTCGATTGTGGTTCTGAGCGAAACATCGCGCGAGGAGGTCCGGCATTTTCATGGCAGGCAGTCGATCAAGATCCCCGGCGGTGTGAACACGTCGCAGTTCAAACCGCTCGCCGCGCGAAAGAACACCGATGGTGTCCGGCTCATCACCGTTCGCAATCTCGTTCCGCGAATGGGGCTCCAGGAATTGATTCGCGCGATGGCTCGCGTGCCCGAAAACGTGCGGCTCGACATCGGCGGCGACGGCCCGTTGCGCAACGAACTTCAGGAACTGGTGAAATCGCTGCGCCTGGGAAACCGTGTAACCATATGCGGCCGAATCCCGGACGACCGGCTCCCGGGTTTTTACGCCAGCGCGCAATGGTTCATTCTTCCAACGGCGGCACTGGAAGGATTCGGCCTCGTCATCCTGGAAAGCCTGGCCAGCGGCACGCCGGTGCTGGGCACGCGCGTGGGCGCCATACCCGAACTGCTCGAACGGTTCAACCCAGGCTGGTTGATCGACGCACCAACGTCGGACTCCATCGCAGCCGCGATCTGCCGGGCCATTCAGCAACCGTTGCCGGATCCGGACGAACTGCACCGGGCGGTGGCGAGCGAATTCGACTGGAACGTCATCGCGGCACGATACCTCGATCTGTACGAGGAACTCCTCGCCACCCCCAAATGGCAAGGCTGAGACCTGGCCGAAAAAGTCCTCACATCTTTATCGGGGCTTGTATATTAGGAAGCCTATGCGATTCGTTAAAGCGTTTGTCCTTTGCCTGCTTCTGCTCGTTTCGATTCTCGCCGCCGGCGCCGCCCGGCCGGAACAGTCGTGGACGGGCGAGATCAGTGACAGCGCCTGCAACAAGGAACATCAGGGGCCTGAGGGCGAAGCCGTTCCACCCGCTCCGGAATGCGTGAAAGTATGTCTCCGGGGCGGATCCAAATATGTGTTCGTGGCGGGCGGCGAGAACGTTTACAAGATCGCCAACCAGGATCATCCCGATCTGGCAAAGTTCGCGGGCAAACCCATCAAATTGTCCGGCGGCCTCAAAGGCGACGTGGTTACCGTTTTGAAGATCGAGGCGAACTGATGTAGCTGCGGTCATAAACCGCCGCTAAAGATGACACGCCCCACATCAGGCCGCCGACGACGATCAACAACATCACCCATCGGATCAGCACGACAAGAAACGCGGCGTCCAATGCCGGCACTTGAAATTCGAATCGGCGGAGGATGCTCCAGCGTTCCGTCATCCAGTGCCAACCCGTGTGCGCGACGATGGCGGACATCATGATGGTGCCTACCCGTTCTTCCACGACCCGCCGAAACAGGAGTTCGAGAACCGGTATCAGGATGACGAGTACGAGTAACTGGCCCAGTTCCACGCCGATATTGAAGGAAAGCAGCGACGTCAGCATGTACGAGCCGGCGAACTGAAGCGTTTCACGGAGCGCGAACGAAAATCCGAAACCGTGGACCAGCCCGAAGCCGAACGTGATCATCCACCGGCGATGCAGGTTGCTGCCCGCAATGTTCTCCAGCGACATATACACAATCGACATCGCGATCAGCGTCTCCACCAGCGGCGGAAACCAAAGAGCGCCGGGCGCCATGTTGTAGGCCGAGGCGATGAGCGTGACCGAGTGCGCGAGGGTGAATGCCGTCACCACCCGGATGAGTGGACCGAGCTTTCGGAAAGGAATCACCAGGCAGAAGAGAAACAGGAGATGGTCGGTTCCATCCAGAATATGTTCAAAACCCAGCCTGGTGAACTGAAACGCCGCCTGATACCAGCTGGGTTCGAGATGAATGAGGCCCGGGTCGCCGCCGAACTGCAGTGCGCGGACGGGACCGTCGGGCGGCAGAAAACGGATGACGGTCACGGTTCGAATGCCGAGCCGGGCCAGCGCCGGATTGATCGAGAAGGACGATCGGTCCGACTGAATCGGATACTCGAAAAGGACGTCGAGCAATCCCTGATTCCACACCATCGTCGTCTCCGGCGGAAGCGGCGGGCCTGTGACGTGAGCGAGCGCCTCTTCATACGACACGACCGAACGGTCCGACAGGATCGACGCGCGAACCGCCGGCATGGAGACTTCGGTTATCCTGCGGCCGTTTTCAAAAATGTCGATGTTGTTGCCGAGCCAGAGCTGAGCTCCATTACGCAGCGAGAACTCGGCGCGGCCAAGGTCGAGGTAAGCCTCGGGCCCGCGCTTCGGAAAGTCGATGTCGCGCAGCGCGGCGAGGGGAACGCGGGCGAGCATCCGGAGGCGTTGTCCCTCGGGTTTGATGAACAGATGCACCGTGACGTCGGCGGGAATTTCGTGGGCTTCCGCGATCGGCGGTCCCGGAAAAAGAGCGCATGCGAATAAGAGGAAAACGACCAGATTCCGTTTCGTAAACATTAGCTGAGGAATTATACTGGCGCCCTCTGTAACCCGAAACCACTGAAACTCATGAGGTCCACAAGTATGAAGCGAACGCTCAGTATCGTGGCGGCTCTGATGTGTCTGGCATCGGCCGCCATGCAAGGTCAGACCCGAGGCGGTCCTCAGGCGCCGAAGTTCCAGGCCGATCCGATGTGGCCGAAGCCGCTCCCGAACCATTGGATTCTCGGTTCCGTTACCGGCGTTGCGGTCGACAGCAAAGATCATGTCTGGATCGTTCATCAGGGCGCGGCCACGCTGACCCAGAACACCGAGATGGGAACCGGAACCAATCCGCCGACCGCCGAAATCTGTTGCAGCGCTGCGCCTCCTATTCTGGAATTCGATCCGGCTGGAACCCTCGTCAACAGCTTTGGCGGCCCCGCGGCCGGCGGAGATTATCAGTGGCCACGCTGCGTCTCCAGTCTTGCAGTGGACACGAAAGGCAACGTCTGGGTGGCCGGCAATGCGGCCTCGCCCGGTGGACGCGGCAATCGGCAATGCACCAACGGCAGTGCCGGCACAATTCTCGTCCCGGATTCCGATCCCGCCACAGCCGGAGCCCGCGGCGCGCGCGGCGCCGCCGGAGCGCGAGGCGGTGCGCCCGCAGCACCCGCGACGCCTCCTCCAGCCGACGCCCACCTCTTGAAGTTCGGTCCTGGCGGCAAGTTCGTAAAGCAGATCGGAACGGCCGGCAAGATGGAAGGACCGGACAGCCAGACCACGCTGAATCGTCCTTCGAACGTTGAATTCGACGCAGCCGCAAATGAAGTCTACGTCGCCGACACGGGCAACCGCCGCGTCGTCGTGTTCGACGCCGATTCGGGCGCGTACAAACGTCACTTCGGCGCCTACGGCAGCAAGCCGGACGCCGCCGCCGACCTCGGCAAATACGACCCGAACGCGCCGGCAAAACAGTTCCGCACCGTGAGCTGCGTTCGGATCGCGAAAGACGGAACCGTCTATGTTTGCGATCGCACGGAGAATCGCGTTCAGGTTTTCCAGAAGGACGGCAAGTACGTGAAGGAATTCTTCGTGGCGAAGACGACCCAGGGCGGCGCCGACGGTGGATCGGCCTGGGATGTCACTTTCTCAAAGGATAACCAGCAACAGTTTATGTTTGTCGCAAACGGCTGGGACAAGAAGGTTCACATTCTGCAACGATCGTCGGGAAACATCCTCGGCACGTTTGGACAAGGCGGCCGAATGCCCGGTGAGTTCGTGGGTGTGGGCAGCCTGGCGATGGATTCAAAAGGCAACCTGTACACGGGTGAGACCTTCGAAGGAAAACGCGTCCAGAAGTGGATGAACCGATAGGAGGACAGTTATGAAGCGTAACTTTTATATAGTCGCCGCATTGCTCGCGGTTCTCACGACGCTCGGTTTCGCGCAATTCGCTTTGGAGAAGTCCGCCGACGCTCAGGCGAAAGCGGCCGTGATGGCTCCCAAATATGAAGTCGATCCGATGTGGCCGAAGCCGCTTCCGAACAAGTGGCACATCGGCATGACGATCGGCGTCGGCGTCGACGCGCAGGACCACATCTGGATCGTCCATCGCGACAACCAGATCTCCGCCAGCGAAATCGAGTCCGAAGGCGCTGCGGCCCCGCCGGTCCTGGCTTTCGATCAGGCGGGCAACGTCGTGGCCAGTTGGGGAGGCCCCGACAAACAGAACCCGTCCCGCTACTCCTGGCCCGATTCCAACCACGGAATCTCCGTCGATGCCAAAGGCAACGTCTGGATCGGCGGCAACGGCGGCGGCGACTCGCACATTCTGAAATTCACGCAGACCGGCCAGTTCATCGCACAGTTCGGAAAGGCCGGCACGAATCGAAGCGTCAACACGACCGGGCCCGGCAGCAACGACCCCGAGAACTTCGGCCGGGTTGCGAAGATCTTCATCGACAACAAGGCGAACGAGGCTTACATCGCCGACGGTTATCTGAACAAACGCGTCGCGGTGATCGATATGGATACGGGCAAGATCAAACGCTACTGGGGCGCGTACGGCAACAAGCCGGATGACACGAACTTCGGAAACTACAATCCCGATGCTCCGCTCATCCAGCAGTTCCGAACACCGGTCCACTGCGCCGATCTTTCCAACGATGGATACGTTTACGTGTGCGACCGTCCGAACGATCGCCTGCAGGTGTTCACGAAGGACGGAAAGTTCGTCACCGAGAAGCGCATTGCGCCCCGGACGCTCGGCGACGGTTCGACCTGGGACATCGCGTTCTCAAAGGATCCCGAGCAGAAGTACATGATCCTCGCGGACGGCAAGAACGAACGCGTGTACATCATGGATCGCAAAAGCCTCGAGATCCTGACCAGCTTCGGCGACGGCGGCCGCCAGCCCGGCCAGTTCTTCGCCGTCCACAGTATTGCGATGGACTCGAAACAGAACCTCTACACCACGGAAACCTACGAAGGACGCCGCATCCAGAAGTTCGTATACAAGGGGCTCGCCCCCGTCACGAAGTCGGATCAGGGCGTCGTCTGGCCGACAACCACGAACAAGAAGTAAGGCGGTAATCCGGGACGGAGGACGATTTCAGGGGTCACATACGGACCACCCGGCGCTTCCCGTCAACCCTCCTCGAGGCTTTGCAGAAAGAGTCGCAGGACGGAGAAATTCCCGCGTAGCGGCGGGGCGGTTCGTTCTTCAACAAAATCCATTTCTTGAACAGCACCACCCCGGCGCTTCGCGCCACCCCTCCTCGTCGAGGAGGGGAAACCGCTTTTCCACGATTTCGCCTTATTGGGTCAGCAATGCCTCGCCCGAGGGGGTCGGATCATCCGCCCAAGCTACTGCTTCACATAAATCTCGGCGCCGGCCTTCTTGAACTGGTCGCTCTTCTCTTCCATTCCCTTTTGGAGAGCGGCCTGTTCATCCAGGCCAAGAGTCTCGGCATACTCCCGTACATCCTGCGTGATCTTCATCGAGCAGAACTGCGGACCGCACATGCTGCAGAAGTGGGCGAGCTTGGCGCCATCCTGCGGCAGCGTTTCGTCGTGGAAGTCCTTGGCGGTTGTGGGATCCAGGCTGAGGTTGAACTGGTCCTCCCAGCGGAATTCGAACCGGGCCTTGCTTAACGCGTTGTCCCGCTCCTGGGCGCCCGGATGACCTTTCGCCAGATCGGCGGCGTGCGCCGCAATTTTGTAGGCAATCACCCCGTCTTTGACGTCCTTTGCGGTGGGCAGTCCGAGGTGTTCCTTCGGCGTGACATAGCACAGCATCGCGGTACCGAACCAGCCGATCATGGCCGCGCCGATCGCGCTGGTGATGTGGTCGTAGCCGGGAGCGATATCCGTGGTCAGGGGACCGAGTGTATAGAATGGCGCTTCATGAGTGAGCTTGAGCTGAAGGTCCATGTTCTCCTTGATGAGATGCATCGGCACGTGGCCGGGACCTTCGATCATGGTCTGACATTCATGTTTCCACGCGATTGACGTGAGTTCGCCGAGCGTCTCCAGTTCGCCAAGTTGCGCGTCGTCGTTGGCGTCGGCGATGGAACCGGGGCGAAGGCCGTCACCCAGACTGAAGGACACGTCGTAGGCGCGCATGATCTCGCAGATTTCCTCGAAATGCGTGTACAGGAAGTTTTCCTGATGATGGGCCAGACACCATTTCGCCAGGATCGATCCGCCGCGGCTGACGATTCCGGTGCTGCGATTCGCCGTCCACGGAATGAAGCGAAGCCGCACGCCCGCATGGATCGTAAAATAGTCGACGCCTTGTTCGGCCTGCTCGATCAGGGTGTCGCGATAGAGTTCCCACGTCATTTCTTCGGGGCGGCCGCCGCACTTCTCGAGAGCCTGGTAAATGGGAACCGTGCCGATCGGAACCGGGGAGTTCCGCAGAATCCATTCGCGCGTTTCGTGGATGTTCCGTCCGGTCGACAGGTCCATCACGGTGTCGCCGCCCCACGTGATCGACCAACGCATCTTCTCGACCTCTTCTTCAATCGAAGACGAGACGGCGCTGTTGCCGATATTGGCATTGATCTTCACCAGGAAGTTCCGGCCGATAATCATCGGCTCCGCTTCGGGATGATTGACGTTTGCCGGTATGATCGCGCGGCCGCGCGCCACTTCCTCGCGGACGAATTCCGGAGTGATGTAGTCCGGAATGCCGGCGCCGAACGATTCGCCGCGATGCTGAAAAAGCAGGCTCGATCGCTTCGTTTCGCTCTTGTAGGCCTTTTCGCGCCCGAGGTTCTCGCGGATTGCGACAAACTCCATTTCGGGAGTGATGATGCCCTTCCTCGCGTAGCGCATCTGCGTGACCGACTCGCCGTTGGACGAGCGGCGCGGCCGGCGTTTCAAACCGGGAAAGATCTCGACCCGTCTGGAAGCGTGTTGGAAGGTGTTTTCGACTTCGGCTGTGTCGCCACGATCGCTGATCCATCCCGCCCGCACTGCCGGCAGTCCCTGACGCGGATCGACCTGATCGCTTGGATCGCCCCACGGTCCACGAGTGTCATAGACGCGGATAGAGGCGTTGTCCTGTGAAACGGAAATCTCGCGCAACGGCACACGCACCGATGGAAACAGTTTTCCCTGAACGTAGATGCGTTTGCTGGCGGGAAGTGCGGTATCGAGGTAACCGGAATCCTTGAACTCTAACTTCGGCGTGCTCATAACCTCTCCCTCGGTGAGGAAAACTCCCGGCCTGACAAGCCGACCTGGTGCCACCGCTCCTCGCTGAGGGAGGAAGACTCAGACAAAAGTCTCCCCTCCTCAACGAAGAGGGGAAGCGCCGGGGTGATCGGACTTGGGTTTTCTCCTGGCAGGACTAGACGTTGAACGAGCTGCCGCACCCGCAGGTGCCGCTGACGTTCGGATTGTTGAATTTAAAGCCCGCGCCGTGCAGACCGTCGACGTAGTCGACCTCGGCGCCGTCCATGTACATCAGGCTGGTCTTATCCACGAAAACCTTCAGCCCTTCAAACTCGAAGACATTGTCGGCCTGATCGTTGAAGTTCTTGTCGAAGCCCATCCTGTACTGAAAACCGGAGCAGCCGCCACCGACCACCTGGATGCGAAGGCCGGCATAGTTTTCGGGCTGTTCCGAGAGGATTTCCTTGACCTTCTCTTCGGCTTTTTTCGTCAGGGTTATAGACATTCCTGTATTCTCCTAAGACTTAAATTCCCATGGCCTGAATCCGAAAGGTTCGTTCACGAGGTCCATCGAGTTCAGCCATAATCACGCTCTGCCATTCGCCGAGCACCACGTCGCCGTCGGCAATCTGCAGCGTGAGATTCGTACCCAGCATCAGCGATCGAAGATGAGCATCCGCATTGTGACGGTCGCAGTCCGACCAAGCCGGATCGTTGTGACGGTAGTATTCGTCCTTGCTGATCAAACTTGCCAGATACGACTTTACGTCATGAACCAGAGCCTCCTGCCATTCATTAATCAGGATGGCGCACGTTGTGTGCAGCGACGAAATCATTACGGATCCCGCCCGAACACCCGACGTTTTGACGAAATCGCGAATCGTTTGTGACAGGTTGTACAGTTCTTCGCGACCGTCCGTCTGTACTTTTACGACGGTGCTCACGACCCGGTAGACCCCTGTGATCACGTCCACAGTGGGCTCCAGAACTTTGACTGAGGCAGAAGCCATAATTCTCTTTATCCCCTCTTCGGTAGGTACTGACATTGTGTTCTCGGCCGCAGGCACAAGCAAAGCATTATAACAAAAATTATAAGGTACAATTCCAGCGTGCTGACATACCTGTTGATTCTCTTACCTGTCCTTCTGATCCTCGGAATCGTCATCGCGGTCAAACGACAGGCCTCCGTCACTCGGGAGCTTCCGCCGCAGGCGCGAGAACAGGATGCGAAGTTCCTGGAACAGTCGACCAAACGCATGGAAGCCACGGTGGCCGAAGAACTCGCCAGGAAGGCACGGGACCCGCGCCTTGCCGCCATGACGCAGGAAGAGCTGGTTTTTGAGGTCCTGAAGGAGTGCTATGACCCTGAAATCCCACTGAATATCGTCGATCTGGGCCTGGTTTATTCGGTGGAAGTCGCGGCCGAGCGCGTCGACATCAAGATGTCCATGACTTCGCCCCAATGTCCCTCACATGTCTCCATCCGGGAAGATGTAAAAACCAAACTCATCGATGCGGGTTTTGCGAATCCTCAAATTGAACTGGTGTGGGAGCCGGCCTGGGGACCTCAACGGATTTCAGAGGCGGGAAGAAATAAACTGGGGATCTGAGCCGCGGAGAAATCGAGACAAAGTTCGGATGGACCACCCCGTCGCGTCGCGGCGGGGTGGTCGATGATTCTATCTGCGGTTTGCGAGTTCGATTTTCACGAGCTCGACGGTTTCGCTGGACCCGAGCTTCTTTCCAAACGTGAGTTCGTCCATCATTTCCTTCATTTTCTGAGCTTCACGCGCATTGGCCCGGGCAATGCGTTCTTCTTCCGCCGCGGTCTCCGGTTCTTCGCCCTTGACTCGGACGCGAGCCATGTCGGTCGAATTCAGGACCAGATTGTGTTCGTACTGCGGTAACCCGACCGCTTTGCCTGCGGCGAAAACGTCGTGCTTCCCGTACTTCCGGTTCCACTCCGCCACAGTCGCGGTTTTGTACATGTTCTCGATGATCTTGCGCCAACCGATACCGGTGTTGTACGCGCAGAACGAGATCTCGCCCAGTTGCGTGGCGTAAGGGATGATGCACATTTCGGTGCGGCGGAAATCGTAGTTGAACAGGTCCTGGAACCACATTCCCGCAATGAACAGGAAGTTCCAGGGATCGTTGCGGCGTTTCTGGATATCTTCCATCGTGCGGTCGCCGCTGACCTTGCCGTAGCTCTTGCCCGACAGGCCGAACGACTTGTCGAACTTCTTCATGATGTCCGCAAGCGTCAGGCTCGGCGGCCCGCCGAACGGGTTGTAGTTTTTCAGAAGCGCCAGCGCCATCATCGCGTTCGAGTAGAATTTGCCGCGGCCTCGGTCCGTCAGGCCCTGCATATCTCTCACCAGGCCGGGGATGTTCAGGAACTGGGGCACCGGTGCGAACTCCTTGGTCTCCTTGTTGATCATCAGCGCCGTGCCGACGCCGCAGTTCGGGTGGCAGCCGCAACTGACCTGGCCCCAGTCAGAGCCGGGACCGTGAACGAGGTCGGCGAAGTCGGCGAAGGACCCCATGAGGGAAAGCGGGAACCAGTCGCGTGTCGGCTCGGTGATGCCGACCTGATCGCGGACGTCATTAGCAAGGTGCGAGAGCGTATAGCGCTGGCGCAGCCGGCGGTCCGGAGTGATGTCTTCATCGCGGCCGGTAAACGACACCGGCTGGAAAGCGATGAAAGCGATCTTTTTCGGATTGTCCATCGCGAAGCGGACGATGGAACCCACCTGATCGTTGTTCACACCGTTGACGAGCGTCACCACGAGGATGATCTCCACGCCCGCTTCATGCAGGTTTTCGATCGCGCGGAGTTTCACATCGAAGAGGTTGCCGATCTGCCGGTGGCTGTTCGCATCGTTTCCGACGCCGTCGAACTGAAGATAGACATAGCGCAGTCCGGCTTCCGCGGCTTTGCGTGAAAACTCCTTGCTCTTGGCGAACTCGATACCGTTCGATGCAGCCTGTGTGCTGGAGTATCCCAGCTTGCGGGCATAAGCCACGGCGTCCAGGAAGTAAGGCGAAAGCGTCGGCTCGCCGCCCGAGAACTGAACCGACATCTGGCGGCGCGGCTTGATGGAAATCGCGTTATCCATGATTTCCATGACTTCTTCCCACGTCAGTTCGTGGACGTAACCGACCTGGTTCGCATCCATGAAGCAGGGATCGCACATCATGTTGCACCGGTTCGTCAGGTCAACCGTCAGCACGGCGCCGCGGCCATGTTTGACGGTGGACGAGCCGTGGTTGTGCAGGCCTTCATCCGCGTGGGCCGGGATATCGCGGCCGGGGAAGTTCTTTTCGATCCATTCGAGGAAATTGACGTCGATCGCCATCAGGTCCTCGAAGTGCCCGTGCAGCGGGCAATCTTTCACCATCCAGACCTGGCCATCGCGCTCGATGATCTGGGCCTTGATTTCTCCGACTTTCTCATGAAGAAGCGAGGTCCAGTCCTGATCCCCAGTCATGATTTTTTCGCGAGCTTCCTTGACGCATTCCGGGCAAAGGGAGTCGGTCTGGCGTGGCCAGCCCAGAACCGGCTTCGTCTTCTCCCAGGACTTCAAAAGCGGCTTTTCCGTCCATTTGGGAGTGAATGATGGATTGACCTTGAAACGATTGAAGAATTGAAGCGTGTCGAATGCAACACCGGCGGTATAGCAGACAGCCGCGTCCACGTACTTCATGACCTTCGTACTGGTCTTGACCTTGACGGCTCTGTTGCGGGCGGTGTAGTCAATCTTCGGAGCTTCGGTCTTTGGGGGTTCGACCGGGGTTTGAATCAAGCTAATCAAGATGCCTCCTTAACTGAACCGGAAAACTGAAAACAATGAGAGTAGATGGAGCGAAAAGTCCGCTTCTAAAAACGCGGGTAAGAATAGCGCAATAATTTTCTTAACTACAATAGGAATATTGAATTACGGAGAAGCTTCCAGGAAACAGATCGGAACCAGGCCGGACGGACGTCCCTGTTCGTGCTACCTCTCCTTCTGCCACGGGCTGCTATGACCTTCGACTGGACCGTTCAATCTCAATCGACACGTATTTGACCCGGGGTTCGGCAACGGGCGAGATCTTGCGGACGAGAACCCGGACCGTCGGGAGCGGGAATCCGGCGAGGATGCGTTCGGCAATCCGCTCGGCCAACGTTTCGATAAGGTGGTAGGGCCGGTCTCCGCAAACCTCCGCGACGGCCTTCGCCACCTTGTCATAATCGATCGCGTCTCTCAGGGAATCGGTCTGGGCGGCATGGCGGGAATCTGTCCGCATTTCCAGGTCGATGGAGAGCCGTTGCGGGACGGTGCGTTCTTCGGCAGTCACTCCAATTGACGCGACGCAGTCCATTCCGCAAATCAGAATCCGGTCATTCATGGTCGGAATCGTCCAGCGGTTCCCGTCCGGCAAACCCGGTTTCGATGTCGTGCCAGTACTCGATCGTGTCTTCCCCTAATTGCCAGCAGAGATAGACCACCTTTCCATTCTTCATATATGGAAAATCGCAGAGCCCTTTATCAACGTCTTTCAAGAGGACGCCCATGTCGCGAACCTGCTGCAGCAACACCATCAGGTGGGTCACCGTCTCGATGTACTCGACACCGTAGGGACTGCCGCCATCGAATTGCGACCGGTCGCGGGCTTTCTGAATCTGCGGGTTCAGTCCTTTAACCCGATTCCACTCATCGACCACTTCCTGGAGAATGGCGCGAAGTTGTGGGATCAGCCCGACTGCTTCAGAAAACGTGAAGATGCGCTCCTCCATACCGTCGTCACCTTTATTAGGACTAGTGCGAGAGCCACCGCTCGGCTTCGATCGCCGCCATGCACCCGGAACCAGCGGCAGTGATGGCCTGCCGGAAAATGGGATCCTGAATGTCGCCACACGCGAACACCCCGTCGACGCTGGTCCGGCTCGAACCGGGCCGGGTCTTGACGTAGCCCATTTCATCAAGGTCGATCTGGCCCTTGAAGATTTCGCTGTTCGGGTGATGACCGATCGCCACGAAAAGCCCTTCGACCTCCAGGACTGAGGTCGCACCGGTTTTGACGTTCTGCAGTTGGAGACCGTGAACGCCTTTTTCCTTGGAACCGAGCACATCCTTCACTTCGGTATCCCAGTGGATCTTGATCTTCGGATTTTGAAACGCCCGTTCCTGCATGATCTTGGACGCACGAAACGAGTCACGGCGGTGGATCATATTCACTTCGGAAGCGAACTTCGTCAAAAACGTTCCTTCTTCCATCGCCGAGTCGCCTCCACCGACAACGGCGATCTTCTTGCCGCGATAGAAGAATCCGTCGCAGGTGGCGCAGGTCGACACGCCATGACCCATGAGGTTCATTTCGGACTCGATGCCGATCAGTTTGGCCGACGAACCCGTCGAGATAACGACGGTTTTCGTTTCCACTTCCTGGTCGCCGTAGCAAACCTTGAAAGGCCGTTCCTTCAGATTCACCTTGTGAACGTAATCCGTCACGATTTCGGCGCCGAAATGAAGGGCCTGCTTCCTCATGTTATCCATCAGTTCAGGACCCATCACCCCCTCCGGAAACCCCGGAAAGTTTTCGACCAGCGTCGTGAGCGTCAGTTGCCCGCCCGGTTCCTTACCTTCTATCAGCAGTGGACTGAGGTTCGCCCGCGACGCATAGACCGCAGCCGTGAGGCCGGCGGGACCCGAACCGATGATGACCATGTTCCGCATGATTCGTTCTCCGTGTCGAAACCGATAGCAGCCCGTGGCAGAAGTGGGTCAGATACGTCGGCGCCCATTTTCACAATTCGGGGTCAGACCCAAAGAACTGATAAAGCAAGGGTCTGACCCCACCGAAAATGGGCGCCGGGGTGTCTGACCCAGAATTACCGTCTTCTGCCACGGGCTGATAAGGTACCACAACGTGTGTTAGGCTCTTGGACCATGAAATTCCGGACTTTTGAGATGGAACGCTGGCAATCCGTCTATGAAAATGCGGTGGAATTCAACCTCTCGGAAAGCGGCGTCCATCCCGCGACACTTGCCGAAGTCGGTCTCGATCCGCAGGAATTTGCCGACATCCGCCTGAGCTATTCGCCATCCAACGGAACCGAACGTTTTCGCCGCCTCGCCGCCTCGTTGCAGGACGGCGCGAGTCCGGACAACATCCTGGTCACCATCGGCGGTGCGGAAGCCAACTTCCATGCCGTCATGCGCGTGCTCGAACCCGGCGACGATGCGCTCCTGATCCTGCCCAACTACATGGAGGTCCACGGGATCGTCGAGAATTTCGGCGGACGGGTCATTCCGGTCTGGACTCGCATGGAAAATGGCTGGATTCCCGATCCTGACGAAATTGCGGCGAAGATCACGCCGAAGACGAAGTTCATCTCGCTCTCGAACCCCAACAACCCAACCGCTCAGGTTTTCGGAGCGGACATCGTCAAGGCGATCGCCGCAGTCGCCGGCAAACACGGCTGCTGGATTCTCTCCGACGAGGTTTATCGGGGCGCCGAACGCGATGGCGTACGCTCGCCGAGTTTCTGGGGCATCTATCCGAAAACGATCGTCACGCAAAGCCTTTCGAAAGCGTATGGCACGCCGGGTCTGCGAATTGGCTGGGTGGTCGCTCCCGAGGAAGACATCGCGGCGATGTGGGCCCAGTCCGACTACACCAAGATCGCGCCTCCGCTCATGAGCGACCTGGTCGGATGCCGCGTGCTGGAAAACCGCGAGAAACTCTATGCCCGAACACGCGAACTCATCAACCGGAACTGGCCCGGCTTCCGGAAATGGCTCGACCAGCGCGCCGGCATGTTGAACTGGCTCGAGCCAAAAGGCGCCGCGATCTGCATGGTGAAATACAAGCACCCCATCAACTCGACACTGCTGGCCGAACGCCTCCGAACGGAAAAATCGACGCTGATTGTCCCCGGCGACCACTTCGGCATGGACGGCTATGTCCGTTTCGGTTTCGGCACCGAGGAAGACTACACGCACGCCGGCCTCGTCCGAGTCGGCGAAATGCTGGATTCTCTGAAACAGTAGGGACGATCGTTTCCCTGTTTCACGAATCAAGCGATATCGAAATCGAAGAGAAGTCTTTACATGAAACCCTGACGAGGCTGCGCCTCAGACCGACATAGCATGTGGTGCTCTATCCGCGCGATTGCCCTATGTCGGTCTGAGGCGCAGCCTCGTTAGTTAAATTTGACACATTCACTACAGATTCTTTTCTTCAAGACTCCCTGGAGTCGCAGGACGAGAACTTTTTCCCCGCCTTGGCCAGGCGGGGTGCCGCGGAGCGGCGGGGCGGTTCGTTCAACAAAATAAATTCCTTGAACAGCACCACCCCGGCGACGCTCAGATTCTCTGGTAAGATCCTGCTACGCGCCCGTAGCTCAGCTGGATAGAGCATCGGACTTCGAATCCGGTGGTCGGGAGTTCGAATCTCTCCGGGCGCGCTTACGAGTGAGTGACTTGTTGCAGACGCGCCGACGTCATTGTCAATGTTGCCCGGAGACTCTGCCCGGAGACTCGGAAATCAACAAACAACGACCCGCAATTGTCGGAATTCCCCGGTGTTTAGTACACTCCCCGTGATGATTGTCTACAAGGGCTCGATTGACGAGCCCCGAGAATTGATTCAATTCCTGCGACGGGAAATCGACAATCT
>JAHFTY010000236.1 GCA_023265365.1 Acidobacteriota bacterium
ACACTCGCGATGGATTTGAACGAAGTGATTGCCGACGGGGACTGGCGCCTGCTGTTCACGAACTACGAAGAAATTCGCCGGGTCACCGCTGAAGACGTTACAAGCGCCGCCGGAACGTAAGAAAAATAAGCGAGGTCGTGAGAGCGAGGAGGGTGAAAGCCGGCCCAACTGTCCGTCACCGATAGTCACTTTGACCGGATGGGATTGGAGTTTGGACTCACGAGGCGGACGGTTTGAGGCGGGATGGAAGATGAAGGATAGCTTGGGGCGAAGCACACGGATCCGGCCCCGGTGGATTCGTGATGTTATCCGAACCATTCGGGTTGGATCGAGTTTTGGCGTTTGGCCGGGGCGACAGGAGGCGGACGCGAGGGCAGTCCGAGACAATCGGGAATCTTTCGAGTGGCCTCGGGCGGGTGAATGGCGGCGAGGATGCGCAGACAGCAGTGGGACGCACACAGCAATTCCCCGCTTCGCGGGGGGGCAACCGACGGGTGGCAAGATGGGGGGTGGACGAAAGAATGCCCAATCTGAAGGTTGCACGGAATTCCGGTGTGCGTCCCCGATCGAAGAATGGGGACTGGCGGCGCTTTATGGCGCTTCGGTCGTGGGCGCTACCTCGGCGCACAAACGGCCGATTCCCATCGACGAAGCGCTCCGGCTTGGCCGGCAGATTGCCGAAGCGCTGGAAGCCTGGAGGACGCCAGGCGTCGCGGCGAACTGCCGAAATATCTGGAGGCGCCTCTCGCGGACTTGATGAAGAAACTGGCCAGATCCTGACGTCACTGACCACCGCGCTGGCCGCAAGCGACCTTTATTTACGACGGAGCCAATCCGGAAAGCATCCCTGTGTTCCGATTTTTCTGGCCACTCACCTCATCAGCGGTCCGGAAAGCGCTTATTTTGGGCCTTGTCTCGTGCCACGTGCAGACACGAACACAGCCCAGGCAAGGGACTACTTGGAGTTTGTTGAGATATATAGACATTCCGGTTCCGCGCACAACAGAAAGCGGATAGAACAAAACGACAGGAAGCCTGATTTATCAGAGCTGCGCCCCGCCGAATCTTCAGGCAAGCCTGGAGATCGAGGGCGCAGCCGTCGGCCAGTCAGACCCGAATGGACTACTGCTTTTTCTTGGTATTCACCACGCAGGTGTCTGCGCGGCAATTGTTGTTGTTCCTGGACCCCAGCTTTTCGAGCATGGCGACCGTGTCCTTGTGGGGAATCGCGTGCTCGAACGGGCCGTTGGCCATGTCTGCCACCGTGTCTCCGGCTTTCGTCACCGCGTCGACCTTCGCGCCCTTCGAAATCAGGAAGGTGATCATGTCATTGTCGCCACGCACGGCGGCTCCGTGCAGAGCGGTATAGCCCTTGCTGTCGACGGCGTTGATGTCTGCTCCCTGTTCCAGGCAGAACTTGACGGCATTCATCCACTGGCCGGGAGCGTTGGTGGAGAAGTTTCCGACCCAGCCCAGTCCGGCCGCGACGATGAGTGGAGTGGTCCCGCCAAGCGTCGGCAGGTTCGGATCCGCGCCCCGTTCGAAAAGGACCTTCATGGCTTCGATGTCGCTGGAGGCGGCCGCACGGAAGAACGCGGTGGAGCCTTTGGGATCGACCCAGGTCTGATCGTGAGAACTTGGACTGAACCAGAGTTTCCGTTTCAGGGTCCGGGCATTGGGATCGGCGCCATGATCGAGGAGGTCCTTGATGAGGACGATGGAATCGAACTCTTCGTCGGTTCGCGGATTGGGCGCCCAGGAAATCGGGGCATACCGCATGTTGACGGTTGCCCACAGCGGGCCGAGCCCATCGATATTCACGATGTTCGGATTGGCGCCGTGATCGACCAGGTACTTCGCTGCCGAATAGTGGCCGTTCGCAACAGCAATCACCAGCGGCGTGCTGCGTTCTCCGGCGCTCTGCTGGTTGACGTTCGCGCCGGACTCGACAAGCGCCTTGACCGCGTCCATTTGTCCGTCGCGCGCTGCAATCAAGAGAGCGGTGAGACCGCCCATCAGAAGGTTGCCCGGCGGATCGGCATTGGGATCGGCCTTGGCGCGTTCTCCGCCGCGAACGTAATCGGGATCGTTGACGGTCTGGTTGATGGGATTGCCGTTCTCGTCGAGCGTTTCCTTCTCAAGCTTGACGACGTTGGTGGTCACCGCCATATCCGCGCCGTGCGAGACAAGCGTCGTGATCGCCGCGCCCCGGTTTTCCCATGCGGCGAACATCAAGGCGGTCTGACCGTTGACCTTCTCCTTCGCGTTGGGATTGGCGCCTTTTTCGAGCAGCAGCCGGATCGCATCGGGATTGCCGGCGACGGCCGCCTGCATCAGAACGGTGGTTCCGTTGGCGGACGTGGTGTTGGGATCGGCGCCGGCTTTGAGGAGCAGATCGACCATCGGCGCGCTTCCGTTACGAGCGGCCATCACGAGTGGCGTGAGCGCTCCGTTGCGGGTGGCGGCCTTCACGCTGGCTCCCGCCTGGATCAGCATCTGCGCGATTTCGAGGTCGTCTTTGAAAGCGGCCCAGTGCAGGGCCGTCGTGCCGTCACCCTGAGGCGCGTTGACGTCGATCTTCTGCTTCAAGAGCGACTGGACCGTGCCCCGGTCACCGTTCATGGCTGCGTCGGCAAGGCGCGCATCTGCCGGAGCCGCCGACGTCAGGCCGGAGAACAGGAGGACGATGCAGAGTCCGCGAATCAAACTTCGAGTCACCATATCTCTTCCCCTTTAGATCGCAACTTCGCCGGTACTGTCGCCAATGACATCGATATCGATGCCGAGTTTATGCAGCAGCGTCAGCCAGACATTTGCGGTCGGCGTTCCGTCCGCGCAACGCACATGCAAGTTCCCCTTGAGCCGGCCATTCGCTTTTCCCGCCACGAACAGGGGGATGCGCAGGTGGTTGTGCACGTTGCCGTCGCCCATCGGGCTTCCATAAATGACCATGGAGTGATCGAGCAGGCTGCCGTCGCCGTCAGGAGTGTTCTTCATTTTGTCGATGAAGTAGGCGACCTGGTCGACGTGGAATCGATTCAGCCTCATGAATTCTTCAATCTTGTCCGGTGTCTCGCCATGATGGGACAGCGAATGGAACGGCGTTCTCACATCGCTCTCCGTGTAAACACGCGAACTGACGTCGCGTCCCATTTTGAATGCGGAAACGCGGGTCATGTCGGTTCGAAACGCGAGGACCTGGAGATCGAACATCATCTTCACGTGTTCTTTCCACGAATCCGGCACGCCGATCGGCGCCGAAGGCAGGGCCGTTCCCTGGTCTTCGTTGTGTTTCTCCGCCATCTGGATGCGGCGTTCGATTTCGCGGACATCGTCAAGGTAGTCCGACAGCCGGGCGCGATCCGAAGCGCCGAGACCTTTCTGAAGCCGGTCGACCTTTTCAATAATCTGGTCGAGAACGCTTCGATCGTCGCGGCGGCGCTGCAGCCGTTCTTTGGCGGTGGCGCCGTCGCCGAACAGGCGCTCGAACGCGACGCGCGGGTCGCGTTCCATGGGCAGAGGCGTGGTGGGGTTCGCCCAGGAAATGGTGTTGGCGTAGACGCAGCTGTAACCGTAACCGCAGGCGCCGGTCAGCGACCCGACGTCTTCGATGCAGAGTTGAATCGACGGAATCGGATTGTCCTGGCCGAACTTCAGGGCATAAATCTGATCCAGCGAGATCCCGTTATAAATGTCTGCGCCTTCGGTCATCTTCGCGTGCGCCGCGGTGAGAAATGCCGCCGACGAACGAGTGTGATCCGCACCCGTTTCGGGAGCCGTGAAGGCCTCTGCGCTCTTGAGATCGGTGTGACTGACGATGGTCAGGTCATCCTGGTGCGGGGCCAGCGATTGCAGGATCGGCGTGATCTCGAAGTCCTTGCCTTCTTTTGCGGGCGACCAGTAGTTCCTGGCTGTCCCTTCCGCCGTGCTCCCGGCCGACCCGTGAACCATTTCAATCGCGCAAAGACGGGGCCGGCTTGCCGCAGATTTCCGCTGCGGCGTCTGAGCGGGCAACATTGCTTCCAAAAACGGCAGCGCAAGGGTCACTCCCATTCCGCGAAGTACCGTGCGTCTGGGAATATGTTTCTTAGTGATGAACATCATTTCTCCTATTTCTGGTTTTTGCCTGCATCGATCGTCGGTTGTTCATCCGCCCGTCTCATCTGGAACGGATTGCTCTTCACGATGGCGAATACGAACGAAGAAAATCGGTTGTTGTTGCGGGCCGCTTCCTTCGCGACGGCGCGGACAGCGGGCAGGTCGTAGTCCTGCAGCACGCGGCCGAGCGCATACATCAGGAGGTTGCGGCTGAAGTTCCGGAGAACCATGCCCTCGGACTTGACCAGGGCGGCCCGCAGGCTGGCGGGACCATTCACGGGCGTCCCATCGACCAGGTTTCCCGACGGATCGATGGGGTCGCCGGAATCTTTCGTGCGCCATGCGCCGACAGCATTGAAATTCTCGAGCGAGAAGCCGATCGGATCGATCACCCGGTGGCACGCGGCGCACGTGGGATTGGCGCGATGCATTTCCATGCGCTGGCGGACGGACGGCAGTTTCTCGCCGGTCGTGTTGTCCTTCGTCGTGCCCGCTTCTTTCAAGGGAGGCACGTTCGGCGGCGGCGACGGCGGCGGCGTTCCCAGCAGAACATCAAGAATCCATTTGCCGCGGACCACCGGAGAAGTGCGGCCGGCCATGGAGGTCAGCGTCAGGATGCTCGTTTGTCCGAGAAGCCCATAGCGGTTCTCGTCCGTCACCGGAACCTTGCGGAAGCGGTTGCCGACGATGTTCGGGATACCGTAATGGCGCGCAAGGCGTTCATCCACGAAGGTGTAATTCGCGGTGAGCAGTTCCATCACGTTGCGATCTTCGTGAACGATGCTGTCAAAGAACAACTCCGTTTCCCGCCGGGCGGAGTTGGTGAGGTTGCGATCCCAGTCCGGGAACAGGAAGACGTCCGGATGCACGTCATCCAGGTTCTGCAGTTGCAGCCAATGTCCGGCGAAATTCTTCGACAGCGCCTCGGATCGCGGATCGGCAAGCATTCGCTTCACCTGCTGCTCCAGGATCACGGGATCCTTGAGCTTGTTCTGACTCGCCAGCGAGATGAGCTGCTCATCCGGCGGACTGCTCCACAGGAAGAACGACAGCCGCGACGCGAGTTCGGTGTCGCCGACGCGGTAGTTGGTTCCCGGAGCCACACCGGCCGGGGTGCGCTCAAACCGGAAGATGAACTCGGGGTCGGCGAGAATCGCCTGAATCGCGAGACGGATACCCGCGTCGAAATCGCCCTTGCTCCGGCCGGTCTGATAGGAAACCAGAAGCGTGCGCAGATCGACCTCCGTGACCGGCCGGCGGAAGGCCTGGCGCGCGAGCGCGGAGATGATCTTCGTGGCGCACGGCCCCTCTTCCTTCGCGCTCGACGGAGAACACGTGAAGATCTTGTGCCGGCTGGGCATGTCCGAAACGCCGGTGATGTTGTAAGGACCGTCAACTCCGAGGTTTCGAAGGTGCGGCAGCCCGGTAATGCCGTTGATGTGCCCGGTCGACAGATCGGCCAGCGCCTGCTGGAACGGCATGACGAAATCCTGTACCGGTCCCGAAAATTTTTCGATGAACGCCGCGGAAACGGTCTGCGGTCCGGCTTTGATCCTGACCGGCGGCGTCTTGACGATGTCGGAAACCTTCATCTTCCCGTCGAAGTTCATCAGAGCAACCCGCTCACCGTTCACCGAAATTTCGATCTGCGAGCCTTCGGACGGCTTGTTGTCTCCAAACACCGGGCCGATGCTCGAATAGTAAAAGCTCAGCCGGAAAACGTATTCCCCGTCTGCCGGGAAGTTGTGCCGAACCACGAGTCCGCCGCGCGTTCCGAATGGCGTTCCTTCGACGTGCCTGGTCTGTGAGATCGCCTGGGGAACCACGTACGTGTCGACCGCGGGTGCGGCATTCCTGTCACCGACGGCGAGACGGCTGATCTTTCCGGCGGCGCGAACGTAACCTTCCAGCAAAGTCGGCGAAATGTTCAGGACGTCCGACATGTTGTCGTAGCCCTGGCTCATGTCGTCTTCGGGAAGGAATGCGGCCGCATCGATCTTGAGGTCGAGGAGTTCGCGGATGGAATTGGTGAATTCAGTCTGATTCAGCCGGTGAAGGATAGGGCGGCCGGGATTCGGCTTCATGGCCGATTCGCGGTCGATCGCGTCTTCGATCGCGCTCACCAGCGTCTTCACCGTCGCCGGATCCGGGCGCGGCATACCGGGCGGGGGCATCATTCCCGACCGCAGCTTCATGGAGACTTTTTCCAAGCGGCCCGCATGTTCGCCGGGATGCGCCAGGTCCATGTTCGTCAGAGACAGACCGGCGGTCCTGGCTTTGTCGTTGTGGCACCCGGCACAGTACTTATCCAGTACAGCGTTTGGGGTTGGCGGCGTCTGGGCCAGCGCGCGAGCGCCGGAAATCAGCGCAAGGACAGCCGTAAACAGGACTTTCTTCATCAACAGCCTCTTTTTGATGTTCGGATCGATCGATTGATCTTGAAATGCAGCCCCACAATATTCGATTGAGGTCTTATTTACAAGGGGTTAAACGCAAGGGACGCAAGGGGCCGCTCCGCGGCGCGCCGGCGAATGCCGGCACGCCGCCATGCGGAATCGGAGGGGTTAGAACGAGAACTTCAGGCCGAGCTGGCCCTGGAATGCATCCAGTGCCGCCCGAGGCAGGTTGGGTCCCGCGGCGCCCTGGTTGCCTTGGAAGTTGATCAGGTTCTTCTTGTTGGTGACGTTGAACATCTCCCAGAGAACCTCGATGCGCTTGGACTCCTTGATCTGAAAGTTCTTCGAC
>JAHFTY010000237.1 GCA_023265365.1 Acidobacteriota bacterium
AATCGATAGGCGGCCGACCGGAATGCCGGGAAGTCGTGGACAATGGTGAACCCTTCACCGGCAAGGTCGCCGATGGTCTTCCCGAGGATCAGGTCTTTGTCGCCCATAAACAGGAGGGCAGGCTTGCCGTAGCGTTTCGCGAGTTGGATTTCGGCGTGCGTACCGGGGCCGCCCGGCAAGGCGACAACCAGGTCGGCGGAAAGCACGTTGATGTGATTGCGGCTGCGCTCGCCTTCGGGGTCCTCGCCATTCAGGTGCGTAAAGACGGCGACTTCGGTGGAGTAGTTCGGATATGCGGAGCCTTTTGTTCGATACTCGAGGCGGCCGGCGCGGGGTGTAACAGTACCGGGAATCACGCCCAGCGCAATCCCCTCGCGGCCGGTGCATTCCACAAACGCCTCGGAAACGGCGGCCATCACGCCACCGCCGCCGCCGGTGAGCAGGTGATAACCGCTCTGCGCGATCCATTCCGCGACGACGGTGCTCCGGTCGCGGTATGGATTCGATCCGTCGCCGACGACCGCGACGACCCTGCGGCGCGAATCCATCAGCCTCGCGGCCGGCGCTGCCGCGCGGCCAGTTCCACAAGCCGGCGCATTTCCTTGATGGGTTCGGGATTGTCGTCCACCTGCAGGCGCAGAACGACGTCATTGTTCAGCCAGACGCCGCCGCCTTTCTTCACGATGATCATCGCAGCAGACTGCTTTCCCCGCGTGTCGCCGCCGGCTTCCTGTCCCGCTTCAAGCGCGGCCTGCAGCCGCAACGAGAGGTGTCCGGTCGTCGACTCGAACGCCTTCACCATGTTGGTGACGACGGCTTCGCCCGCGAGAATGTTCCCTTGCGCCGTACAATATTTTCCCTGCCGGTCGCCGGCCCACGTGGTGGCTTCCGGGCCGGTGTACGCTGCGTACTCGCCCTTCGCGTTCATCACCGCGAACTGGCGTCCTTTCTTGGTCCAGTCCTTCGGCCGCGGATCCGGATCCCGGTCCAGAATCGTCTTGATAATGTCTTTCGGCGCCATCCCCTTTTTCAGAAGATCGATTCCCTGCGGTCCATAACTGACGTCGACGATGGCCTGCGTCGCAACAACACCCGCGCCGGCTTCAGCCCACAACACGCCGTTGCCGACCGCGAACACTCGAGACTGGACCGCACCGCCGGCTTCACCGGTCGCGGGATCGAAGCCGAGTATCGAAAACGTCGATGGAGGATCCCAGGGCAGGCTGGAAAAATCCGGAACCCTGGACTGCCGGCCTGCAGCAAACAGCATCGGCAAAGTGACGATCAATCCAACAAACGAAATGCGTAAGATTAGGCGCATGGTCCGCCATTGTAACAAATGTTTATCGTCCTGCCGGCGTTGCGCGTACCTCGCTCATCAACCCGAATACATTTTCATCGGGGTCCTTGAAAAATGCCATCCACAGCTCGTGATCGGGCATGCGCGCGATCAACTGCGGTTCGTGAGCGACAGCCGCGCCCCTTTCCCGGATTTCGGCAAAAGCGTTCTGCAGATCGTCCACCTTGTAATAGAGGATGGATGTGCCGGCCCCGAACTCCCCGCCCTCGGGCATCGCCAACATCAGACGCACCTCCCCGCACATGAAGAACGCCAGGCCCGGCGGCGCCTGAAAGAGGAAGCGCATGCCCAGAGTGTCTCGATAAAAGGCGATCGATCGCTCAAGATTCCGTACGGGAATACTGATCTGGCCGATCTGGTTCAACCCCGCCATGGGTCACCTCCAAAATGCACCGTGAAGTCTATGTTAGAATCGTCGTTTTATCGCATATGAAAAGCCCCGATTTAGAAGCCACATCCGGTCTGGATTTCATTCGAACGCGGATTGCCGAGGACGTCAAAGCCGGCAGGAACGGCGGACGCGTCCATACGCGTTTCCCTCCCGAACCCAACGGTTACCTTCATATCGGCCACGCCAAATCGATCTGTCTGAATTTCGGGATCGCAAAGGAATTCGGCGGACTGTGCAATCTCCGATTCGACGATACGAATCCCAGCAAGGAAGAAGTCGAATACGAGGAATCCATCAAGCGGGACGTAAAGTGGCTCGGCTTCGACTGGGACGACCGCTTGTTCTACGCTTCGGATTACTTCGGACAGCTCTACCAGTACGCCGTGCAGTTGATTCAATCAGACAAGGCCTATGTCGACAGCCTGACCGCGGATCAGATTCGCGAGTACCGCGGCACGTTGACGGAGCCCGGAAAAGACAGTCCCTACCGAACCCGGACCATTGCCGAAAACCTGGAATTGTTCGAACGCATGCGCGCGGGCGACTTTCCGGAAGGCGCACATGTTCTGCGCGCCAGGATCGACATGAGGTCCGGCAACATCAATCTGCGGGACCCGGCGATCTTCCGCGTCAAATACGCCTCGCACTACCGGACAGGGTCGCAGTGGTGCCTCTACCCGATGTACGACTTCGCGCACGCGCTGTCGGACGCCATCGAAGGAATCACGCATTCTTTGTGCACGCTCGAATTCGAAGACCATCGTCCGCTCTACGACTGGTTTCTGGAGCAGCTCCAGCTTCCGCACCGCCCGCAGCAGATCGAATTCGCAAAGGGGTTCATCAGCTATACCGTCGTCGCCAAACGGAAACTCCGCACGCTCGTCTTCGACAAACGCGTCAGCGGCTGGGACGACCCACGCATGCCGACGCTCAGCGGCCTGCGGCGGCGCGGCTTCACTCCCGAGGCCATTCGCGCCTTCTGGGAATCGATCGGCATTGCGAAGCGCGACAGCACCATCGACGTGTCCCAACTCGAAGCCGCGGTCCGCGACGACCTCAACAAGAAAGCGCCTCGCGCCATGGCGGTGCTGAGGCCGCTGCGCGTCGTCATTGAGAATTATCCCGAGGATCAGGTCGAAGAACTCGATGCGGTGAACAATCCGGAGGATGCCTCGATGGGCAAGCGCAAGGTTCCCTTCTCGCGCATCGTTTATATCGAGCGGGACGACTTCCGGGAAAATCCGCCCAAACAGTTCTTCCGGCTGTCGCCGGGCCGGGAAGTCCGCCTGCGTTACGCCTACTTCATCACATGCACCAGCGTGGTGAAGGACGAAAACGGCGAGGTCGTCGAACTCCGATGTTCCTACGATCCGGCCACGCGAGGGGGCGATGCTCCGGACGGCCGCTCTCCGAAAGCAACCATGCACTGGGTTTCCGCAGCCCATGCCGTCCGAGGGGAGATCCGCCTGTACGATCGGCTCTTCAACGACGAACGGCCCAGCGAAGACGAGGAAGGAGATTTCACGTCTTCCCTGAATCCCAACTCCCTGGAAGTCCTTGCCGATGCGCACCTCGAACCCAGCCTCTCCTCCGCGCAGCCCGGCGACCGGTACCAGTTCGAACGGATGGGCTACTTCTGCGCCGACCTCGACAGCAAGCCCGGCGCCCTCGTTTTCAATCGCACGGTCACCCTGCGCGACACCTGGGCCCGCATTGAAAAGGGCCTGAAAAAGCCGCGCTGATCCAGAACTCTTTTGAAAGGCATCGACGTGAGATGTCTTTGAAGCCTACTTCTCCGCCAGGAACACTTCCCGGCCCCATTCATCAGGCAGGCATTGCGGTTTCCGTAGACCGGCTTCGCCAAGAATTCGCAACCACACGTCCCTGGAGAACAGTCCGCAGATGTGCTCGTCGTGGACGACACGGACGGGTCCGGCGCCCTCGCGAAGCATGTAGGCGAAATCGACGGTATACACGGTGTCGGAGGGATCCGGATCAAACGTCCATTCAAGATACCGGAGGCCGCGCCCATCTCCGTCCGCTCCTCCATGATGAACGCCCGCCCGAAACGTTTCTTTCAGATAGTCCGGCATGACCAGCACCCGGCCGCCCGGCCGGCAATGATCCGCGGCGGTTCGAAGGGCGGCCCGAAGGTCGTCGTCAGTCCGCATGTAGACAATCGCGTCGTGAATGAACACCGCGTCGAACTGGCGGCCCAGACGCAGCGAACGCATATCTCCGGCGACGTGTTCGCATTCGGGATTGAGTCGGCGGCTGTTGTCCAGCATGGCGCCGGATGCATCGGTCAACGTCATCTTGAAGTGCGCCTTGAGGTGGAACGCATTGTTGCCGCCGCCTGCTCCGAGTTCGAGAACGGTATTCGTTTCCGCGAGAAGCCTCCTGGCAAACTCGGCCTCCTCGGCGTAATTTTCGGGTGGGGTCAGCAAATGAAACCACCCGGCGAGATCGCGATAGAGGCGCGGAACATCAACCATGGACGACGTGTCCGTACGTAACCAGAGCATGGATCGCCAGTTCCAGTTGGGAATCCTTAACCAATAGGTAATCGGTGTCGTAAGTGGCCAGCGGAAAGATCGCAACTCCCGCGTCAGCCAGAGGCTCCGCGATCGCGGCCACGATTCCGGTAAGCGCAAAATCGAGCGGACCTTCGCACTTCAGGACGCGCCAGCTTCCCTCTCGGGCAATGGAGAAAGGCACTTCAGTTTCGAGACAGACGACGGACAGTTCGTCTTTCGTCCGTGTCACGGACCAGAATGGCGCGGCGCTCCCCCATGTGGGAATGGGTGTAGCGGGATCGAGCCGGCAAATGGCGTAAGTTTGTGGAAGCACGGAGAGCGTGAGTAAGGCTCGCGGCATATCAGGATTCGTCCTTGTCGATCCATTTCTCCACGGTCTTCGGCCGGTAGGACTGCATCAGTTTCAGCAATGCCTCCGGATCCGTCGATTGAAGAATGAGATCACGATTCGCGGGATGAACAAACTGTTCCGCCACTCCCCGCTCAATTAACGCGAGCAGCGGATCGTAGTAGCCTTCGACGTTCAGAATGCCGCAAGGTTTCCGATGAAGTCCGAGTTGAGCCCACGTGATCACCTCGAAGAATTCTTCGAAAGTGCCATAACCGCCCGGAAGAGCGATGAAGCCGTCCGCGAGATCGGCCATTCTGGCCTTCCGTTCATGCATGGACTTCACGATCGTCAATTCCGTGATCCCCCGATGCGCCACTTCACGCGCGACCAGCGTCTGGGGAATCACGCCGGTGACCTCGCCGCCTTCGCTCATCACGGTGTCCGCGATCTCACCCATCAGGCCAACGCAGCCGCCCCCATAAACAAGTCCGATTCCATTTCGAACCAGAATCCGGCCCAGCGTCCTCGCCGCTTCAATGTAGGCGAACCGCGTCCCGCTGTTCGAACCGCAAAACACGCATATCCGCTTCATGATGACTCCGGGATTGGCGTCACCACCCCGGCGCTTCACGGCAACCCGCCTCGTCGAGGAGGGGAAACTGAATCGAGAACAAGCGTATTTCCCTCCTCGAGGCTTTGCACAAAAAATCGGTTTCGATCCAACATTCCCTAACTATATAGCGAGAAAAAACGTTGGGCGATGCGGTCTGGTTATTACATGAAGCCATGGAGTCGCAGGACGAGGACTTTTCCCCGCCTTGGCCAAGGCGGGGTGCCGCGAAGCGGCGGGGCGGTTCGTTCAAAAAAATCCATTTCTTGAACGGCACCACCCCGGCGCTTCACGGCAACCCACCGTGGCCAGGGCGGGGACTGTCCTCATTCATACGAATATACGTGATCGGCGGACTGCTTTTCCTGAACTGCTTCCGCATCTCGGGGTTGAGCTTTCGAAATGCCGCAGCCGAAAGAGTGACTCCGGACGATTCGAGCCGGGCCGCGGTGTTCACGGCCTTTCCGATCACGTCGAATCGCTTCGCGCCAGCCGCGCCGAACGGACCGGCGACGACGGTCCCGAAATGAACCTTGGCCTGCATTCTGCTTTCGGTCCATCCGTGCTGGAGCAGGAGAGCATCGACGTTCGGCTTCAAGTCGAGAAGCATTCGAATACCGCGGTCCACTCCGGTTTCCGGGAACACGAACAGGCACCCGTCACCGATGAATTTGACGAGGGTGCCGCCGGCCGCGTCGACCGCCTCGCCGAGTCGTTTGTAGTATGCGTCGCACAACTCGGCCGCGGCCAGGTCGGTCGTCTTCTGGACGTAATACGTGGCACGCGTGATATTGGTGAACACAACGAGCAGAGGAATTTCAGATCGACTATCGGTCATGGCGTTTCTCCATTGTTGATTTGACGCCGGTCCTTGTGTCCGACAGGAGATGGAGGATCGCAGGCCATGTCGTCCTGCAGTTTCTTGTTTCCCGAAAGAACCATGCGCCGGGCACATCGCGAAGGCAGGACCCGTTCATCCCTCCCTGTTGTTGAGTCCGAGTGCGCGAATCCGCTTATGCAGGTTGGTCCGTTCGATGCCAAGAATACGCGCGGCGCCGGAGACGTTCCAGTTTGTTTGTTCGAGGGCGTTCAGGATGCGTTCGCGTTCGGCGGAGTCGCGCGTCTGCTGGAGCGTGGAGGGCGCCTCCGCGGTCTCGTGCAGTCGAATTTCGAGGGGAACCGAGCCGGCATCGATACGATCGCCGGCAGTCAGAATCGCCATGCGTTCGATCGTATTCCGCAGTTCACGCGCATTGCCGGGCCAGGCATAACCTTGCAGAATCGGAAACACGTCGCCGGAGATCTCCTTCTGCTTGAAGTTGTTTCGACCGCAGAACTCGTTCAGAAAATACTCGGCCAAGGCGCGCACGTCCCCAGGCCGTTCGCGCAGGGGCGGAACCCGGATCGGCACGACACTCAGACGGTAGTAGAGGTCTTCCCGGAACCTGTTCTGTGCCACAAGATCGGCAAGACTCCGATTCGTCGCGGAGATGACGCGAACGGTCACCTTCACCGTCTGCTCGCCGCCCACGCGCTGAAACTCTCCTTCCTGCAGGACGCGCAGCAACTTCGCTTGAGACGATTCATGCAGGTCGCCGACCTCGTCCAGAA
>JAHFTY010000093.1 GCA_023265365.1 Acidobacteriota bacterium
GGTTGTACATCTGCGCGGCCGAAATCGTCCGTTCGCCCCGCGTCGACAATAGATGCAGCCTGGAGTTCATCGCGAGCATGACCGGCGCAAGGTCCGTGGACGACACCGCCCAGCAGCGGCGGCTGCCCGGCGCGACCCAGCAGGTGTCGCCGTCCTTCTTCAGGCAGAAGTGAATCGATTGCCGCCATTCGAAAGTCTGGTCGTAATAAAAGCACCGCGTGTCGACACAAAGATTTCCGCCGAGCGTTCCCATCGTCTTCAAAGGCGGACTCGAGATCGAATTCGCCGCGGTCGCAACCGCGGGATAGCGATCGAGAAGTAAAGGATGACGCTCCAGATCATGCAAGGTCAGATTCGCTCCCAGCGAGACGCCTGTGGAAGGATCGCCGCCCACCGCGCGCAGCTCCGAAAGATGCCGCAGCCCGATGACGACGCGCGGCTCCATCTGCCTGCGCTTCATCTTCGGCCACAGGTCTGTACCGCCGGCGACGAGCATGGCGCGAGGTCCTTCGCCGGCGAGAATCTCCGCGGCTTCGCGAACATCCTTCGGCCGGCGGAATGTGAAATCGGGGAGTCTCAACATGGCGTTACAGGCCCTTTCGCGTGTATTCGGGCTGCGCGCCGGATCGTCCGTCGCCGCCCTCCCAAGGTGGAAGGATGAACACTGGGTCACGATACTCGATGGACGGGAAAAACTTCGGACCGTAGCGGCCGTCCTTGCCCTGCCCCCTGGCTCGAAGGGCCTTCAGGATCTTCTCGGGCGTGACGGGAATTTCGTCGATGCGCACGCCGACAGCGTCATAAACCGCATTGCAGACCGCGGGGGGCACCGGCAGCAGCGGACCCTGTCCGACTTCCTTGGCGCCGAACGGCCCCATCGGGTCCGGCTCTTCAATCAGAAAGGTTTCGACGGGACACATGTCCATCGACGTCGGGCTCTTGTAATCGAGCATGCTCGGCGTCTTGTGAACGCCAAGGCGGAACTCCTGCTCTTCCATCAAGGCTTCGCCCAGACCCATATAGACGCTGCCTTCGACCTGGCCGATGACCAGCATCGGATTGATCGATCGCCCGATGTCGTGCGCAACCCACACTTTTTCGATGCGCAGAAAACCGGTCTCAGGATCCACCACCGTTTCCACAACCGCGGCAGAGTAGCTGTACGTCGGACTCGGACCCACCCCGCCACCCTTGTATTTCGCCGCGGACTGCGGCGGCTTATAACTGCCCACCGTTCCGAGCGTTCCGAACTTCGCTTCCGCGAGTTGGACCGCCTTCGCAAACTCGACAAACTTGTCCGGATCTTCCGAATCGAACATGCGGTTCTCCGCGGCGACGATCCGGTCCTTCGGAACCGCCAACTCGG
Organism: Acidobacteriota bacterium; assembly: GCA_023265365.1. GTDB lineage: Bacteria > Acidobacteriota > Terriglobia > 20CM-2-55-15 > 20CM-2-55-15 > JAHFTY01. The sequence continues at coordinate 1,367 of JAHFTY010000093.1, forward strand.
AAGCGACCGCATCGTCCAGCATTTCGCGGGCGCGCCCGGCAGCCTGGATGGCGGCGTTTCCCGTCATGAGAGTCACACGGCTCGAGTAGCTTCCGAGATCGACGGGCGTGAGGTCCGTGTCCGCCGTGACCACTCGAATGTGCAGCGGATCGATTCCAAGAATCTCGCCGACGATGTAGGCCAGGATCGAATCCGATCCCTGGCCGATATCCGTGCTCCCGCAGAACACCGTCACGAGTCCCGAACGATCGAGCTTCAACTGGACGCCGGACTGCGGCATGTTGTTCCAGTAAATAGGAAGCCCGGCACCCGTCAGATAACAGCCGCACGCGAGACCGACGCCGCGGCCGAAAGGCAATTTGCGGTGTTTGTTTTTCCAGCCGGACGCGTCGACCACCTTCTCGATGCATTTCCGAAGATTCATCGTGCGAATCGTCAACCAGTTCGCCGTCTGGGAATCCGGCTTCACCAGGTTCCTCAATCGCAATTCCGCGGGATCGATGCCGAGAAGACCGGCCGCCTTATCGATCTGAATCTCCATGCCGAATCGCGGCTGCGGCGTGCCGTGGCCGCGCTTGGGTCCGCACGGCGGCTTGTTCGTGAAGAGACGCGCGCCTTCGAACTTGTATGCGGGGATGTGATAGGTCGTGGTCTGCAGCGCGCCCGTGTAGTACGTGCTTGCAACGCCGTAGCTTCCATAGGCCCCGCCGTCGAGGATCGTCTGGAAGTGCATGCCCGTGATCATGCCGTCCTTTGTTACACCCAGACGGGAGTGCATGAGAACAGGGTGGCGGCCTCGATGACAGTAGAAAACCTCCTCCCGGGTGAGCGCAATCTTGACGGGTCTTCCGGTCTTCATCGCGAGTTTGGCGACGGCGATCTCGTGACTGAAGGGGTCGCTCTTCCCGCCAAAGCCGCCGCCGTTGGGACACGCAATCACCTGAATCCGGCTTGCCGGTATTTCCAGAACACGAGCCAGCGCGCGATGAACGTAGTGGGGCGTCTGGGTCGACGACCACAGCACGAGTTTGCCGTCCGCCTGCAGCGACGCAACAGCCGCGTGCTGCTCCATCGGGAGGTGGGTGTTGCCCTGATAGAAAAGCGTATCGTCCAGCACGAGATCCGCGCGGTCGAGCGCTGCCCGGCTGTCGCCGAACTCGAAGGAGATGGTCTTATGGATGTTGCCCTGTTCGGCATACGGCTGGATCGGTTCGGTGGTGAGGCGCACACCATCGTCGATCGACATTACAGGCGTCAGGTCCCGGTATTCGACGTGGATCCGGCGAATGGCTTCCTCGGCCGTCTCTTCATCCACGGCAGCGATGGCGACAACCGGCTCACCCACGTACCGCACGGTGTCGATCGCCAGGGTGTGTTCATCCTGCGAAACGGGAAGGATTCCGAAAGTGATCGGAAGCTCCGTGCCGAGCAGGATGCTCTTCACCCCTTCCATCGACTCCGCCGCCGACACGTCAATTCCAGTAATGCGGGCGTACGGCCTCGTGCTGCGAAGAATCTTGCAGTAGAGCATCTGCGGAAGAAACAAATCGTCCGCGAACGTCGTGCGTCCCGTGACTTTGGCGGCCGCGTCCACTTTGCGCAGCGGCTTGCCGATGACGTTGAGTTTCTTATTTCGCATCCGCCACCTGCTCGATCGCTTCAAAGATTTTCAGGTAACCCGTGCACCGGCAAATGTTGCCGCCAAGCGCTTCCTCGATCTGATGACGCGTCGGATGCGGATTCTCGTCGAGCAGCGCCATGGCGACCAGCAGGATTCCGGGGGTGCAGTAGCCGCATTGCGCGGCGCCGAGATCGGCAAAGGAGGCCTGCAGCGGATGCAGTTCCGCGCCGGGAGTCATGCCTTCGATGGTGGTGATGTTCTGGCCTTCGAGATCGGCCGGAAGGAGAAGGCAGGAAAGCGCCGGTTGACCGTCAACCAGCACAGTGCAGGTCCCGCATTCCCCCAATTCGCAGCCGTGTTTGGTTCCAGGCAGTCCGAGATCTTCGCGCAACACTTCGAGGAGGGTACGCGACGGATAGGAAGCGAACTCGCGCATCTCTCCGTTAACCATCAAGCGATACAGTTCCTTCGAACGCATCCCGATATCATAGAATACGTGCCGTGAAACTCCGGTGGAAAGTGCTGCTCATTCTTCTGATCGTCGGACTCGCGGCGACGGCGATCCAGGCGCAACGTTTTGGGAACCGGTTCCGGATGGCGGACATCGGCTGGTATCGGAACGAACCGCCCGACACCGAGTTTGTGCTCGCGCGGCTTCACTACACTGCCGGATGGGGCGGGGGCGGTTGGGTCCACGACTATCCGGTTGCTGAGGAGCACATTCTGCAGGTCATGAAGGAAGCGTCGGGCCTGAATGTCGACCGAATGTCGTACAAGATCGTGGAACTGGGCAGCCCCGAGATATTTAAATATCCCTTCGCCTACATTTCCGAGCCCGGCGAGATGCGGCTGACCGACCCGGAGATCGTGAACCTGCGGGAATATGTCGAACGCGGCGGCTTCATCATGGTGGACGACTTCGGGGGGCAGGGCGGAGGCGATGCGGAATTCCAGCGTTTCCGCGCCAACCTGTTGCGCGCTTTTCCGGACCGCGACATGTTCATTCTTACCGACGATCACCCGCTGCTGAACATCTTCTACCACATCGACAGCATCCAGACCGTTCACCCGATGACTGGCGTTCCCTCGGTTTTCTACGGCTACAAAAACGGAAAAGGCGAACTGGCGATGGTCATCTGTTATGCGAATGACGTGGGCGACTATTGGGAGTTCATCGACGAGCCCTACTACGCACTCCGTCCCTCAAAGGAAGCACTGAAACTCGGCATCAATTTCGTGATGTATTCCATGACCCACTGAGGATTTCCGGTGAAGCCATGGAGTCGCAGGATAAGTGCTTTTCCCCGCCTTGGCCAAGGCGGGGTGCCGCCGAGCGGCGGGGCGGTTCGACCAACAAAATCAATTTATTGAAAGCACCACCCCGGCGCTTCGCGCCACCCCTCCTCGTCGAGGAGGGGAAAATGCTTTTCCCTGATTCCGCCTTATTGGGACAGCAGTGTCCTCGTCGAGGAGGGGAGACCCTCAACGAGGAGGGATGTTGGCCGAATCGATTTCGACTTCGACGCCGGTGTTTTTGGGATCGAACAGCGCGTAAGGGTTCACGTTTGCCAGCGCGGCCATGATCGATGATGGAACGGCGGGATGTTTGCTCCGCATATCGTCGAGGAACGCGCGAATCTCTTTCCGGATACTCTCTTTTTCACTGCAGACACAGCGGATCGCCAGGAGGCCTTGCGCCCTGGCGTACTCGGTCGAGAGGTCTTCGGTCACGTAGACCAAAGGGCGGATCAATCGAAGGTTCCCCTTTTGCGAATGCGCCACCGGAGGCAGTGACGCGATGCGCCCGTTGAACATGACGTTGCGGAGAAGTGACTCCGAGCAGTCGTCCGCGGTGTGTCCGAGCGCAAGCACGGTGCAGTCCAGCTCGGATGCGATCTGATAAAGGCGCCGCCGTCGATTCCGGCTGCAGACGTCGCAGCCGTGGGGAATGTTCTGAGCGACGAGGTCCAGCGTCGACCAGTCTTCCCGAACGACCCACTCCACACCGAGACCACGGATCTTTTCGGCCAGCGCGATCACCGGCAGTTTGAACTTCCCCTGCTCCAAAGTGACGGCGACAAGTTCATACGGGAATGGAGCGCGCTTCCGGTACGCCACCATGGCGTGAAGAAGCGAGAGGCTGTCCTTGCCGCCGGACACGCCGACGGCGACTTTGTCGCCGGGCCTCAGCATGGAGAAACGGCCCATCGCCCGGCCCATCAGGTCGAGTACTTTCTGTTCAACGTTCACGGCAACATCATACGGCATCCCCGTTGAACTCGCGCCGGCGCAGTTCGGAGCGCCGGATCTTGCCGGTGCTGGTTTTCGGAAGTTCCGGAACGAAGTCGACTTTGCGCGGACACTTGTAAGACGCGAGTTCCATCTGAACGCGCTTCTGCATCTCCGCCTTCAGTTCTTCGGCCGGAGCAAAACCCGGCCGCAGAACCACGAACGCCTTGGGAACCATGCCGCGCAACTCATCCGGCGTCGCGACGACGGCGACTTCGGCAACGGCCGGATGTTCGAGCATGACCCCTTCGATTTCGGGACCGGCAACGTTGTTGCCGCCGCAGATGATGAGGTCGTCGTTGCGGCACTGATAGTGGAAGAAGCCGGCGGAGTCCCGAACATAGATGTCGCCGGGGAGGTTCCAGCCGTCGCGCACGTATTGGGCCTGCCTCTCGGGAAGATTGAGGTATCGGCAACCCGTTGGACCGCGGACAGCGAGTAATCCGGGACGGCCGTCAGGAAGCGGTTCCATCGTGTTCTCGTCCACAACCATGGCCTCGTATCCCGGAACCGCTTCTCCGGTTGCGCCCGCAAGCGTTCGTCCACGCCGGCCGGAAACAAAGATGTGAAGCAATTCCGTCGAGCCGATGCCATCGAGCACCTCGATGCCTGTCGTTTCCTTCCAGGCGTTGTACACCGAAGCCGGAAGCGTTTCACCCGCCGTGACGACGACTCTCAGGGAAGTGAGTTTCGCTTTCAGATCGGCGCAGTCCTTCATCATCATTCGCAGACTCGTCGGAGCGCCGAACGCGATGGTTGCTTTGTGGTCGTGAATCACATCCACGAATCGCTCCGGCGTGAACCGGTCGATAAGAACGGTCGAGGCTCCGAAACGCAACGGGAACAGCAGAAGTCCGCCGAGACCGTACACGAATGCCATCGTGGGATGGCCGGTGAACCGGTCCGCGGGCGTGGGCTTCAGGATGTACCGGGCATAACTGTCCGTGGTGGCCAGCAGGTCGCCGTGCGAATGCATGCATCCTTTCGGAGTGCCGGTGCTGCCCGAGGTATAGGCGATGATCGCGAGAGTGTCGCGCCCGGTCGGCTCGCATTCGAGAATGGGACCGGTATGGGCGCCGAGATCGTGAAGGACGCGCACATCGGCAACAAATACGGGCTCCCTTTTCACTTTCTCCACTTCTTCCCACAGATCGAATTCGGAGATCAGCATCGCCGGAGTCGAGTTCTCAATGATCGCGTTCAGCTCTCTCGACTTCAGTGTCGGAGGCGTCGCGACGACCACCGCGCCGATTCGCAGCAGGGCCAGCCACACCGAAATGAACTGAGGACGGTTGAGCAGCCGCAGGATGACGCGATCGCCCGGCCGCACACCCTGCTCATGGAGCGCGCCGGCCAGATGGACGACTTCGCGGTGCAGTTGCTCATAGCTGATCGTCATCGGGCCGAATTGAATCGCGGGAGAAGAACCTGCGCCGGCCTGAACGTGCGCATCGAGCAGTTCGCGGCAGACATTCAACTTGTCCGGATAGGTCAATTCCGGCAGCGTGTATCGGCGCTCCGGCCAGGTTTCACGCGACGGATAGGCAACAGTCATGATGTGAAGGTTCGCTGAGTCTCAAACTCCGCTTCCTGCGGAACTCGACACGACCGCATCTGCTACCGCCGCAGAGTCCTTGCGCGGTAACGCCTGAGATCGAAGAACGACAGCAAGGATCGCGGCGAACAAGGCCAGGCCGGCGCTCCCCATGAGCACGGAATCCCAGCTTTGGAATCGCTCGAAAATCATCGTTCCGGCAGATACGCCGATGATGGATGCAACGCCCTTTGCGCTGTAGAGAATTCCATAATTCGATGTGGCGTATCGGCTGCCGAAGTAATCGGCGAGAGTGGAAGGAAACAGCGAGAATACTTCGCCCCAGGTGAAGAACGTCAGAACCAGCGTGAGCGTGAACATCGCGCCCGAGGTCTTTCCGATCGTAAACACCGCCACCAGCGCCGCCGCCTGCAGCATAAAGGCGATCGCCATCCCCAGTTCCCTACCGGTTCGATCGGACAGCCAGCCCCAGAAGATCCGGCTTGCGCCGTTGGCCATCGGACTCAGCGTGGTTGCGGCGGTCAGCGCGGCCGCGGCGAGGCCCCAGGACTTGACGAACTGGCTGGCATTGGCGGTGACGAGCAGGCCTCCCGTCGCCATGGCGACAAACATCAGGTACAACGCATAAAAATGCGGCGACCGGAGCATCTCGATCGTGGTGAAGTGTTCGGTATTGCGGCGTGCCTTTGTCTTCGCCGCAGCCTTCGCGGGCGCGGCAATAAAGTCAGAACCCGGATGGCGGAGAAACTGCGCCGCAATCGTGATCACGATGCCCTGGAATATTCCCGTGAAGAGAAATGCGCGCGAGTAGGTTTGGCGGCTGATGAGATACGTAATGATCGGAATGAACAGCGCGGTGCCGCCTCCGAATCCTGCGGCGATTATTCCGGAGGCCAGACCGCGCCGGTTGGGAAACCACTTCACTGCGGAACCCACGCAACCGCTGTAGACGAAAGCCGCTCCGATTCCCGCCAGCACGTAGAAGAAATAAAGTTGAGGCAGCGTTTGCGCGTAGCCCATCGCCGACCAGCCGACGCCGCACAGCACACCGGCGACCGTGATGAAAGCGCGCGGCCCCAGCCTATCGATGAACCAGCCGTCGAGCGGCTGCACCCAGGTTTGGAAAAGAACGAAGGTGGTGAAGGCGCTCTGCACATCGACCAGTTTCCAGCCGTGCGCCTGCTGGATGGGACCGACGAACAGGGTCCATGAGTATTGGAGGTTGGCGATCATGACCATCGAGATCACGGACGCCACGAGTTGAAACCAGGGGTTGCCGATCACAATTGTGCCGCTCCAAGCCTGACTGGATTTACAAGCCCCGCACGTTATCCCGCACGGCCAACCAGGGTCAACGGTCAATTTGCGGGATCAGCGGCTCCGGTTCCTGGCCAGGCGTCCGTCCACGAGCGTGACGATTTCGTCGAGCTCGTCGAACTGAAGGCCCTGCTGCGCGGCAATCCGGCGAACCAGACAGTCGACCCGCTCGATGTGCTCGGCGCCGCCAAAGAGGGCGCGCGCGGCGGAAGACGGCTTGGCGAGACCTTCGGCGGCCTTGGCGTACTTGTCGAACGGAACCATGTCCGCATCGTCCGCTCCAAGACGCTTACAGAGATTCCAAACCCAGTCGTAAACTTCGCGGGACTTGTCGACGTTCGCGTGCACCGCTTCCCGGATTGGAATCATGTTGTCCGGCCTGATGCAGCGGTAGTTGCCGGCCATCAGCATCGGCCACTTGGCCAGCGGCACAAAAAGGGAATCGTGCACCTTGAGCTTCACCGGAATTTCGATCGCTCCATCTCCCGGATCGAACCGCGCTTCCTCGATATCGGTTTCGAGGTTGCGCAGCAACACGGTCGGCGCCTCCGACTCGAATCGCGCCGCCTTGAAATTGGTGGGCAGGCCGACCTGGAGAACGTTTTTCGGCCGGTCGGGCGGTCGAAAGGCCTGGGGATCGGGACTCGCCAGCGTCACCTGCGAGGGATCGAACCCGGCCCAGACTCCCGGGTCCGCGTAGCAGGGTTCGAGCGTCTCCGTGGATAAGCCGGGAATGCGCTTCAGGTAGGACAGCGGCGGCATGTTCATGATCGCCAGGCAGGGCACGCGCGCCGCTGCAACGCGGGCCATCAGTTCGCGAACGCCTGCGGAGCCGTACTGGGCTTCCTGCATCCCGAGAACGACAAGGTCGAACTTGACCGGATCCACATCATCAGGCGTCGTCGCCGAAAGCGCGCCGCGTAGTTTCTTCGATGCGATGTCGAGCAAGCCGGAGCTGCCTTTGATCGGAAACCGCACGATCGTTCCTTCACGGTTGATCAGATCCGCGGTGGGTTGAGTGCACACGAGCGATACGCGGTGACCGGCCATCAGCAGTTTGGTGCTGAACAACGATCCATAGGAGGCGCCGAGAATGAGTACGCTGTATTTCACTGGATTGCACCCTGCGCCCGCGCTTCCGCGATTTCCTTTTCATCGAAACCGAGGACGGTCCGGAGCACTTCAATGGTGTGCTCGCCGAGCAACGGCGAACGTTGCACGTCCGAAGACGAATCGGACAGCTTGATCGGGTTGCCGACCGTCAGATATTTTCCGCGCTCCGGGTGATCGACTTCGACCACCGTCCCAGTCTTTCGCAAGGACTGCTCTTCGGCGATCTCCTTCATGGAAAGAACGGGCCCGCAGGGAACGTTCAGCTTGTTGAGCGTCGTCATCACTTCCATTTTGTTCATGGTCATCGTCCACTTCTCGATTTCCGCGAACACGTAGTCCAGCTTCGGCAGACGCGCTTCCGGCGTCTTGAATTGCGGATCCTCGAGCCAATCCGCATGGCCGATAACTTTGGCCAGCGCGGGAAAGGCCTGGGCCTGGGTGATCACGTAGCTGTAGGCGTCGGGGTCGGTCTCCCACCCTTTGCATCGAACGATCCAGCCCGGATGGCCGCCGCCGGAAGCATTGCCGGCTCGCGGGACGGCCTCGCCGAATTTGCCGTTCGGGTATTGCGGGTATTCCTTGAGGGGACCGTGAGCGAGGCGTTGCTGATCGCGGAGTTTGACGCGGCACAGGTTCAACACCGTGTCCTGCATCGCGCAGGTGACCCGCTGGCCGCGTCCGCTTTTCTCGCGTTGAAAGAGGGCCGCCAGAATGCCGGCGACAAGATGGATGCCGGTGCCCGAATCGCCGATCTGCGAGCCGGTCACCAGAGGAACACGGTCGATCTCGCCGGTGGTTGACGCGGATCCGCCCGTGCATTGAGCCACGTTCTCATAGACCTTGCAGTCCTCGAATGGACCCGGGCCGAAACCTTTCACCGACGCATAGATCATGCGCGGGTTGATCTGCTGGATTTTTTCCCACGGGAAACCCATGCGATCGATGGCGCCCGGTGCGAAGTTTTCCACCATGACGTCGCATTCCTCGATCAGCCTTGTGAAGATCCTGGTGCCGGCCGGAGTTTTGGGATTCAGCGTCAGACTGCGTTTGTTGGCGTTCAACATCGTGAAGTACAGGCTGTCCACTCCGGGAATGTCACGAAGCTGGCTCCGCGTGGGATCACCTTCACCAGGCTTCTCGATCTTGATGACGTCGGCGCCGAACCACGCCAGAATCTGGGTGCATGTCGGTCCGGACTGTACATGGGTCATGTCCAGGACACGTACACCCTCCAGAGCTTTTCCCATTTCGACTCTCTCCTTTTTGATGACACAGAATAATGCGGAATACCTACCCGGGCTGCGATTTTTCGGCGGCCGTGACTGTCGCCGACAGTTTTCCGTCGTGGAGGCGGACCACGATCGGTTCGCCGGCTCCAACTTCTCCGGCGGATCGAATCACGCGTCCGTCCACTTTCTGCGCGATTGCGTAACCACGCTCCAAAACCGCCAGTGGACTGAGCGCCTCCAGCGTGTGAGCGATTTTGCCGAAGGCCTGTTCCGACTTCTTCAATACCTGCTGAATGGCGCTCGACATCCGATGCTCCGCCACCTCGACCTTGCGGACCCGGGCTCGCGTAAGCGCGCCGGACTTGCCGGTCTGCTCGAGCCGGAAGGCGAGTTCATCCGTGCGTTGGGCGAGTCTCCGGACTTTCGCCTCGGCCGTTGCGAATCCGCGGCTTCCCACCTTGGAGGCCAGGAAATGCCGCAGATTGCTCAGCCGGTACTTCAGGGTTCCTTCCAGCCGCCGATGCAGTTGTTCGACGCGCTGAAAGAGTTCGTCTTTCGACCGGATGACGATTTCCGCGGCGGCGCTGGGCGTGGGCGCGCGCAAGTCGGCGACGAAGTCCGCGATGGTGAAATCGACTTCGTGTCCGACCGCCGAAATGACGGGCTTCCGGGATCGAACGATCGCGCGTGCAACCCGTTCTTCGTTGAAGGGCCACAGATCTTCCATGGACCCGCCGCCGCGCGTGATGACGATGACGTCGACGTCCGTGCTGCCGCTGAGAAAATCGATGCCTTCCATGATTTGAAGCGATGCGGCGTCTCCCTGCACTTCGGCGGGATAGATCAGGACGTCGATCGCATTGTGCCGGCGTTTCAGCACCGTCAGAAAGTCGCGGAGAGCGGCGCTCTTCGCCGAAGTGACCACTCCGATTTTTTTCGGCAACGCCGGGATCGGGCGCTTCCGTTCCTGCCTGAAAAGACCTTCGCGCTCGAGTTTTTCCTTCAACTGCTCGAACGCCAACTGCAGCGCACCCAGCCCGGCGGGCTCCAGAACCTCGACGATGATCTGGTATTCGCCCCTCGCTTCGTACGTCGTCACACGGCCGCGGGCCCGAAAGGCTTTTCCGTTTTCGGGCTTGAATCGCAGAAGCCGCGCGGTGTTCCGGAAACAGACGGCGGAGAGCTGCGCGCTCTCGTCCTTGAGAGTGAAGTAGAGGTGGCCGGCCGCGGACGATTTAAAATTCGAGATCTCGCCTTCGACCCAGATATCCGTGAACTTGCGTTCCAGCATCTCTCGGATTTCAGCGCTGAGTTCGGAAACCGTGTAAATGCGGCGGCGGAATTCGGGATCTCGCACGCCCGGAGTATAGACCAAGTGCCCGCGCTCATTGAGTGGTTGCACGGCACCTGGATTGACAAGTCTTCTTCTACTCTGTCAAAACTTGGTCTACGGGGGCTCGAACGACATCCCGTTGTCTGAGCTTGCCTCAACGCTGCGTGCCGCCAATCGAGGATTCCAATGTGAAACCGAAGGCGAGCGGCTGAACCTATATCGCGAAGTGGCGCAGAGGTATAACGTCCGGCGATTAATGCCAAATGTGATTGAACGTTTTGAACGGACTACGCGCGTTGCTTTCAATACTCAGTCGACTGGAGCCGGAAAGAAATTGTATCGAGGCCGGAGCCGGACAAAGTCGCTCGGCCGGATTTCCGCTGTCTGCGTTGATTAGTACGCCGGCACTTCAATTTCAAGCCCTTCGATGTTCCGGAAGTGCTTCCTGTTTTTCGCCGATCGCTTCATTTCAACATTGATCGCTGTGGCTGCGATGGAGCCGCAGGCGGTTCACGTATTCAACGCTCTCGCCAATGTCCAGGACGGTACAGCGACCGGATTGTCCGGTACGCTCTCGATTCCGGCGAATGGGCAGAAGGCCATTTTCCTGAACCAGATCGACGGCTTCGGAGTGTTGCCGATCATGGAGTGAGAATTGGTTCATCGGCGTGGTTATAAGCCTGCTTCTTCCGGCGTTGTAAGTCCGGATGGGTTGGCTTCTGATCGCCTCGCGGCGCGCCGGCTCGGAACCCAGGACTGTCCCCATTGCGGTTTCAGTTCTGCCCCCGATTTCGCCTTATTGGGACAGCGCCGGCTCGGAACCGGCGCGTCCGCGAAAGGCATACGGAAATGGGTTACGCGATGGTGACTTCTTTGGTGAGGTAGACGTCCTGGATGGCGTTGAGCAGTCCGACGCCTTCCTTCAAGGGACGCTGGAACGCTTTACGTCCCGAGATGAGTCCCGTCCCTCCGGCGCGCTTGTTAATGACGGCGGTCTTCACGGCTTCCTTCAGATCGCTTTCTCCTGCCGACGCTCCGCCCGAGTTGATCAGACCGGCGCGGCCCATGTAGCAGTTGGCGACCTGATAGCGGGTGAGATCGATGGGATGATCCGTCGAAAGATCGGAGTAGACCTTCTTGTGCGTCTTGCCGAAGTTCTGCAGCGCGTTGTAGCCGCCGTTATTCTCGGGAAGCTTCTGCTTGATAATGTCCGCCTCGATCGTCGTGCCGAGGTGATTCGCCTGCCCGGTGAGATCGGCGGAAAGGTGGTAGTCCTTTTCCCTGGTCTTGAACGCGCCGTTGCGGAGATAGCACCATAGCACCGTGTACATCCCCAGATCGTGCGCCTGGTGGAACATGTCCGTGACTTCCTGCAACTGCCGCTTGGATTCCTCGGACCCGAAGTAGATCGTCGCGCCGACGCCCGTGGCGCCCATGTCGAACGCCTGCTTGATATTCGCGAAAATAATCTGATCGTAGGAATTCGGGTACGACAGAAACTCGTTGTGGTTGAACTTCAGGAGGAACGGAATCTTATGCGCGTACTTTCGCGCAACCGCGCCCAGCACGCCAAGCGTGCTCGCGACGGCATTGCAGCCGCCTTCGATCGCCAGCTTCACGATGTTTTCCGGATCGAAGTACGCCGGATTGGGAGCAAACGACGCGCCGGCGGAATGCTCGATACCCTGGTCGACCGGAAGGATCGATACGTACCCGGTTCCGGCCAGGCGTCCATGATTGAAGAGTTCCTGAAGACTGACCAGCGAACGCGTCGGCCGGTCCGAAATGGTAAAGACGCGATCGATGAAATCCGGTCCGGGCAGGTGAAGCTGCTCCTTTGGAATCGTCTTGCACTGATGGTTCAGCAGCGCGCCGGCTTCGGCGCCGAGTATTTCCTGTATCTTCCCGATCATGGAGTACCCCCTCAACGTCCTCGACTGAAGACGGAAAAAATAAGCGTCATTAGAATGCTGATCAGTAGTGAAGTGCCGAGCGGCAAATAGAAACTAAAATTGCCGCGCTGGTAATGGAAGTCGAGCGGCAGACGTCCGAGCCGGAACGGAAGTCCCGGTCCGAACGTCATAACGATGCCGGCCGCAACAATCAGGATGCCGGCGATGATGAGCAACCTGCCCAATTGCTCCATAAAAAGAAGTGTACCGCTACGTGATCTCGAGCTGATTAAAGAAGTACGCGATTTCGAACGCCGCCGTGTCCGGTCCGTCGGAACCGTGGATGGCGTTGCGCTCGATGTTGGTGGCGAACAGTTTTCGGATCGTTCCTGCTTCGGCCTTCGCCGGATCGGTGGCGCCCATCACTTTGCGAAGCTTCTGAACGGCGTCTTCCGCCTCCAGTACCGCCGCCACGATGGGGCCTTCCGTCATGAACTTCACCAGGCTGCCGAAGAACGGCCGCTCTTTGTGAACGTAGTAGAAGCCCTCGGCTTCCTTCTGCGACAGATGGAGCATTTTCAGGGCGCGAATGGTGAACCCTTCTTTTTCGATCGTCTGCAGAATCGCGCCAACGTTACCAGCCTGAACCGAGTCGGGTTTGAGAATTGTAAAAGTTTTTTGCATGTGTCTTTCCTATTTGCCTAACGCCGCTGCCATCGCCTCGCCCATATCCGCCGGGCTCTTCACCACTCGAATGCCGGCGGCTTCCATCGCGGCCATTTTTTCTTTCGCGGTGCCTTTTCCGCCCGCCACGATCGCACCCGCATGACCCATGCGGCGGCCGGGAGGAGCAGTCTGACCGCAGATGAATCCAACCACCGGCTTCTTCACGTTGGCTTTGATGTAGGCGGCTGCGTCTTCTTCGGCATTGCCGCCGATCTCGCCCATCATAATGATGCCTTCGGTCTGCGGGTCGTCGTTGAACAGTTTGATCGCGTCGATGAAGTTGGTGCCGATGATCGGGTCGCCGCCGATACCGATACAGGTCGACTGTCCGAGTTTGCGGCGCGTGAGCTGTCCGACCGCCTCGTACGTCAGGGTTCCGCTGCGGGAAACCACGCCGACCGGACCTTCCAGATGAATGTGACCGGGCATGATGCCGATCTTCGCCTTGCCGGGAGAAATCACGCCGGGGCAGTTCGGCCCGACGAGCCGCGTGTTGGGCTTGTTCTTCAGGAATGCCGAAGCGCGGATCATGTCGAAAGTCGGAATGCCTTCGGTGATGCAGACCACGAGTTCGACGCCGGCATCCGCGGCTTCCATGATCGCGTCCGCGGCGAACGGCGGCGGCACAAAAATGACCGAAGCGTTTGCGCCGGTTTTCTCCCGGGCTTCGGCGACGGTGTTGAAGACGGGGAGACCCTCGTGGGTGGCGCCGCCTTTGCCGGGCGTGACGCCTCCGACAACGTTGGTCCCATATGTGACGGCCTGAAGCGCATGGAACGTACCTTCGCGGCCCGTGAATCCCTGAACGATCAGTCGCGTGTTGTTATCAACAAGTACGCTCATGCGTTCCCCTTATTTGCTGCGGCGACGACTTTCCCGGCCGCGTCCTTCATGCCGTCAGCGACGATGAAATTCAAACCGGAGTTGCGAAGAATCTGCTGCCCCTGTTCGACGTTCGTTCCCTCGAGCCTCACCACCACCGGTATGTTCACGCCAAGCGCCTTCGCCGCGTCGACGGCGCCCGATGCCACGATGTCGCACCGCATAATGCCGCCGAAAATATTGATGAGAACGGCCTTCACCGCCTTGTCCGCCAGAAGAATACGAAACGCGTTTTTCACCTGCTCCGCATTCGCCCCGCCGCCGACGTCCAGGAAGTTCGCCGGGCTGCCGCCGGACAACTTGATGATGTCCATGGTCGCCATCGCCAGGCCCGCGCCGTTCACCATGCATGCCACGTTTCCATCAAGCTTGATGTAGTTGAGGCCGTACTTGCTTGCTTCGATCTCGAGAGGTTCCTCCTCGTTCAGGTCGCGGAATTCCCTGATGTCGGAATGGCGGTAAAGCGCGTTGTCGTCGAAAGTCATCTTGGCGTCCAGCGCATAGACCTTGTTGTCGCCGGTCACCAGGAATGGATTGATCTCGGCGAGCGAAGCGTCCGTTTCTTCGAATGCCCTGTACAGCGCCACCATGAACTTCGCCGCATCGTTCACCAACTCCGCGGGAATGCCAATGCCGAATGCCAGCTTGCGCGCCTGAAAGCCTTGAAGGCCGAGACCCGGCTGAATGTATTCCTTGAGAATTTTTTCCGGAGTGTGAGCCGCGACTTCTTCGATGTCCATTCCGCCGGCTTCCGATGCCATGAAGACGGGCTTTCCTGTCTGACGGTCGATGACGATGCCGAGGTAGAGTTCCTTCCGGATATCGAGCCCTTCCTCTATATATACGGTCTTGACCGTCCGGCCATCCGGCCCGGTCTGAACCGTGACCAGATTCATGCCCAGCATCTTTTCGAAAAGCTGCTCGGCATCGGCCGGAGTCTTCGCCAGCTTCACGCCGCCGCCCTTACCCCGGCCTCCCGCGTGAATCTGCGCTTTGACCGCCACAAGCCCGCCCAGTCTTTCGGCGATAGCCCGTGCTTCTTCTTTCGTATGCGCCACTTCTCCCCGCGGAATCCGGACGCCGTATTTCGCGAGGATCTGTTTCGCCTGATACTCATGTATTTTCATGTTTCCTCACTGGGAACGAGTGGATGAGTGCAAACTCGCTACTTTACAGAGTACGCGGAGAGTGTGTCAATCGAGGCAGGACCGCCGATTTCGTCGAAGCGGGTAATCCACCGGTACCCGGTCCTTGCCCGAAACGCCCGCTGGGCCAGCTTCGCGCGTTCGGAAACAGGAAGGTGAATGGGAGCAGCCAGCGGAAGGAAGTTGCGGCCGGGAAACGATTTGTGGTGAAGTACGTCATTACTTCACTGGGAATAGTCGACGAACAGGAGCAGACATGAATCGAAAACAGGTTATTACATTTTTCACGTGCATCGTACTCGTCCTGGCCATGGCCAGCGGCGCCGCGGCCCAGGGCAAAAAAGGGGCCAAGAAGGCCGAACCCGCCAAAGCTGCGCCCGCAGCGGCGGCGGCCGCCAAGGCGGAGGCCGTTTCGAACGCCGCGTCCAATCCGGATGCGCTCGATCTGAATACCGCAACGCTCGAAAAGCTGATGACGCTGAACGGCGTCGACATCGTCGTTGCCAAGAAAATTGCGGCGGCGCGGCCGTTCAAGGATAAGAAAGATCTGGTTGCCAAGAAAATCCTCACTGCCGAAGCGTTCAACAAGATCGTGCGCGGCGTCACTGTGAAGGCGCCCGAAAAAGCCGGCAAGAAGTAGTTCGCGCTCCCCTTTCGAACCGGTGGCGATTCAGGGATCGTCACCGGCTTATCTCCGTCTGGTCGTCAGCGGACATCCTCTGCTGGCGGCGGCCGCGCTGGACGCGATCAAACAGTGGTGCTACAAACCTGCGGCGCTCGATGGCACGTCCATCGAACTATTGTCGGTCATCACCGTGAACTTCGTTTTGACCGATATCCAGGATTCGGTGTCAGTGGTGCCTGACACCGAATCTCCGGCGCTGCCGCAGGTTGCCGGAAATTGCTATGATGCCCGCCATGTCTTCTGAACTCTGCTTCACACCGGCTGTCGAACTCGCTCGCCTGATTCGCAATCGAGAAATCTCCGCGACGGAAGTCATGTCCGCCTTTATCGAACGAATTCATGAAGTGAATCCCAGGGTAAACGCCATTTGCACTTTCATCGGCGAAGAAGAAGCGATGCGGCTCGCCAAAGAGGCGGATGCGCGGGAGCCCTTGGGACCTTTGCATGGCCTGCCTCATGCCGTGAAGGATCTCGTGATCACCCGGGGAATTCGAACGACTTTCGGCTCACTGATCTACAAGGATTTCGTTCCGCAGCAGGACGGACTCATCGTTGAGCGGCTGAAGAAGGCCGGAGCCCTCATCATCGGAAAGACGAACACGCCGGAGTTTGGCGCCGGTTCCCAAACGTTCAACAAAGTGTTCGGTGTCA
>JAHFTY010000094.1 GCA_023265365.1 Acidobacteriota bacterium
CGGCGTTCGACACGCGGCACCGCCTCAGCCTCAGCTACGTGTACGAGCTGCCTTTCGGACGCGGACGCCGTTTTGGCCAGAACCTCAAGGGGGTTGCGGCGGGCATTATCGGCGGATGGGAACTGTCCGGTATCAGCGTGTTCCGGTCCGGACTGCCCTTCACGCCGACGATCAGCGGAGACAACAGCCAGACGGGCCAGTCGAAGGATCGGCCAAACCTGGTCGGCGATCCGGTTCTGCCGAAGTCGCAACGGACGGTCGAACGCTGGTTCCGCACCGAAGCGTTTGCGATTCCGGCCCGCGGAACCTTTGGAAACGCCGGACGCAATATCCTGACCGGTCCGGGCAGCCGCAACTTCGACATTTCCCTCAGCAAACGCGCCGCGTTCGGCGAATCGAAGATGCTCGAACTGCGCTTCGAATTCTTCAACGCGTTCAACACACCGACGTTCATTCTTCCGAGCGGCGTCACAAACTCGTCCAATTTCGGCCGCATTTTCCAGGCGAACGACGCAAGACAGATTCAATTGTCGACCAAGCTGAAGTTCTGACGAAGTCGGGGGTCAGGGTGCCCGCAAGGCACCCTGACATTTGTCTCAGTTCTCTGTCGGCGCCTTCTGAATACTATCGACCACGATCACCTCAAGCGGCGCCTTGCCGGATTGCAGTTTCAGTCCGATCTTTTAACGCCCACTCCTTTGATGCTGCCGCTCGCCGAGATGTTCAAACTGTTCTTGTCACTGCCGGATTCCCCCACCTCCGAAGGCGGCGTCAGCCTCGCCCCGCCCTTCGCGACCTCGAGAGCATAGACGGGGAACTCCCTGGAGTCGCGGTGCACTTTCATCTTGAACCGGTCGGCAAGCAACGCCTGAAGCATTTCCGGAACCTGTGACTGCATCGATCCTTCGGGAAGTTTCGCGACAATATCGAATCGTTGCGAACTGAGCCAGTCCGGTCCGGCAACCTGGTAAGACTTCAACCGGTAGGCCATCTGGATATAGGTCTGCAGGGGGAGCGACGCGAATCGGACTTGTGCGCCATCGATATGAACGCCGGCCTGCGTCAGTTCCGCCGCCGTCTCCGGCGACGGCTTGATCGACGCAACTTCGAATTCCGGACGCGTCTGGCTGAAGCAAAGACCGCACAAGAGATAAATCAGAACCGCTCGAGGAATCTTTTGGATGTTCATGAGTCTGCCTCCTGAATATAATGCCCGGATTCTAAGTAAACATGGAGATCCCACAATGAAAAGATCATGTTGTGCGTTGATGGTAGCCGCAATCGTTTTGCTCGCCACGGCGACGGCGTCTGCGGAACAGGCGCCCGCGCCCCAGGCCGGCCAACGCGGGCAGCGTGGACAACAGCCGCCGCGTCCCACCGTTGTCCGTCCGAAAGATCAACGGGTGCCGGCGCCGTTCAGCATGGACATGGTCCGGCCGGTCGCCATGCCCGACAATCTCTGGATGTCCGAGCTGACCATTCTCGAGATGCGCGATCTCGTCAAAACCTACGGCTATAAGACCGCGCTGATTCTCAATGGAACCGTCGAGTCCAATGGCCCCTACCTCACGACCGGCAAGCACAACCACGTGCTGAAAGTCACCGGCGATGCGATTGCCCGAAGCCTGGGCAAAACCCTGATTGCTCCGATCGTGATGCTCGACACCGGCAATCCCGAAACCGTCAACGCGCCGGGAAGCATCAAACTCCGTCCGGAGACGCTGAACGCGGTCCTGAAAGACATGGCCACAAGCCTGAAAGGACAGGGGTTCACCGAGATCTTCTTCATCGGGGACAGCGGCAGCAACCAGAACGACCTTACCAAGGCCGCGACTGAACTCACCGCCGCGTGGAAGGGCCAGGGCGTCCTCGTGTCTCACATTCGCGAGTATTACAACTACGGCGACGTGCTGAAGTACCAGAACGAAGTCCTCGGCAAAGTTGAACTCGACAAAGACCTCGACGGTTATCACGACGACTACTACATCAGCTCGATCATCATGAACGACAGCCCGAAACACGTTCGCTACGATGAACGGGTGAAGGTCAATCTCAACCACATCAACAGCCTGCCCCTCGTGCTGGACGAAGCGCTCGCGATCGGCAAGAAACTGATTCAGTTCCGCGCCGATGCCACCGTCGCCGCAATCCGGCAGAGACGGGCCCAGGCTTCAAAGAGCGATCGAAACTGATGTCCGTAAAAATCATCGGATGAGGCGGCGGCTCATCGCATTCCTCGAGAATGGCGTCACGAACGCAAGCCAGACGATAATGACCGCGAATGCCAGGGGTTCAGTGGGCGTTCCCAGTGTCAAAGTGCGGGTCAGAGAGACGATCGAGGTCAGGGGCAGCGTCCATGCAAGCCACTGCAGATATGGAGGGAGATTCGACAACGGGAAGAACACTCCGCAGAAGAGGAACATCGGAAAGATCAACAGATACTGGGGGTAGGAAATCTCTTCAATCGTCTTCGACTTTGCCGCCACCAGCAGTCCGAGCGCGGCGAACAGAAGCGCCCCCGCGAAACAAAGTGGGAGCGATAGCACGGCGCCCCAGAAGCGAAAGTCTCCCATCAACACTCCGATCGCCAGGACCGCAGTTGCGGCAAACGACGCTTTCGATGCGTCCCAGAACAATTCGGCCCAGAGAACCTCGGAGAGAGTAATGGGTGTCACGGCGATCGCCTGGAAGATCCGCTGGTAGTACATCCGGATGAAACTACCGTATGCCGCCTCGAAAAAGGCCTGGAACATGATCGTCTGCCCGACGATTCCCGCGAAAATGAATTGCCGGTAGGTCAATTCGGCGCCAAGGACGTTCACCTTGCCGACCATGGATCCGAGTCCGAAGCCGAAGGCAAACAGGTAGAGCAGCGGTTCGACGAAAGTGGTGACCAGGCCGTAGATGAGGCTTTTCCGGTAGACATCGAAGTAGCGCAGCCACACACATCGAATGGCGCCGAGCGCGGTCATTCCGTGCCGGCCTCTTCCAGATGTTTGCCGGTGAGCTTCAAATAGACGTCTTCGAGATTCGGCGGCCGCTGCCATCGCACTCCCGGCCGGATTTCCTCATCCACCAGTTCGCTTCCGATGTGCTTCGCGATCAATTCCGGTGGAGGCCCGCAGTCGAGGATGGAGCCGCGATGGATGATGGCGACGCGATCGCAAAGCCGGTGGGCTTCCTCCATATAATGAGTCGACAGCAGGATCGCCAATCCACGCCCGCGACACTCGCCGATGATTTCCCACAGCGTGCGCCGGACTTCCGGATCCATTCCCGTCGTCGGCTCGTCGAGAATCAAGACCTCCGGATTGGAAATCAACGCGCGCGCCACCTGAAGACGGCGCCGCATTCCTCCGGACAGGGATTCCACCAGGTCGCCGCTTTTGCCGGTGAGATTGAAACGGGCGAGAAGCGCTTCGGCCCGGGGCCGGATGGTTTCGGGACTTTCGCCGAAGTAGGTTCCGTAACGGATCATCTGGTCGAGCACGCTGAAATCGGAATCGAGTGTGTCCTCCTGCGCGCAGACCCCCAACCGCTGCCGCGCCTTTCGCGGTTCGGCATGGACGTTGAAACCGAGGATGCGTACTTCGCCGGCTGTCGGTGGATAGAAGCCGGTGATGCATTGCATCGACGTCGACTTGCCGGCCCCGTTCGGGCCGAGCAGGCCGAAACACTCGCCGCGGCGAATCTCAAAAGAAACGCCGGACACGGCGCACAATGGAGGGCGGCCGGCGGTCACATAGTCTTTTCTGAGGTTTCTGACAACGACAGGAGCTTCGGAAAGCAAACTCAATAGGCCGTCACTTCGAACTTCACGCGATTCGAAGTCGTCTTCGCCGCTTCGTCCACGACCCAGAGTTCATGAACGCCGACCTGGAGAAGCAACGTGTCAATATCGTGGGTGAACTCGCCGCGCTCGTCGGTGAGAATGGGAATCACCGGGAATTCGCCGCCGTCGGGACGTCGAAGATGGGAGGAGACATTTCGTTTGGGGGTGAATCCCGACCCGCGAACATCAATATGTCCGGGGGTCGGGATCCGTTCGGCGGAAATCGTGATCTTCGGCGCCTTCTGTGCGAACGCTCCGATCGCGATCGAGAGGGAAACGATCCAGACGAATAAGAAAACTCTTCGCGTGTTCATCGCTTCCCTCATCGGCTTCTACGTCCAGCTGTAGCCCATCGGCCGGATCGGCATCGTACGAATCCGGATGCCTGTCGCCGCGAAGATGGCGTTACAGATCGCCGGAGGCGCCGGCGGCAATGAAGGCTCGCCGAGACCGGTCGGCGGATAGTCCGTCTTCAGGAACTTGACCTCGATCGACGGCGGCGCATGATTGATGCGCGTCGGCTGATACTGGCTGAAGTTCTTCTGGACGACGCGGCCGTTCTCGATCGTGATTTCCCAGGCCATCAGATGGCTCATTCCCTCAATGAACCCTCCCTGCACAAGGCTGACCGCCTGGCTGGTGTTGACGATCTGGCTGCCGATATCGATGGCGCTCCAGACCTTGTTGACCCGCAGCTTCTTGTCCGCGCCGACCGCCACTTCGCAAACGTAGGCGACGTATCCGGCATGCGCAAACTGGAAAGCCACGCCCTTGCCGGTTCCCTTCGGAAGCTTGTCGCGGTTCTTCCAGTCGGACATGTCGCGAACGGCTTCGAGCACCCCTTTCGCGCGCGCCGCGTTGAAACCGCCCGCGCCGCCGCCAGGAGTGCCGGGGGCTGCGCCACCGATGGGATTGTTCAGGAGATCCAGCCGGAATTGCAGAGGATCCTTCCGCGCCTCGACGGCCAGTTCATCAATAAACGACTGCATCACGAAGGACACGCCATTCGTGCCCGGAGCGCGCATGGCGCCGGTCGGAATGTTGAACGGAGCGATGTTGGCGGAAGTCACCGAGAAGTTCGGCACGAATCCCCGGGGATACTCATTCGCCGGAACCACGCCCGACGCGCTTGCGACGAAGTCGCGGAACGCGGACAGATTGCCCGACGAATCCAGGGCCGCCTTGAAGAAGTGGTAGCCCGCCGGACGGTAGTCGTCGTGGGCCATGTCGTCTTCACGGGTCCAGAGAAGTTTTACCGGAACGCTGGGCTGACCCGCCTTTGTTCTTTCATCCGCCACAAGCCGGGCAATCTTGGACACTTCAATGTCGTACTCGTTGTACAAGCGGCGCCCGAAACCGCCGCCCGCGCGAACCAGGTGCATGGTCGCGTCCGCAGGCTGGATGCCGGCCGCTGTCGCCGGCGGTCCCAGAGCCGGTGTCTGACTCGGCGACCAGATTTCGAGTTTGCCGTCCTTGAAGTGAGCGGTCGAATTCATCGGCTCGAGCGGTGCATGTGAAAGCAGGGGAAAGGTGTATTCCGCTTCCACAATCTTTGCCGCGCTCTTGAACGCGGCTTCGACATCGCCGATCACGGCATTGCCCTGGCCTCCGCCGGCCGGAGGCTGCGGGGCCTTCGACGACAGTTCCTTGGCCTGCGACAGGTAACCGGCGCTGCTCTGCGACGCAACCGGACCTTCGTCCCACTGAACCTTCAGACTCTTGCGCGCATTTTGTGCGAGCCACCAGGTGTCGGCAACGATCGCCACGCCGGACGCCCAGCCGGGATTCACGCCCTGGGGCGAAGGTTCCACCACGAAGGCGTGCTTGATGCCCGGCAGCTTCTTGATTTCTTCAACGTTCGCGCCGATGGCTTTCCCGCCGAAAACGGGACACTTTTCGTAAACCGCAAAAAGCATGCCCGGAGGATTCGTATCGATGCTGAACAGGGGTTTGCCGGTGACGATCGCGAGGTTGTCCACTCCGCGGATGGACTGGCCCATGATTTTGAAATCCTTCGGATCCTTCAGCTTCACGGCGCTCAGAGCAGGAGGCGTGATCGTGGCGAATTTGGCGGCCAGCGATCCGTACGTCGCCGTGCGCTTCGTCGCCACGTGCGTCACGACTCCGGATCCGGTGGTCAATTCGGATTCGGGAACGTTCCAGGTCTGCGCCGCGGCCGTGATCATCATGGCTCGGGCGGTTGCCCCGACGTTGCGCATCGGCGTGTAGTTCTGCGGAATCGCGGTGCTTCCGCCTTCATACTGGCGGAGCCCCGGGACGCCGGCGTCGGCGCCGTACTTCGGATCGAGGTCGGCATTCTCGACTTTCACCTGTTTCCAATCCAGGTCGAACTCGTCGGCGATGATCATTGGCAGGGCGTTCTTGATGCCCTGGCCCGTTTCCGGGTTCTTCCCAACGATGACGAACGTGTTATCGGGATTGATTCGAATGTAGGTGCCGGGCTTGATCGGCGTCGGAGCCGGAGCGGGGCCTCGCTGCTGCGCCAGGAGTTCATCGGCGCCGGTGTAAAGTCCGATCAGGGCGCCGCCGCCGGCAAGCATGCTGACCTTGATAAAGGATCGACGATCGAGTTGGTTTGCTTTTGTGGTTTTCATGCCCGCCTCCTAAATCGACTTCCCGCCGTTGGCGGCAAGGTGAATGGCTTGGCGGATGCGCAAATATGTTCCGCATCGGCACACGTTACCGGTCATGGCCGCGTCAATATCCGCGTCCGTTGGCTTGGGTTTGCCCGCCAGCAACGCTGCGGCCGACATCAACTGTCCGGCCTGACAATAGCCGCACTGCGGCACATCCAGTTCGAGCCATGCTTTCTGCAACGGATGCGAACCATCGGCCGCGAGACCTTCAATTGTTTTTACGTCCGCCGTCACTGTCGATACCGGCGTCTGGCAGGCGCGCACGGCCTTGCCCCCGATCTGCACGGTGCACGCGCCACAGGCGCCAATGCCGCAACCGAACTTTGTTCCCTTCATGCTGAGGACATCCCTCAACACCCAGAGAAGCGGCATATCGCCCGGCACATCCACCGTTTGAGACTTCCCGTTTACCGTCAACTTGTAAGCCATAATCAACTCCCGAAAAGAGGATTGACCACCAAACAACAACGCTTTTTTTCCTGCGAAGAATACCACCGATTCATTCTTTTTTATTCGGCTACTGGGGTTTTTTATCGAGCCGTGTGGGATTCACGCACACGGAGGCGAAGCAGGTATTCGAGAACTGCGAGCCGAGTTTCATGAGCAGCGTGACGGTTTCCGGAAACTGAAGGGTTTTTTCGGCCCAGCCGTTTGCCATGTCCGCGACGGTGTCGCCCTGCCCCGGCGGAACATTCCGGGCCGACGGGCCGTTGCTGATCTGGTTCGCCCGCGCGGCCACGTCGGCGCCGTGCGCGATGAGGTACTCAATAATGTCGTTGCGGCCGAGGAAAGCGGCCGCGTGGAGCACGGTATAACCGCGGTCGTCCTTCCAGTTGATATTGGCGCCGAGGTCTTCGACCAGGTAGCGGATGGTTTCCATGCGCGCCTCGGGAACGTAATTGGCGCCCTGGAAATCCTGCTGCATTCCGGCGGCCACCAGCATCGGAGACGTTCCGTGCGTTGTGGGAATCGTGGGATTCGCCCCGGCGGCCGCGAGGATCTTCATTGCGGCGACGTCGTTCGCCTGGGCAGCCCGGTAGAACGCTGTGGAGCCGGCGGGATCCGGCTGATTGCTGTCGCCGAATGTCCGGAACCACGGCTTGGTGATCAGCCTCACGTCCGGTTTGGCTCCACGGGCCAGGAGTGCTTTCAACAGGTCGAGATGGCTCGTCTTCTCCTGTTCGACGCTCGGCGACGGATACCAGGCGCGAGGCGCATATCGCGCATCGATCGTGGCCCACAGCGGAGTCACGCCGGCCAGCTTCGACGCGAGGTCCGGATTGGCGCCGTGTTCGAGCAGGACCATGGCGACATCGAAATGGCCGGTGATGATGGATTGAAGCAGCGGGCTCATGTCGTCGGTCAGGCTGAGCTGATTGACGTTCGCGCCGTTGGCGAGCAACGTCTTGACGGCGTCCACATGACCTTCGCGTGCCGCAAAATGCAGCGCGGAATTGCCGCCCACTCTCGCGACATTTTTCGCACGATCTTCCGGCTTGGCCTGCTTGTCCGAGCCGTTCGGCTTGACTTCCGAAACCTTGGTGGTCACGGTGAGCGACGCGCCCCGTTCGGCGAGCATCTGGATAACGGGAGCGCGATTCAGGGCGGCGGCGAACATCACCGGAGTCTGGCCATTCGTGATGTCGCGCGCATTGGGATCGGCTCCGCGGTCCAGGAGAAGCTTGACGGCGTCCGCCCGGCCGGAGGAAGCGGCGAGCATCAGGGGCGTGGTGCCGTTTCCGTTGGCGTGGTTGGATTCCGCGCCGGCTTTCAGCAGCAGGTCGATGATCGGCGCATTACCGCCGGTCGCCGCCAGATGAAGAGGCGTCATGCCGCCCAGGCGGGTTCGGGCTTTCACGTTGGCGCCGGCCTGCAAAAGCACCCGGACCATCTCCGCGTCTTCGCGATAGGCGGCCCAATGCAGCGCCGTATTGCCGTCGCCTTGCGAGGCATTCACGTCGGCATTCTGCTTCAACAGCGCCTGAACCGCCGCAACGTCACCCTTCTGGGCCGCATCGGAAATCCGGGTGTCGCCCGCGAATCCGGCGAGGGCGATCGCAAATAAAATTTGAGCCAGCATGTAAAGTCTCCGTCCTAAATCGAAATCGTTCCGGTACTGTCGCCAAACTGCTCGTTGTCGACGCCGAGCTTATGCAACATCGTCAGCAGACCGTTCGCCTGTGGCGTCCCCTCGGGCACTTTCACGTGAAGGTTGCCTTTCACCGCGCCGCTCGCATGGCCCAGCAGCAGGAACGGGACGCGCTTGTGCGCATGCACGTTCGAGTCGCCCATCGAGCTGCCGTACATCACCAGCGAGTGATCGAGCAGATTACCGTCGCCGTCGGGCGTGTTCTTCAGCTTGTCCGCGTAATAGGCGACCAGGCTGTGATGATAGGTATTGATGAGGGAGAGATCCTCGATCTGCTTCGGCACCATGGCATGGTGCGACGCCGAGTGGAAGGCGGTCGTCAGGCCGCTCTCCGCGAACACGCGATTCGAGACATCGCGGCTGAACTTCATCGTGGAAACGCGGGTGATATCGGCGGAGAACGCGAGGACCTGAAGATCGAGCATCAGCTTGACGTGCTCTTCCCAGGAGTCCGGAACGCCAATCGGCGCGTTGGGCAACTGACGGTGCGCGTTGCTGGCGTTGTAGGCTTCGATGGCCTGGATGCGCCGCTCGATTTCGCGAACGTTGTCCAGATACCCGTCGACCCGGCTTCGATCGCCCGCACCAAGTCCTTTCTTGAAGCCGGCGACGTTCCGGACGATGCCGTCCAGGATGCTCCGATTGATCCGCCGGCGCTCGGCGCGATCGGCTTCCGAGCCGCCGCTTCCAAACAATTCCTCGAACGCCATGCGCGGGTTGTAGGTCATCGGCAGCGGCTGGGTGGGCGATGCCCAGCTGATCGTGTTCATGTACACACAACTGTAGTTGTAGAAGCACGCGCCGGTGGAGTCTTCGTTTTCGACCTGGAGCTGGATGGACGGCAGCGGCGTGTCCTGGCCGAACTTCTGGGCGTAGACCTGGTCGACCGAGATTCCGGAGTAGATGTCGGACCCCATGGTCTGCTTCGGATGAGTGGCGGTCAGGAACACGGCGGACGAACGGAAATGATCCGCCCCCACTTCTTCCGGCGCGTAAGGATCGGCCCCGTGACAGTCCATCATGCTCACCACCGTGAGGTAATCCCGGAACGGCTCCAGGGGCTTGAGGATCTTCGTGAACTCGAAATCCCGGCCTTCCTTCGCGGGCATCCGCAGATTCTTATCGGTTCCGTAGCTGGTGCTTCCCGCGTCGCCGTGAACGATTTCGATACAGGTCAGACGGCTCTTTGGAGTGGCCACCGTCCGGCTGAGTCGCGTCTGTGCCGGAACCATGGCTTCGAGAAAAGGAAGGGAGATCATGGCTCCCATGCCCTGAAGGACGGTCCGTCTGGACAGATGTTTCTTCGTGATGAACATTTATCGCTCCGTTTCGTTGCTCTTCGACATCTGGAACGAAGGACTCTTGATGACGCCGAGAACGAAGGCTGAAAATCGATTGTTTTTCTTTGCCGCGTCCAGAGCAATCGCGCGGACGGCGGGCATGTCCTGATAATCCACGACCCGGCCCAGGCCGTAGGCCAGCAGTTGCTGCGTGAAGTTCCGGGTAAACGATTCCGAATGGTTCAGAACGGCTTCCCGGACGCTGGCCGGCCCGTTCAGCGGCGTGCCATCGTACATCTGACCTTCCGGATTGATGGGCGACCCGCTGTCCTTCGCACGCCACAACCCCACCGGATTGAAATTCTCGAGGGCCATGCCGATCGGGTCCATGATCTGGTGGCAGGAGCGGCACGGTTCCACTTTGCGATGCTGTTCCATGCGTTCGCGGACCGGCAGAACTTTTTCAAAGTCGCCCGCTTCCTTCAGCGGCGGAACATTCGGCGGAGGCGTCGGGGCAGCGGTGCCGATCAGAACTTCCAGCACGTACTTCCCTCGCGCCACGGGCGAGGTGCGGTTGGGCAATGCCGTCAGCACGAGGACGCCGGCCTTCCCCATGAGCCCGAAACGGTTCGGGTCGGTCAGCGTCACGCGCTGGAACCGGGGGCCGCGGATGTTCGGGATTCCGTAGTGTTTCGCCAGCACCTCGTCCACGAAGGTGTAGTCTGCCGTCAACAGATCGAGGATATTTCGATCCTCTTTCGCGATGCTTCCAAAGAGGAGTTCGATTTCGCGGCGCATCGACTGGGCCAGGTTGCGCGTGAAGTTCGGGAACAACAATGACTCCGGCGTGATGTCGATCAGACCGCCGAGCCGCAACCATTGACCCGCGAAATTCCGGACCAGCGCTTCGGCGCGCGGGTCCGGCAGCATGCGTTTGACCTGCTGTTCCAGCACCGCGGGATCTCTCAGTTTTCCCTGGCTCGCAAGGCTGATGAGTTGATCGTCCGGACTGCTGCTCCACAGGAAATACGATAACCGCGACGCTAGTTCGAGATCGCTGATCCGGTAGTTCTGGCCCGGCGCCGCCGTGTCCGGCGTGCGTTCGAACCGGAAGACGAACTCCAGATTCACCAGCATTGCCTGAAGCGCCGTCTGAATACCGCTGTCGAAGGTCCCGTTCTTCCGCCCGACTTCATACTGGGCCATGAGCGCTTCAAGATCTTCCGCGCTGACCGGACGGCGATACGCCTGCCTGGCCAGACGCGAAATGATCTGCGTCGCGCAAGCGGTCTCGTCGATCGACGGACCCGGCCGGCAACTGAAGATCTTGCGGCGGCTGGGCGTGTCGGAAATTCCGGAAACGTTCATTGGACCGGTAATCCAGAAGTTCTTGAGGTGCGGAAGGGCCGTCATCTCGGGGTGGCCCGACACGGTCGCATCCACGAGAAGTTGTTCGATGAGCCAGAACTGGTCTTCGACCGGTCCATCGAATTTCGAGAGAAACACCACCGAGACGCGGCGCGGTCCGGCTTTGATCTTGATGGGAGGCGTGACGAGATCGCCGTCGTACTCCTGAGCCTCCGGATTGATCGTGAAGATCGCGACGCGCTCGCCATCGACCGAAACTTCAAGCTGTTGATCCTGGATCGACTCCGGAAGCCGCGCTCCGATCAACTGGCCCTGCGGGTGATACACGAGCGCGGCCTTGAACGTGTACTCTCCGTCGGCCGGAAAGTTGTGGATCACGGAAATGCCGCCGCGCGTCCCAAACGGCGCACCCTCGACGCGGCGGAACTGGTTCGCGGCCTTGCCGACCTGATTGACGTCGTTGTAGCCGACCATCGCCGGCGAAGTCTTCGGATCGCCGGCAGCCTCGCGGCTGATCTTTTCCGCCGCGCGAATGTAGCCCTGCATCAACGCGGGCGTGACCGTCAAGGCGTCCGCCATGTTGTCGAAGGTTCCAACGCGCGGGTCCGCGGGAAGCAGTCCGGACACATCGACGTCGATGTCCAGCAGTTCGCGAACCGAGTTGCGAAACTCGTTCCGGTTCAGCCGGTGCAATGCCGGCGGCTTGATGTAGGGTTGTTTCGCCGCCGCAAGATCGATGCGCGATTCGATCGCCGAAGCGAATGCCTTCAACGCAGCGGCGTCCGGACGGCGTGACCCGGCGGGCGGCATCATTCCGGACCGGACTTTGCGAACGACTCGTTCGAGCTTGTCGGCGTGCTGCTCCGGACGCGCCAGATCGATTTCCGTCCAGGAGAACCCGCCGGACTTCAGCTTGTCGTTGTGGCAGCCCGCACAGTATTGGGCGACCAGCGCACGTTGGGAATCCATGCCGGCCGTGTCCGTCTGTCCGAACACCATCCGAACGACGATCAAAAGGGTGGCAACAATGAGGATAAAGGGCTTCTTCATAACTCTCTTTTCAGACGTGTTGTGCGCATTTTCTATCACATACGGGCCTGTGATGGTAGGCCGTTTCAACGAAGCCCTTTCCCTCTCCAGGGAATGAAGCGAAATCGACGAGAAGCGGTTTCCCCTCCTCGTCGAGGAGGGGTGGCGCGAAGCGCCGGGGTGGTGCTGTTGAGAAAATGGATTTTGTTGAACGAACCGCCCCGCCGCTTCCCGGCACCCCGCCTTGGCCGCCTTGGCCAAGGCGGGGAAAATTCCTCGTCCTGCGACTCCACGGTTCAACGTTGGCGCCGGCACGTTACCGGAAACGGCGGATGGCTCGGGACAGGCGGATCAACCCGGCCGCAAAGCCCCCGACGCCGGCCAGCCAGAAGGTCCATCCGGCACGAAAGAAGCTGACGCTTTGGGTGAGGATTCCGGCGCAGGACAGAATCAGTCCGGTCAACAGACAGCAGTAAACGGCTGTTTCGAGCGTGGCGTCTTCAAGAACGCTCCGGAGTTCGGGCGGGAAAACCAGGCCTTTGGCGGTGAACAGTTTGGAAACGTGCGTCGGCACGATGCGGTAGAGCATTCCAAAAATCATCATCGACAGCCAGCCGAACATGTAAAGGAACCCATATACGAACTGAAGCTGCAACGTGATGCCGTACACGTAGCGGTTGCCGGTGTTGAACCAAAGGCCGAGCGCCGCAACGAGCCCGAAAACGGTCCACGCCGTCATGATGAACCACATGGACGGCTGGCCGGGCCGTCGAAACTCCGAGAGCACCGGAATGAACGCTGCCGCGTACCAGACCGAGGCGACGGCCAGCATCGCGCCAAAGACGGCGTACCATGTGCCCCCCGCCAGCAGACCCGTGCACAACCCGATCAATCCCAGGTTGAATAACCGGAACCTCCACTTCGCCTGATCCGGGTGCCGCAGATGCGGCTGGGGAAACAAACGCGACATCACCGCAATGATCATCAGGCCGGCCCATCCGGCCCCCGCCAGGTGAATGTGGACAAAGAGAACGCGGTGGAACGGCGCCGGCAGCCGGATGTCAAATCCTTTCGCAAACCCCATCCACGCCCCGATCAGCGCCGCCGCCCCAAAATACAACAGCGACACGCGGAGATACGTGTGCGGCACTTCGAGCGTCTTTTCGGCCAGCGCTCTCAACATCGAATACACCAGAAGCATCACCGCCAGAAAAATGGCGGCGGTTCCGAGAGCCGCCACCGGCAGGGTCTGCAGAGCAAAACCGAGAATCATTGCGATCACGCCGGGAAGCATCAAACCCAGCGCCAGCCCGAGCCAGCGCGCCCGGCCCATGTCCAGACCGAACGCAAACGGCGCCAGTTGCCGCAGCACGCCGATGATCATCAGCGAGACCCAGCCCAGAGTGAAGGTGTGCGCGAGCGCCACCATCCGCACGTCGTAGAAATACTGCACAAACATCGGCGCGCTCAGAAACACCCAGACGTTTCCAACGACAAAGAACAGCAGCGCCGCAATGACCGCAATGATCGTCACTCTCATAGACGGTCATTAAGATATCGCGGGAAGCCCCTCTGCGGTATCACTCGTTGACTGTGGGATTAGAAAACGATTTTCTTGCGAACGGCGTAGAGCACGAGTTCGACGGTGCTGTGGAGATTGAGTTTTTCCATGATGTTGGATCGATGCGTGTCGACGGTAAGGGGGCTCAGGTTCAGAATCCCGGCAGCTTCCTTGTTGGTCTTTCCTTCGGCCAGAAGCTGAAACACTTCCTTTTCGCGATCCGTCAGGAGTTGATAGGAATCGCTCAAGCCTTTCTGTTTCAGCTGACGCATGTAGTCTTCGAGCAGAACCTCGCCAATCGCGGCGCTGAAGAAATGACGGCCCTTTGAAATGGCGTCGAGAGCGGGGAGGATGTCGCCTTCAACCGTGTCCTTCAGGAGATAGCCTTTCACGCCCGCCTTCAGCGCCCGGAGAATGTAGTCCTCGTCGCTGAACATGCTGAGGACAATCACGGCAGTTCCGGGAGAATGCCTGGTGATTTGCGCCGCGGCATCGATTCCGTTGAGATGGGGCATCGCAATATCGACGATCACCAGGTCGGGAGAGCGCTCTGCCACGAGTTTGAGAACGTCGCGGCCATCCTTCGCTTCACCGACGACTTCGGCGCGGCCGCTGCGGCTGAGGAGAAAGACCAGGCCCTTCCGGACAACGTCATGGTCGTCGGCGACCACCGTCCTGAGGACTTTCATACGACGGTTGACGGCAACGGCAATTCGATCCGAAGAGAAGTGCCGTGGTGAGCCTTCGATGTGATCTCAACGGTTCCCTTCAGTTCCCGGGTTCTCTCTCCAATGCCGACCAGTCCGAGGCCGGAAGTGGTGACGTCGCTGATCCCGACGCCGTCATCCTCGACCCGGACAGATACGGTTGTCCGGTAGCCCACGATCACAATCCGGACATTCCTGGCGTGCGCGTGTCGCGCGCAGTTGGTCAACGCTTCCTGGACGACGCGATAAATGCAGGTGCGGTGCGAATCGGGCAACCGGTCGAGGCTGCCGCTGATTTCTACCGTTGCCGGAATACCGCTATGCCGTGAAAACTCGCGCGCCTGGTAACGCACGGCGGGTCCGAGACCGGAATCGTCGAGCATCGCCGGGCGCAGACCCATGGCCATTTTACGAACGGTCTTGAGCGTCTCCAGCGTCAGACGTTTCGCCTCGCCGACATGCGCAAGGAACTCGTTCCGGGATCCGGCATGCAAACGTTCGACACTGCCGAGTTCCATTCCCAGCGCCGTGAGTGTCTGGCCGACTTCGTCGTGCAACTCCCGCGATAACAGCCGGCGCTCCTGCTCCTGCGTCTGAAACAAGTCGGACGACAGTCGTCGCAGCTCGATTTCGGTTCGCTCGATCCGTTCCCGGTGAGCCTCCGCGCGGCGGTTCAGAAAGGCGACCAGGTAGCCGCTTCCCACAAAGACCATGGCGCCCAGAGCCACGGTAATACTCATCATCGTCCAGATGTAGTTCATGAACGACGCCTGGGCTGTCCGAAGCCGGTCATGACGTTTGGAATTGCTGGCCTGATTGATGTTGCCGATCTGTTCGGTCACCGCGATCGCGGCATCTCGACGCAGGCGCAGTTGCTGGCGAACCGACGGACCGTTCCGGGTGGCGCCAACGGGATCTTCCATGACGGGGGCAACGACCATCCAGTAATGCCCGATCTCCCGGCGAAGTTCTTCGATCTTCACAAGCTGCTCGGAATCGATCAGCTTCTCGATTCGACCAATTCGCCGGTCCATCGACGAGCGGACCTCGCGAAGGCTTTCCCTCTGGTCGTCCGACCATTCGGATTGAGTGTTTAACAGCTGGTTACGGATGTAGATTCCCGATAAGAAAATGTCCGATCGAAGCCCTCCAAGGTCGACTTCGATCGATTGATTCGTCGCATCGCTCGCCGCGAGTTCCGAGTAGATCCGCGTGGCCTCTTGTGATGTGGTGACGCCGAACAGGACGATCAGCACAAGGAGGATTCCCGATCCAGCGATCGTGGCCAGCCAGCCTTGTTTCATCGTGCCGGGTCCTTTCAAGCAAGAGATACCTGGGCATCATCCTTTCCAGCACCCATACTGTCAACCGGGTATTTCCAAACAAAAAACAGGGTAGTTTGTTACGGACGCGCAAGGCATCCATACAATCGGCGCCCATGACACGCCCGCGTACATTGTGGATTCTCGGATCGATCGGCATCGTCATGTACGCAGCCGTCGCCTGGATTTTCTGGACGGACGCGGTATTCGACACCTCGGGAATGGTCCGGAAACTATTGATCGGCATTATCGGAGTGCTCACCGTCGCCTATTTCCTCGGTATTGCCGTCGTCCGGCACGTGAGCATGCGGACGATTGTCTTCTTCGGGGTACTGTTCGCGCTGCTGGGATTCATCAGCGGCCCGGTCGACTCCACAGACCTCTATTACTACATGGCCCAGGGTTGGCAGCAGTCCCACTACGGCGCCAATCCGTACTCCCGAGTCCTGAGGGATATCCCTGACGGCACGAGTGATCCGTTGATCGCGAGTCCCTGGATGCGGCTGAATCGAAATCCATGGCTCGATGAACCCATGCCCTACGGCTTCGCTTTCGCTTCTCTCACCCGCGCAGTCGCCTGGCTCGGAAACGGAAACTGGTGGCTGACCTTCTTTCTGTTCGACGGGCTCAACCTGCTGTTTCACGCCGCCGTCTCCCTGCTCCTCTGGAAAACGGCAAGCCATATTCCGCAGGCAAACCCGAAACTCGTGTTGTATCTGTACGCCTGGAGCCCGCTTGTCGTTCTGCAGTTTCTGGCGGATGCCCACAACGACCTCATGATGGCGGCGTTCATTCTGCTGGCGTTCTACCTGTGGCTGAAAGAGCGGCCGGCCTGGGTGCTCCCCTGCATCGTCGTCGCCGGACTGATGAAGTATCTGGCGCTGGCGCTGATCCCGTTTGTGATCTGCCTGATTGCGCGACGTTATGGATGGAAGTCGGCTGCAAAGTCGGCTCTGGCGTCGATTTCGCTGACGGCTGTCCTCAGCGGACCCTACATCCGGGATTTGAAATCGTTCAAGGTGAGACAGGTCTTCGAACAACTCACGGAACAAACGGGATCGTTACACGCGTTTCTCCGCTTCGGTTATCGCACCATCGCCAGACTGGTCCAGTCGGGTCCCGTCGATCTCGACCGGTTCAGCGCCGCTGCGAATGTCTTGCTGTGGATGGCGGTCGGAATCTACGCGCTGTACCGGCTGAAACGCGCGTGGCCTGGCAATGAAGATAGTCCCGTTGATGTGGCTTCACGCTGGACTGCCGTCCTGTTCATGATTGTTTTCGTGGGAAGTTCGCAGTTTTATCCCTGGTATATCGGAATGCTGTTCCCGCTCTCGTTGGTCGGAATCGGAGCCGGCGTCCTCGCGGATCTCATCGTTCTGCTGTCCGGAACCCATATGGCGTTCGGCTTTCTGCGCAGCAAGGCGGTCGGGTACTTCCTGCTGACAACCGCAATCCCCATTGCTTTCGTGATGTGGCAGTACCGGAAAGAGAAGGCCGTGATCCGATGACCGCCTTGATCCGGCGGCGGTCGGAGCACCTGCCGCTTGCGGATCCACGATCGCGTTGCTGCGGAGCAACCGCCCTCACCTCGACGACCGTGCGCGATATTCGGACGTCACTGCGGCGAGCATGACGTACGCCCAAACGGTGGCAGCCCCCGCGACAAAGACGACGAGACAGGAAATCCAAAACGAAGCATCGGGTCCCGTTTCCCAGATCAACGGACCGGGGACCGGTGA
>JAHFTY010000095.1 GCA_023265365.1 Acidobacteriota bacterium
CGAAATTGGAAATGGTTGCCGCCACCTGCGCCCCGTAACCTGTGTTTCCCCGCCTTGTCCAACGCGGGGGCCGCGAAACGGCGGGGCGGTCCGTTCGACAAAATCAATT
This sequence comes from Acidobacteriota bacterium, assembly GCA_023265365.1. Lineage (GTDB taxonomy): Bacteria > Acidobacteriota > Terriglobia > 20CM-2-55-15 > 20CM-2-55-15 > JAHFTY01. Next base: position 110 of record JAHFTY010000095.1, read on the forward strand.
TTTTTGAACAGCACCACCCCGGCGCTTCGCGCCACCCCTCCTCGCATCTTTAAACCGGTTTGGTTGCGGCTCCGCCGCGTTAGGAAGACGCCATTGAATCAGGGCTGCGCCCAGCCGAATCCTCAGGCAAGCCGGGAGATCGAGGGCGCAGCCCTCGGCTGGTTAGTACTGCAGTCTCAGTCCAACCTGGATCTGACGCTCATTCCCCTGCGTTTGCGTGATGCGCCCGAAGTTCGGCGCGCCCGCGACCGTTGCCGCCCAGCGCGCGTTGGGCAGCGCAAAGTTGGGATGGTTCGTCACATTGAAGAATTCCCCGCGAAGCTGGAGACTCCTGGACTCCGAAATCGACATCGTCTTCGAGAACGAGAAATCCAGATTCTTGAACGTCGGTCCGCGGGCGATGTTCCGGCCTGCGTTCCCAAATGTGCCGGTGGCCGGGATCGTGAAGGCGTCCCGGTTGATCCAGTTATCCGGTCCCTGATTGGACGGAACCAGGCTGGCTCCAGGAACAAAGTTGGGCCGGTCGGCACCGGCGCCGAGCAGGGAGCCGCTGGGATTGGTCGTGAGCGAGATGGTCACCGGGCGGCCTCCCTGGAAAGTGCCGATGCCGTTCACTCCCCAACCGCCGAGAACCGCGGCCAGAACGGGGTTCCAGTCTTTGCCGAAACGCCGTCCCCTGCCGAACGGAAGCTGGAAGACGCTGCTCACCGTCAGCCGGTGACGCACATCAAAGTCGGCATCTCCGCGCTCTGCGCGGAAGTTGTAGTAGTTTTGCACGCTGCTCGCCGACCCCTGTCCGGGCCGGTCGTCGATGGCGTGCCCCCAGGTATACGAGCTCAGGAACGTCAAACCGCTCGAGAATCGTTTCTCGACGCGAGTCTGCATCGAACTGTACACCGAACTGCCGGCCTGCTCGTTCAACGTGATATTCGCGAAACCGGCATACGGTCGAACGCCGGTTCCGGGTATGGGCTGATTGAGGTTGCGGCCGCGCCGCGCTTTCAGCGTGTGGTTGCCGACGTAGGACACGTCCAGCAGGAGTCCCTGCACCAGTTCGTGCTGAATGCCGAGATTGAAATGTTCGGCGTAGGTGTCGCGGTATTCCGACGGAAATGCGCCCGGCGATAACGTGGCGCCGCCGGCGCCGGCGACGTTGGGAAACGGGTTGTTGAGCGAGAGGCCGCCCGGAATCTGAGCGGAGGTGAAGACCCGATTCAACACGAATGGAGGATTGTTGATGACCTCGAAGTTGTGCCGCATATCGCTGTCATAGAAGACGCCGCTCGATCCCCGCAGAACCGTTCTGTCGTTGCCGAAAGGCCGGTAGGCGAAACCGAAACGCGGCGCGAAGTTGTTGTGATCTCCGCTGGTGAGCGAGGGGTCGATGCCGCTGCCTGCCTCGCGGATGCAGTTGCAGCTCGCGACCCAGGTCGACTGGCGATTCCGCTTCTCGACAATGCGCTTGTAGAACTCCCAGCGAACGCCGTAGTTCAGCGTCAGCCGCGAGGTCACCTTCCAGTCGTCCTGCCAATACAACGCCATCTCGAACTTACGCGGGTTGCCGCCGGGCACTCCGCGGTCCGGACCGGAACTGACGGAAACGGCGCGGCTCGGCAGGCCCAGCAGGAAGTCGGCAAATGGGTTGCCGGTGCGGGTTCCATCGAAGTCGAACGAGTTCGGACTGTTCGTGAACGCGTTGAACAGGTAGCGGCGAATGTCGGCGCCCCATTTCATCTGGTGGTTGCCGGCGAGGTAGGACATGTTGTCGATATAGTTGTAGACGTTGACGACCCGTTTGAATTCCCCGCCGCTTCCGATCTGGTCGAATCCGGAGACATTGAACGGCACGAACGTTTTGACAAAGCCCTGCAGCGGCACGATCTCCGCCGGTCCTTTGTTGACGGGAATCTGAGGCTGATTGAACCGGTTGTATCCGAAGCGCAGTTCGTTCACCCACTTCGTCCCCTTCACGGTCGTAAAGCTGAGCCCAACGTTCGTCCTCAGCCTGTCGGCAATCTGTCCGAAAGACCCGAGGTTGACGCCGCCTCCGGTCTCGTTGCGGAACGCGTCCAGCACGCGCGCGACGCTGTAGCTGTATCGCGCGGCGAGACGGGTGTTTTCGAGGAGTTGATGATCGACCTTGATCGAGATGTCGTTGGCGTTGTCGATGCGATTCGCCGTTTCCGCGCGGTTCGCCCCCGTGGTCGCCAGGTTGGCGCGCGGCCATGCCTGCAGCACCGCGGCGCTGATCGAGTTGAACCGGCCGGACGGAATGGTGTTGTTCGGGAACGGCTGCCCCGTCAGCGGATCGTTCGCAGCGCTGCGAACAATGCCGGCGCGCTCCGCATCCGTCGGCACGGAAGCTCGACGGCTCGTTCCGATCTTGGCGCGGCCGCCTTCGTAGGCCGCAAAGAAGAACGTTTTGTCTCGAACGATCGGGCCGCCGAGTGTCGCGCCGAATTGATTCTTGATCAAAGGAGGCTTCGCGATCCCGACCGGCGCGAAGAAGTTGCGCGCGTCCAGGTGGTCGTTGCGCAGGAACTCCCAGGCGGCTCCGCGGAAACCGTTGGTGCCGGATTTCGTCGTCACGTTCACGACCGCGCCCGCGTTGCGGCCGAACTCCGCGTTGTATCCGCTTTCCTGGACCTTGAACTCCTGAATCAGATCGACCGAGGGACGGAACGAGAAGTTCCGGATGATTGGGTCGACGTTGTCGATACCGTCCAGGAAAAAGGAATTGTAGTGCTCGTCCATTCCCGCGATATTGAAACCGCCGCGGCCGCCCAGGTGGGATCCCTGGGCAGGCGTCACCGCGCCCGGAACCAGTTGGACCAGCGACTCGAACTGCCGGCCGTTCAACGGTAGTTCCACCACTTTTTGAAAGTCGATCACGGCGCCGACCGACGAGTCATCGGTCTGTACCAGCGGCGCTTCCGCAGTCACTTCCAGACTCTCGGTCACCTGGCCGACGACCATCGTGAAGTCGATTCGAGCACGCTGGTCCACCTGAAGAGTGACGCCGTTGCGGATTTCCTTCTTGAAACCCGGCAGTTCCGCTTCGACGCGATACGTTCCGATTTGAAGACTCGGCAGCGAGAAGTTCCCCGATTCGTTGGTGACCGTGCTCCGTGTCTGGTTCGTTCCCGTATTGACGGCCGTGATGGTCACGCCCGGCAGAACGGCACCCGAGGAATCGGCCACCGACCCCAGAATCGTACCGGTGATCGTCTGCGCCCACATACCGGTGACGACCCCCAGAAATAAAAGGACACCCAATATCACTTTTTGCATTGTTGCTCCCTTGATCGATATATGCGGTAATTTTCCGTTTCCAGGTCTGGACGGGGGGGTGACTGACAAATCGCATCCAACTTATAACGGACACCCGCAGGTTGAATTCGACATCCTCTCAGCAGCAGAAAATATATTCCCTCAGGGGATTCACCTCAATTGAAATTCGGGCCGGACGAAAATTTCTTCTCAGGGGATGACGCGGACTCTCCGCGCCACAATCGACAAGTCGGGGTTGATGCGGCCGGAAATCTCGACCAGGCGGCCCGGCTCGATCGTTCCGTCGATCCGGGTCGAGGCATCGACCGCAACCTGCGTCCTCACGCCTTCGTTGATGCGAACGGAAATCCCGGTCGCGCTTCGGCTCTCCACGACGGCATGAAAGCGAACCTGGTCGGCTTTCTCCACCTGGATGGCGCGCGCCGTGTACCGTGTCGAAAAACCGGTGCTTTCGAGCATGCCTTCGACCCGGACGAAGGAACCGATCCGGAGTTCGCCCGCAAGGGTGGGATCGGCGGGCGGCCTGTCGGGACAGGCGTTCGGCGTGGCGGTGCAGGGATTGCCGGCGTCATCTTCGATCGCGCTGACGACATCGGACTGAACCGTTTTCCGCGAGATGAATGCTTCGTTGCGTTCGTTCAGGCCATTTCCTACGATTGCCGTGTCCGGCGTGATGGTGACGACGATTCCCTGCACCGCGATGATGGTCGGAATGCCTTCGGAAGGAGTACGCGACCGAATCTGCCCTTGAATCCGGAAACTGCGTTGGACCACAACCGAACCGGCGTGGAACAGGCCCGACGTGGTCTGTCCGACGCCCGTATCGTCGACGTAGGCGGCCGTGACATCCACCATGTCGCCCACCTTCAAATCGCTGCCGGGCCCCGATGTCCCAATCCCGCCGCGGTTCACCACAACGGTCGTCTGGCCGTCGACGCGGATTTCAACACCGTCGACGATCAGGGACAGCCCGGATTTTCCCGGCACAATATTTTCGATCCGCCCGTACATCCGGATGGCGCCGGACTGAACCTTGGTCTGAATATTGGACGCGCGAACACTGCCGTCCAGGCCCATCCAACCTTCAACCTCAACGAAGAGGTTCGGCGCGAGGGTCGAAACCGAAGTTCGTCCGCCGAGACTTCCGGTGATGGTCGTGTTCTCGTCGACGATCACCGTCATACCGGAATTGAAGACGTTCACGATGAGTTGAACCTGTCTTCCGTCTTCCGAAGACCGGACCGACCCGACCGTTCCTCCAAAGAAAATGAACCCGCTCGAACTCTGGGCGCCCAGAGTGGAGACGTTCAATCCCAGGGCAATCGCAATCGCAAATGCAGCCATTCGTAAAAACATCTGGCGGGTATTCAATCTCAACCGGTTGATCCCGGTCAATCAATGATTCCTCAACCGCGGGCCGGTGTAGTAATGTGCGGCGCGCTGGAATCATTTTGGACTTCGATGGATCCATGAAAAGACGAACTCTTGTTTTGATTGCGCTCGCCGCCGTCCTCACTTTCGGGATCCGGCCGGTCCTGAGTTGGCAGGCCGGGTGGCGCCCGCTGTCTCTAGCGCCGGTTCAGTCCTTTGCCCGTGTGTCTCAGTCCGGCGATATCGACGAAGGAAAGTTCACATCGCTGAACAGTTTCCTCTCGGCGGCATTCCGTTCCACACCGGATGCCGGGTTGCCGGGAACCGATGCGCCGTCACAACCCTATCGCCGGCATCCGTACGGCCTGGCCCTATCATCCGATGAAACGAAGCTGTACGTCACTTTCGAGGGAAACGAGGCGGAACCGGCATCTGCGGTCGCGGTGATCGACACGGCGCGTCAGGCTCTTCGAACCGAGATCCGTGTCGGTCTGAAGCCGCTGGGTATCGCCAGGACGCCGGGTGGCCGGTACCTGGTGGTCGCGAATCAGCTCTCCAATTATCTCAGCGTGATCGACACGGCCACGGACGCCGAAGCCGCGCGCATCCCTTCTTTTTTCTACAACCAGAAAGTCCTTTTTGTGCCCGGCAGCGATCGGATGCTGGTCACCAATCGGGCGCTCGACTCGCTGGAGGTTTACTCGTTCCAGGAGTCGCCGTGGTCCGCGTCTTTCCAGTTCAGGATTCCGCTATCGACAGACAACCGGCCGTTCCTTCTCCACGACGACCCCGGTTATGGACTTGGCGGAGAACACCAGATTCTGGTCGGCGGCGCGCCCGGCTTCGGCAATACCCGCCTGATGGCGCCGCCGGATCTCGTTCGTCACATGACCAACGTGAATCCGCGCGATCTCGCGATTGCGGGCAACTACGTTTATGTCGCCGAGGTCAACGGGCTCGGAGTCTCGGTCGTGGACCTGGCGTCGCGGCGGCAGGTCGCTTCGATTGATTTGAACGCGCCGGCTCTGGACGTGGTGGCGATGGGGCCCTATGTCTTCATCTCGACGCTGGGCCGGTTTGTGCAGGGCTTCGAGGACATCCATAACGAAATCGCCGTCGTGGATACGCGAGCCAATCCCTCCCGCCTGCGAATGCGTTATACGTCTGTGGCGAACCCGCCTTACGGGCCGGAACTGGGTCCGGGTCGAGGTCCATTGGTTCCTGCATCCGGTGCCGCGCCGTACCTGAGCGCGTTTGGCGTATCCGATTTCGTCAAGACGTTCCCCTACGACCGGAGTGTGTTTCTTCAAATCGAAGATGGCTTTCCTGAAAACCCGGATCACCTTCCCGCCATCGTCGGCGGCGCGTTGCCGGATCAGATGATCGCGATCGATCAGCGGCTGGCCGTGGCGTATGGCGCGTCCGACGAAATCGAGACGTTCGCGGTGGATACAAACGCCTCCGACGCGACCCGGATTCTGAGGCCGGACGGACAGATTTTCACGAACGGCACCCAGACCGCGTTTCCGGCGGCCATCGACAGGAAAGCTCTTTTCGACGACGGACCATTCCTCATGGGCAAGGACGACCCGGAATACTTTCGGGGCAGGATGCCGCAGGAACTCGTTTACGCCTCCGTCTCGCGCAAACTTTTCGTTGCGAATCGCCTGGGCGAATCGATCGCAACGTACAGCGTGGATGCCGGCGGCCGACTGCGATTCGACAGCCTGATCGATCTGCTGTTGCCCGGCGCGGCGGCGTTCCCGGCCACGCTGGCGGAAGCCGGAGAGGATTTCTATACCTCGTCACGCGTTTCGTTGAATCGGGACATGTCCTGCCTGAGCTGCCATCCGAACATCCATACCGACTCCAAAATGTGGCACGTGGCGGCTACCGCCGGCCGGGCAATGCGAACGACGCTGACGAACCGCAACCTGCGCGACACGGCGCCGTTTTACCGGAGCGGCATCCGCCGGAACCTCGAAGCGTTTCGAGGAACGTTCCGGGTCATGGCGCCGGAAGGGGCTTTCGGTTTCTTCGAAAGCCCGGCGCCTTTTGACGCGAACGGAGACGGCGTCATCAGCGATCGCGATCGCGGTCGCGCGGTCTCGGACGTCAACCGGAACCGCATGTTTGTGCTCGAACGCACCGGCGCCAGCTTTGAACGGACCAGTTCCGCGATCGCCGCCTTCCTGGAGGCGGAGCCGCGCCTCCTGCCGAACCCGTTTCTGGCCGAGGGTGGCGGGCTGTCGAAAGCGGTTCCGATCGCGTACGACTCCGATGGCGAATTCATCTACGGCGACGCCGTCCGCGGCCGCGTGGTCTTCAACTCCGCCGGATGCGCCAACTGTCATGTCGCGCCGACTTTCATGAGCGGCGATCCCCTGAGTCTGAAGTCCCGCCGATCGCTGGACATGAACGGCGACGGCATTCCGGACGGAGTCGTTCTGTCGCTGGAGCAGACCGAGTTCGATCGCATCCGCATTCCCTGGCCCCGATTCCGCACCGAACTGCCGCGCGAAGGCCTGCCCTTCACCAGCATCGACACCGACCGCAGGCTCAATTTTGCGAATACCGACAACAAGTTCGCATCTCCCTCGAAGATGTCCATTCCAAGAAGTCCCTTGAGCGGGCGTTTGCTGGTCAGCGGCCATGAGCAGACCTGTCCGAATTGCGGACTTGAAGTCAGCAACCAGCTCATCGCCGACACCCGGAATATCGATGTCCAATCATTGCGCGGCGTGTGGGACGGCGGCCCGTTCCTGCAACATGGGAAAGCCACCGACCTGATGTCGGTTCAGGCAATGTTCAACGACATCGGCCGCCACGGCGATGTGAACGTCCTTGGTTCGTTTGATCCGAAGATGCCCTGGGCCAACCGGAATTACATGGACCTTGCGGCTTACCTGAAGAGTATCGAGTGAGGGCAAGGCCCGGACGCGCGGGGCGTCCGGGCCATGGACTTAGTAGTGAATCCTCAACGCCAGTTGGATCTGGCGCGGATCGCGCGCTCTGGAGATGGTCCCGAACGTTGGAGAGTCCGCATTCCGGTTCGGCAGGAAGAACTGCGGATGGTTCGGCAGATTGAAGATCTCAACCCGGAACTGAACGAAGTCGTTGGTGTCCTTGTACGCAAAGTTCTTGAACGCCGCAAAGTCGAGGTTCTTCAACGGAGGACCGATCAAACTGTTGCGTCCGGCATTCCCATAGGTTCCAGTGGCCGGGATCGCAAAAGCCGAGGTATTGAACCATCGCGCCGGATCCGGATTGGATATTCTGGAATCGCCGATGACCAGGGGCCGATCGTTCGGATTGTTGCCGGTCAGGCTGACGTCGCCCGACAGAGAGGGTGTGAATGGCTGTCCCGTCGACATCGTGAGGATGCCGTTGAACTGCCACCCCTTGCCGATGAGGGCCGCCGCTCCCGAGAGGTCCTGGAGGAATCGAGGCTCCCACATGAAAGCCGCCGTGCCGCGATGACGATGGTCGAAGGCGGATAGGCCACGCTCCCGCTTGAGATCGTAGTTGTTCAGGTTGCCGCCCGTCTCCGCGGCTCCGCCGCTGCCGGAGTTATCGTCGATGGACTTGGACCAGGTGTAGGCGCCCAGCAGTGAAATGCCGCCGGTGAATCGCCGGTCGAAACGCACCTGCAGGGAGTGGTAGTTGGAATTCGCGCTGTCCTCAAGCCATCCGACGTTGCCGAAGCGCGGGAACGGGCGGCGATTGGCAATGCTTCCGGCCCCCAGCACGGCCTGGTTCACATTCCGGCTGCGCAGCAGACTGTTTCCCTTGCTGCCCGCATAACCCACTTCAAGAACCATGGCGTGACCGAGGTCGCGCTGGATATTGAGGTTTTCCTGGAACATGTAGCTGATTTTCAGATCCGGATTCACACCGCCCGCCGTAATGCCGGCCGATATGAGGTCGGCGGGAAAAGGATCGTTCAACGACACGTTCGGATTACGGGGGTCCGTGCTGGCGAACACGTTCTGACGGACCACAAACGGGAATGTCCGTTTGTAGCCGTGCGTCTTGTTCAACAGAATCGGAATGTAGAAGACGCCGACTCCGCCTCGCACCACGGTCTTGCCGTCGCCGCCGGCGTCGTACGCAAAACCCACCCGGGGACCGAGGTTGTTGTAATCGGACTTGAATCCATTCCGGGGATAGCCCGCGTCCTTGATGGCATAACCCGGATATTGATTCATCACCGTCAGGATGTCCGCCGGAACGGCATCCTTGCCGCCGACCACCTGCACGCCGCGCTTGGGATCGAAGGAAGCCTTGCGGCCGAACCGTTCGTAGCCGGGGGTCTGCAGTTCGTATCGCACGCCAAGGTTGAACGTCAACTTGTCTTTCGCCTTCCAGTCGTCCTGGAAATAGAACGAGATGTGCCAGGCGCGCTCGTAATCCTCAATGTCGCCGGCCTCGCGAATGGTCTGCGTGGGGTAGCCCAGCAACATATCCGCGATCGAGTTGCCGCTGTATCGGTTTTCGAAGTTGAACTGGCCTGCGGCAAATCCGGTCAGGTGAAGATTGGCCCGTGTACGTTTCACTTCGGCGCCGGTCTTGATCTTGTGGGTTCCCTTCGCCCACGAAAAATTGTCGATGTAATTGAAGTGGTTGTCGTAGCGGACGTGCGGGCCGCCCGCCTGCAGATTGTTGAAGCCGGTGGCGAGAATGATCGGCGCGTCCGTCAGATCCTTGTGGTCCCGGGCAAAGCCCGGATCCAGCACCTGGCGCGTCGGCAGGTTCAACTGCTGCGCAACGGGCGATCCGCGCTGTTCGTTGTAGAGTCCGCCGAGCACCCGGGAGTATCCGATCCGGAATTCATTGATGACGTTTGGCGTGAACACGTGCGTTTCGTTGAAGCTCCAGCTATAGGAATTCGTATCGAGAAAAATTCCATAGCCCGGAATCGTGGTGGGAGAGCGGGAGAACGGCTCCAGGCGGTCCTGTTCCCACATCGCGAAACGTCCGAAGAAGGTGTCGCGATCGGTGAACTGATGGTCGAACCGGATCGCGATGTTGTCGGTGTAGGACGTGAGATTCGACGTCGTGTTCAGATTGTTCGGACCCGCCGCGTTGGGCAACGGGTAACGATCCACAAACGCTTTGCCCACTCGATTGAAACGCGTCGAGGGTATCCGGTTGCCCGGGAAGGGCTGTCCGGTCAGCGGATCCACGATCGGAGCCGCCAGCGACGAAAAATCCCCATTGCGCCAGGCCTCCGGAGGCACACGCGCCGTGGCGCTTTGCGCCTGCTTGACGATGGTCCTCTCGTACGACCCGAAGATAAACGTCCGGTTCTTCTTGATGGGACCACCGAGCGTCCCGCCCCATTGAGTCTGCTGGAACGGAGGCTTCGGCAAACTCGGATTGGCGAAGAAGTTCCGGGCATCGAGTTTCGCGTGGCGCAGGAAGCCGTACACGGTTCCGTGAACCGTATTGTTTCCGGCCTTTGTCGTCACGTTCACCAGTCCGCCGGCCGATCGGCCGTACTCGGCGCTGTAGTTGCTCGTTTGGACCTTGAACTCCTGGATGGAGTCGATGCCCGGCACGATGACCAGTTGGGCGTTTCCAATGTCGTCGTTGTCGATTCCGTCGAGCAGGAAGTTGTTGAACTCCTCGCGCGCGCCATTGACGTTGATCGATCCCTGCTGCGTGGAAAGATTGCTTCCCTCCACGTTCGGTTGAACGCCGGGCGTCAGCGTCGCCAGCGAAAGAAACTGCCGGCCGTTCAAGGGCAATTCCGCCACGCGGCGCGCGTCAATGACCTGTCCGAGCGACGAGGTGTCCGTCTGAATCAGCGGCGCATCGGCGGTCACTTCGACCGACTCCGCAACGTTACCGACCTGAAGTTGAACATCGACCTTCGCGTTACGATCGACTTCCACCAGAATGCCGCGGCGCAACTCCGTCTTGAAGCCGGGAAGGCTGGCCTTGACGGAATACGATCCTGACGGCAACAACGGGACGGTGTAGATACCGAGTTCGTTCGTAATCGAAGCCCGGGTTTGCTGGGTCTGCTCATTGGTGATGGTGATCTCAACGCCCGGCAGAACCGCCCCCGAGGGATCGGAGACGCGGCCTTCAATTGACCCGGTAATACGCTGACCGAACCCGGCAAGCGCCAGAGTGAATACCATAATAAGAAGCAACAACGTGCTTCGGATCCGCATTTGGACCTCCTGATGGAAATTGTGTGGTTTCAGATAGCGCGGGATTATATATCCTGACCGGGAAGTTCCTCTATATAGTTCCTGAAAACGTAGCGGTAACAGGAGCTGACGATGGCAGACAGCGAATTGGTTTTTAGGACGGCGGCAGAGCTGGGCACCCTGATCAGGAGCCGAAAACTATCGCCCGTTGAATTGACCCGCGCGTTTCTGGATCGCATCGAAAGACTGAACCCCAGGTTGAACGCGTTCATCACCGTCACCGGCGATCATGCCCTGCAACGCGCGCGCCAGGTCGAACGGGAAGTCCAGTCCGGGAAGTACCGCGGTCCGCTTCACGGAATCCCTTACGCCGCCAAAGATCTGCTGGCGACTCGAGGCATCCGTACCACCAACGCTTCGAAACAGACGGAGCACTGGGTTCCGGACCATGAGTCCACGGCGACCGATCGATTGAATCAAGCCGGCGCCATTCTTGTGGGAAAGTTGAATCTCAGCGAGTGGGCGATGAGCGGCGGCGCGTTCGGCCTGGCCAGGAATCCGTGGCACCCGGACTACACGGCGTCGGGTTCGTCCAGCGGTTCCGGCGTGGCGGTCGCCGCATCCCTGGCGCCGCTGACGCTGGGCAGCGATACGGGCGGCTCCATCCTGTCTCCGTCGGCATCCAACGGGGCCTTCGGGGTCAAACAAACCTACGGCCGCGTCAGCCGCTACGGGGCGAGCACGCTGGGTTGGACTCTCGATCACGTCGGTCCGATGACCGGAACGGTCATGGACGCCGCGCTGATGCTTCGCGTCATTGCCGGGCGCGACCCCCGGGACAAAACCAGCAGCATGGAACCCGTCCCGGACTACACGGCGGTCCTGGGGCGCGGCATCAAAGGGCTGCGGATCGGCGTTCCGGCAAATTATTTTTTCGATGACCTGGAACCGGACGTCGAGAAGAACTGCCGTTCGGCCCTCAATACGATGAAAGAACTCGGAGCCGTGCTGAGCGAGGTGAGAATTCCTCACGCCGAACACGTTCCCGGCGCGGGATGGATCATCGCAATGGCGGAAGGCTCCGCCTACCACGAAAAACGGCTGAGAGAACACCCCGAACTGTTCGGCCCAACGCCTCGCGAATGGATGGAAACCGCGCGTTTCTACACCGCAACGGATTACATCAAGGCGATGCGATTGCGGACCATCGTTCAACAGGAACTCGCGAAGATCTTCGAAAGCTGCGACGTTCTTGCCTGGCCGAGCAGCCGGACGCTTCCGGCAAAGATTGCGGGTCCGGCGGCGCCGTCCGCCACGCCGGCACGGCCGCGGCCCGTCGGCCAGAACACGTTCATCGGAAACCTCTCCGGATTTCCCACCATGGGCATTCCCTGCGGCTTTTCATCGCAGCCGCCCAAACTCCCCGTCGCCATCCTGTTTATGGGAAAACCGTTCGACGAATCGACACTCTTTCGGACCTGCCACGCCTACGAGTCGGCCACCGATTGGCACAAACAACGCCCGCCGCTGGACTGAGCATCGGCTATCGCTGAAGCACTGGTCCGTCCATTCCGGCAACGACCCGCTGGCCGCCCACGTTCAAAAGAGTTCCGAAGACTCAAAATCTGAACCCTGCTTTTTCTGTTCTCTTCGAAACTCTTCTCAGCTACTTGAATCCAAACAAGAAAACGTCAACGACGCGCTGCCGTCGTTTGCAGGCATTTTTGAACATTTCGACGGTTTTTGAAGGTGTCTTCACCCACTCTGGAGCAAGTGTACGGTGCGATCGCCTTCTACCTTTCCAGGCAGCCAGAAGTTGACAAGTATTTGAGTAAGTCCGAAGAAGAGTACGAAATCGCTCGTCAGGCCAACCACGAACAACTCCGCAAAGAGAAACCCGAACTCTGGGCACGGCTCACGCGCGCGAAGGAAGAACGGCGCACAAGCCGTCGATGAAAGCCCGCTTCATCGGCGACTACGATTTCAATGCGGAGATAATCGACGGTCTGCTTCGCCGCGAACCTTCGATCGATTTCCTTTCCGGCTTTGAGGCGGATCTCATTGGAGTCCCTGATCCGGACGTTTTGAAGAAAGCGGCTGATCAAGGGCGCGTGCTTGTCACGCATGATCAGAAGACGATGCCGCATCACTTTGCGGAATTCATTCCCTATCGCCACAGCCCCGGGGTTCTCATCATCCCGCAACGGTTGGAGATCGGCGCCGCCATTGATGAACTGCTTTTGATTTGGTCAGCTTCCGACAGCGAAGAATGGACCAACCGGATTCTGTATCTGCCACTCTATTGGGCCGCCGACCCTCGGAGCCACCGAGGAGGAAAGGAAAGTCTTCGACTCTCATTCAATCCTGTATCCATCGATCCATATTTCCGCTGCAACGTCTCGGTGATGCGAAATGAAGCGGCACGGGATTCATGCGCTGCGGCACACGTTCGGAGCACATCTGGCACAGCGCGGCGTCTCGATGGCATTCATTCGCGACTTGCTTGGGCATCACAGCGTGACGCTGACTGAGAAGTATTACGCGCACCTGGCTCCGAACAACCTCAGCGACGCGGTACGTCAGCTTGAAAGTGCGCTGGTCAAGAAATCTTTACCCAATTCTTTACCCAATTGCACCAAGAGCGGACATTCGGCGGCGGAAAATCCGAAGCCGCCGATGCCGTTGACTGATTCATCGCACAAGGGTTACATTCGTTTCTCGCCTGTCTCCGCCGGAGTGGCGAAATTGGCATACGCAGCAGACTCAAAATCTGCCGGGACCTAGTCCCGTGGGGGTTCAAGTCCCCCCTCCGGCATAATTCGCAAAACACGATAAACACGTCATAAACGTAATCCTACCAAGACGCAGAGCGCTCCGGAAGAGTGTGAGAGTCGAGCGAATGAGCGCGCCTACCACCAGTAATGCTTGATGAATCTCTCTGCAATCGCCGTACTTGTGAGGAACTCGACTTGGTACTCGGCCACTTGACTTATGCCGATGTTAGTCCCCATCAGATGAGTAACGGGATGGGCCTACTTCATACTCTTTCTGGTGGAACTTTCTTGGGAAAAGCTGGCATCCTGGCTCGCATGGAACCGCTCGAATTCGATGCGACGACGGGAACGACCGTAAAACGTGCATGGTGCGGTATTCATGGGGTAGTCGCGGGCAAGAGCGCCCGAGTGACTTCACTGAGGTGGTCTGATTATCAGGTGAAGCCCAGATGACATTTCGGATTGGGCTTTACGAACTCTTGATCACTGCTGGTGTTGATGAACAACTCAGCGACCTCGACGAACGACTCGTCGACCGTGCTCGGTTGCATCGTGCTGAAGCTGCCAACCGTGTGGCGCTGCATCTTGGCAGGCAGATCGAGCAAGCAATTAACTCCGTGAAAGATGAAGACCGGGTCACCATCGCAACCGATGTGGTTCGTGCGGTTCTGGCGCAACTGGGCCAGACGATCACCGACCTTGATCTTGGCGATGAGGTTCTGACTTCTCCGGCGTCCGTTCTGCGGTCAGTATCGAAGCTGCGACCAGATGGCTCGATACAAGCAATCCCGTCACCGTTGATCCCCTTGCTCGACACGACTCTGTTGACTAACGCCCCTGGTGAGCCACGCGTTGGCCAACAACTAAAGGCGGAAATCGAGTCGGCAAATAGCATTGATCTGCTGATGGCCTTCATACGCATGAGTGGCATCCGGCAATTGACCGAGGCGCTCCAACGGCATTGCGATGATGGGCGATCCCTTCGAGTCCTGACCACGACTTATACGGGATCGACGCAACGCCAGGCGCTCGAGCAACTGGTTGACCTCGGAGCAGAGGTCCGTATTTCCTATGATCTGACGAGTACGCGCCTTCATGCCAAAGCTTGGCTGTTCAACCGAGCTACAGGATTTTCCACCGCCTATATCGGCTCATCGAATCTCACCCATTCTGCCCAGGTTTCTGGCCTTGAGTGGAACGTTCGCGTGTCTGGGTCCAGGAACCCGGATGTGATCGATAAAGTGCGGGCAGTATTTGAATCGTACTGGCAGAACCCCGACTTCCGGGCCTACGATCCCGCTGAATTCGATCAAGAGATGGGGCATGCTGCAGGCGGCGGACCGCGCGTTTACCTTAGTCCCGTAGCGATAACACCTGAGCCGTTTCAGGAACGCATGATCGAGGAATTACAGGTCGAGCGTAGCCACGGCCATCATCGGAACCTGCTAGTTTCCGCTACCGGAACTGGAAAAACGGTGATGGCTGCACTCGATTACGTGCGCCTCCGGCGGGAACTGCCCAGAGCACGGCTGCTGTTCATCGCACATCGGAAGGAAATCCTGGACCAAAGCCAGGCCACTTTCCGGCACGCTCTGCGTGATGCGAGTTTTGGGGAACAATGGATCGGCGGACGCAGGCCCCAACGATTCGAACACGTTTTCGCTTCTGTGCAGAGCCTCAACAATGCCGACCTTGAACGCCTACCGCCAGATCAGTTCGACGTCGTCATTATCGACGAATTCCATCATGCCGCCGCACGCTCCTACGAACGCCTGCTGACTCACCTCAATCCGGTGGAGCTACTGGGACTCACTGCAACGCCCGAAAGAGCCGATGGCCTTCCAATTTTGCAATGGTTCGATAACCGAATAGCAGTTGAACTGCGGCTTTGGGACGCAATTGACCAGCATTACTTGTCGCCGTTTGCCTATTACGGCATCCACGATGGCGTCGATCTTCGCGATGTACCGTGGCGAAGGGGCGTCGGCTACGACGTTGAAGGGCTGACGAACCTCTATACAGCAAACGATGCCTGGGCCGAACGAGTGATCAAGGAGTTCATTGAGCATGCGGATGAACCTACGAGCGTGAGAGCGCTTGGGTTCTGCGTCAGCGTGACCCATGCCCTCTTCATGGCACGGATATTTTCAAATGCGGGGATCGCTTCAGTCTGTGTTCACGGCGATACACCTGAGCTTGAGCGTCAGACGGCATTAGCGAGACTGCGCGACGGAGAACTGCGTGTCTTGTTCTCTGTCGATGTCTTCAGCGAGGGCGTTGATCTCCCAAACGTCGACATGATCATGATGCTCCGGCCCACCGACAGTGCCACACTGTTCCTTCAACAACTCGGCCGGGGCCTGCGTCGGAATGCTGGAAAATCAGTGTGCACAGTACTCGATTTTGTTGGCTTACAGCGAAGAGAGTTCCGATTCGATCGTCGACTAAGTGCTCTGCTGGGGGGCACGCGGAAGGACGTGGCCGAACAAGTCGAACAAGGCTTTCCATACCTTCCGGCCGGATGCCACATGGAACTCGATCGCGTGGCATCACGCATAGTTCTAGATAGTATTCGTACCGCGATTCCTTCGAATTGGTCGCAGCGGGTAGAGGAGTTAAGGTCGCTCATTGGCGCGGGTCACACCCCCACTCTTTCTGCCTACCTTGATCACACCGGACTGGAGATCGCCGAGTTCTATTCAGGAAGAAAGTCGTGGTCCGCTCTCTGCGAAGACGCCGGGGTACAGACGTTATCCAGTGGCCCACAAGAGGTCACCTTGAGGCGGGCAATCGGCCGGCTCCTGCATGCCGACGACGATCTGCGGCTCAGTACTTGGCACAAGCTACTTTCGGGACCCGTACCAACCGACGTCGGTCAGAGCTTGTATGATGGCCCCATATCTCGGATGCTCATCAGTCAGATGATCGATCAGGTGGACAGCAACGATCTTCCCAATGACGCCTCGCTGCAAGATGGATGGACCTTGCTCCGGCAACACCCACAAGTGACACATGAACTCCTTGAGGTGATTGACATTCTCCGGGGTCGAATCGATCACGTGCATCACGCACTGTCCGGTCGACCGGAGGTTCCTCTCCAGATCCATGCCAGGTATTCCAGGCTGGAGGTGCTAGCTGCATTCGGCCATGGTTCCGGAGCACGAATGGCTACATGGCAAGCCGGAGTCCTCTGGCTTCCGGATGCTAAGGCTGACCTCTTTGCATTCACGTTAGATAAGTCCACTGGCTCCTTCTCGCCAACGACGCGTTACCAGGACTACGCGATTAGCCGAGAGATGATTCGCTGGGAGAGCCAGTCAAAGACCCGCGCCAACCACGATACCGGACTGCGTTACCAACAGCACAAGACCATGGGGAGTTCGATATTCATTTTCGCCCGCTTACGCGAACACGACCGCTCGTTTTGGTTTCTTGGCCCAGCGACCTATGTTAGTCATGAAGGCGAACGCCCGATGGCGATCACATGGCGACTGCACGTACCACTGCCAGGAGATCTTTTTGCACAGTTCGCGGCCGCGGTTGCTTGAGGTGTTCGGCCCGACACATCAGCAATATGGAGTACAAACAAAACCAATAAAAGTGTGATTGCGCGGTCCGCATCGCGCTTACAAATCTTCGCGCGCCCGAAACAAGGATCAGAACAGAACGAGCTTCTCCTCTGATGGTGAGTAACGATTGACGCCGGTCATCTTTTCCTTCAGGAACACCCTCAAACGCTCTGGCTATCCTTCGCTTTCGAGTCCGCTGGACTAGGCACTGCTTTCGCGAAGATATGACGGATCAACTGCTTTTTATTGGCTTCCGTTTAGGTTCCTTTTCTTGCCCGGGGAGTTTCATGTTCAGGAGTGGCAACAACAACTCACGCCAAT
>JAHFTY010000238.1 GCA_023265365.1 Acidobacteriota bacterium
TGGTGATCGGAGTCGGCGGCTACGCGTCGTTCCCCATTCTGGTTGCGGCCGTACTCGGCGGATTCCCGCGCGTCATCATGGAGCAGAATGCCGTGCCGGGCCTGGTCAATCGAACGCTTCGCAAATGGGTGCACTATGCCGCGGTTTCCGATCCGCGTACCGCGCCGTACTTCGGCGATCGCGCCGTGGTGACCGGGAATCCGGTCCGGCCTCAGTTCAAGACGATTCCGGCGAAGGCTCATGTTCCGCCATACACGGTCCTGGTTTTTGGAGGCAGCCAGGGCGCGCGTGCAATCAACACGGCCCTGATGGAGAGTCTGGATCATCTGAGCGATCTGAAGACCCAGTTGAGATTTGTGCACCAGACCGGAGAAGGACAGATCGAAGAGGCGCAACGGGTCTACGCCGAGAAGGGATTCACGGCGGATGTCCGTGCTTTCTTCAACAACTTCCATGAACAGTACGCCGCCGCCGACCTGATCGTGTCGCGCGCGGGAGCAACGACGGTGGCCGAAATCAAGGCGTCGGGCCGCGCGTCGATCCTCGTTCCGTTCCCGTTCGCGGCGGACGACCACCAGACCAAAAACGCCCGCGCGATGGCAGACGAGAACGCCGCGGTTTTGGTGGAGAATGCCGCGCTGAGCGGCGAGCGTATGGCCGAAGAGATTCGGGGGTTGATTTTGAACCCTGCCCGATTGGGCGAATTAGAAGCGAATGCGCGGAGACTGGCCATTCCGGATGCGGAGCAGCGCATTGTGAACCTCGTTGAAGCGGTCGTGGAAAAGCGCCATGTTTAACAGGATCAAGCACGTCCACTTTGTCGGCATCGGCGGTATCGGGATGAGCGGTATCGCGGAGGTCCTGCTGAACCTCGGCTACAAGGTGACGGGTTCCGACGTTCGCTCCACAGCGATCACCGGGCATCTGTCCGCGTTGGGCGGAACCATCTTTCCGAAGCATGCCGCGGAAAACGTCGCCGGCGCGCACGTGGTGGTGACGTCGTCGGCGGTTGACGTCCGGAACCCCGAAATCGTCGAAGCGAACCGGCAAAAGATCCCGGTCATTCCACGCGCCGAAATGCTCGCCGAACTCGCGCGCCTGAAGTACAGCGTGGCCATTGCGGGAACGCACGGGAAGACCACGACCACGTCGATGGTCGCGACGATTCTCGACAAGGCCGGCTACGATCCGACGATCGTCGTCGGCGGATTGCTGAATACGATCGGAAGCAATGCGCGGTTGGGAAAGGGGGACTACATCGTCCTCGAGGCGGACGAAAGCGATCGATCTTTTCTGCTGCTTTCACCGACGATCGCCGTGGTCACCAACATCGAACCGGACCACCTCGATAACTACAGAGACCTCGAAGACATCCAGGACGCGTTTCTAAGCTTCGTGAACAAGGTGCCTTTCTACGGCGCCGCGGTCCTTTGTCTGGACGAACCGGCGGTCCAGTCGCTGATCCCGAAGATCAAGCGACGGATTGTGACCTACGGAACGGCTGCGCAGGCCGACGTGTGCGTGTCGGAGGTGAGTGTGGAAGGCCTCGCCTCCACGTTCACGGTGCGCTTTAACGGCTCGACCCAGAGAATCCGGTTGAACGTTCCCGGTATGCACAACGTTCTGAATGCGGCCGGCGCCTTCGCCGCGGCGCGGGATATGGGCATCGATTCGAAAACGATTGCCGGCGGTCTCGAAGCCTTCCACGGCGTGGAGCGCCGCTTTCAGATCAAGTCGCAGGATCGCGTGACGGTGATCGATGATTACGCGCACCACCCCACCGAGATTCGGGCAACCCTGAGTGCCGCGAAGGCGGGCAACTTCAAACGGCTTTTCGCGGTCTTTCAGCCGCACCGTTTCACGCGGACGTTTCATCTGTTTGAGGATTTCGCCCGCGCGTTCAATCTGGCGGACGTCGTCCTGATGCTCGACATTTATCCGGCCGGCGAGTCTCCGATCCCAGGGATCACGACGCCGGCATTGATCGACAAGGTCAAGAGTTTCGGCCACAAGAACGCGATGTATGCGCCGAACCAGGAAGCCATTGAGTCTTACATCATCGCCAACGCACGCGAAGGAGACGCTGTGATTGTCATGGGGGCAGGCAGCGTGACCCGGTTATCGGACGTGCTTTCCGGGAGGTTTTCCAAAACCGCATGAAGGCAAAACTGATCCGCGCACTTCAAATCACGATCCTGGCCGCCTCGTTGAGCGGCCTCGGGTGGGGAACGTACCGGATCGTCCACTACCTCCGGACCGCCCCGCGTTTCGAAGTCAAGTCGCTTGCGGTGTCCGGAGTCGGCGGGCCGCTCAAACGCGTGACCGAAGACCAGATTATCGGCCGGACCGGATTCGAGGTCGGCACGAACGCCTTTCGCGTGGACCTGGACGCCATCCGCGAGCGTGTCGAACGCCTCCAGTGGGTGCGGCACGCCGTCGTGCAGCGCGTCCTGCCGGACCAGATCATCATCCGCGTCGTCGAACGCGAACCCATCGGCCTGGGCCGGATTCGAGGCGAGGTTTACCAGTTCGATATCGACGCCATGATCCTGGATGTGGATCCGGTGTCCACCGTGAGTTTTCCGGTCCTCGACGGTTTGCGGCAGGACGACAAGGCGGGGAACGTCCGGAAGGTCGACGTTTATAGGAGAGTTCTGGAGGAATTGGGATCGGCCGAGCTTTCCGAAATCCACATCAACGATGCGGAAGAGGTATCCGTCGTTTCCGCCAGCGATCCGATAATCGTGAACATCGGCATGACGGACTTCCGGAATCGCTGGATCAAATATCTTCAGCTCAAAACGCAGATTCAGCAGCAGTACCCGCAGGCGGTCAAAGTCGACCTGCGGTTCAGGAACCAGGTGATCGTCCGGATGAAGGACGACGAGAACCCGGGTGAACAGGTGATATGGGGCGGGGAGAAAAAAACATTGTGAAGGTATTTCGATGTCCGCTACCGAACCACCCCGGCGCTTCGCGCCACCCCTCCTCGACGAGGAGGGGAAATTGTTGCCGGCTTGGAGTTCGTTTTACCCTCCTCGACGAGGAGGGATGGCGCGAAGCGCCGGGGTGGTCCGCTTGAGGCGCGAAAAAAACGTTGTCGGCCTCGATATCGGTTCGGCCAAGGTCTGCACTTTGATTGTGGCGGTGCGTGACTCCGGCCTGGAGCCCGTCGGGATCGGTGTGGCCGAATCGAAGGGCTTGAAAAAGGGAGTGGTCGTCAATCTCGAGGAGACGGTCCAGTCGATCAAGAGGAGCGTTGCCGAAGCCGAGGCCATGGCGAAGACGGAAGTCGAAACGGTGTTCGTCGGCCTTTCCGGTCCTCACATCAAAAGCTTCAACAGCTGCGGCGTCACACCGATCGCCATGAAGGCCCGCGAAATCACGGGTGACGACATCCGCCGCGTCATCGAGACGGCGCGCGCGGTCGCGTTGGCGCCGGACCGGGAGATCATCCACATCCTGCCTCAGGAGTTCACCGTGGACGATCAGTTCGGCATCGGCGATCCGCTGGGCATGATCGGCACGCGGCTTGAAGTGAATGTCCACATCGTGACGAGTTCCACCACCGCCGCGCAAAACATCGTCACCGCGGTGAATCGCAGCGGACTTCTTGTCGGCGACACCGTGCTCGAACCGATTGCGGTGGGCGAAGCGGTCCTGACCGAAGATGAAAAGGAACTCGGCGCCGTGCTCGTCGACATCGGCGGGGGCAAGACCAACGTTGCGATCTACAAGAACGGCGCGGTCCGGCACACCGTGGTTGTGCCGGTCGGCGGCGACCATTTCACCAATGACATCGCTGTGGGTCTGCGCACCACGATTCCCGAGGCCGAACGTCTGAAGCGCGAACAGGGCTGCGCCCTCGCGTCACTGGCGGACAACGACAGTGTCTTCGAAGTCGCCGGCATGGGGGCGCGCCATCCTCGGACCATCGCGCAGCAGGTCCTCAGCGACATTCTTCAGCCGCGCGCCGAGGAGATCATTCATTTCGTCCGTAACGAGATTCGAAATGCCGGCTACGAACGGCAGGCCGGAGCAGGCGTCATCCTCACCGGAGGAGGCGGCATGCTGAAAGGGTTGCCGGAGCTGGCGGAAGACATTCTGGATCTGCCGGTCCGGCTCGGAAATCCCGTCGGCTTCGGCGAAGCGCAGCTCGCGCGAATGCCGAAACTCGGCCAGCCGGAATTCGCGACCGTCTCCGGCCTGGTCCTGTACGGCGATCGGCGCCGCAAGATGAACGATTTTCACGAAAGTTCGAGTTCGGGTTTCCGGAAATTCTTTTCGAAGGTGAGGGCTTTGATTTGATGGGGGACAACAAGGGGGCAACAGTGGCGACAAACTTACCGGTCGATGCTTCGATCAAATTCCTTTTCGATGAAGGACACCGCACGGGAGCGTGCATCAAGGTCGTTGGCGTGGGCGGCGGCGGTTCGAACGCCGTCAATCGAATGATTGCCGCCGGCCTCGACGGCGTCGAATTCCTGGTGGCAAACACGGATGTGCAGGCCCTCAAGCAATCGAAGGCGCCTGTGAAGATCCAGATCGGGGCCAAGCTCACGAAGGGTCTCGGTGCAGGCGCCAATCCCGATATCGGCAAACAGGCCGCGCTCGAAGACACGGACAAGATTATCGAAGCGCTCGAGGGCGCGGACATGGTGTTCGTCACGACGGGTCTGGGAGGCGGAACCGGAACAGGCGCCGCACCCATCGTCGCCAGCCTTGCCGCGGAACTGGGCGCGTTGACCGTGGCCGTGGTCACGAAACCTTTCGCGTTCGAAGGCCGGAAACGTCTCTCGCAGTCCGAGCGCGGTCTGATGGACCTGAAAGAGTGCGTGGACACCGTCATCACCATTCCGAATGAACGTCTGCTGGCCACACTCGAACGGGGCACCAGCCTTTTCGACGCGTTCCGCATTGCGGACGACATCCTTCGCCAGGCGGTCCAGGGCATCTCGGACCTGATCATCGTGCCCGGACTGATCAACCTGGACTTCGCGGACGTCAAGACCGTCATGTCGGGAATGGGCATGGCGCTGATGGGAACCGGCTCCGCCGCCGGGGAAAACCGCGCCGTTGAAGCCGCGAAGAAGGCGATTTCGAGCCGCCTGCTCGAAGACGGGTCGATTCAGGGAGCGCGCGGCGTGCTGATCAACATCACGGGTGGCCAGGATCTGCTGCTGCACGAGGTGAGCGAAGCCTCCAGCATTATTCACGAGGCTGCGGATCCGGAAGCGAACATCATCTTCGGCGCCGTCCTGGACGAAAGCATGAAGGGCGAAGTGAAAATCACCGTCATTGCCACGGGCTTCGACCGGGGCTCGCACGCCGCGTCTGCCGGCCCGGCTCAAGGGACCTCTGCGGCTTCGCGGACGCCCTCGATTCCGGTTCCCGACCTGGAAATCCCGGCGTTTCTCCGCCGGGCCGCCAAGTAGCCGATCCCCTTACCGCGGGCCTCCGGCCCGCGGTGGCCACCGGTTAAAGCCGGTGGCCAAGGAAGACTGTCGCGGCGCCGCGGCTAGAATGCATTATCCGGACATGCTCTGTAGCCTGGGGGCTAAGAGAGAGGTCCGGGCAATAACCCACATAGAGGCTATCGGCCTCCTCCCACTGGACAAATCTCAGATACCGGTCTTGCTCTTTCATTATTTTCACTGAATTCCGGGGACGCACACGGATGCGCACCTTAATTGGGAAGGAATAATTGCGGCGTGCGTCCCCCAAATTGCGCACCCTCGTGGCGAGGTCGAAAATGTGGTTTACGACGAGAGCTTCATACGCCGCAGGATATCTTGAAACCGTGGTTCGGCCCGGAGACTATCTTTTGAAAGCCATCTTCGTATCGCTGCTTCCGCAGTGTTAGCCGCGGGCCTCCGGCCCGCGGTAACATCTCTGCATGAGCCTGATGCTCGCCCCCGGACTCCTCGACAAAATGATCGCCCACGCGCAATCCGCGCACCCGGAGGAGGCCTGCGGTCTGCTGGTGGGGCGCGGAACCATGGCGACCCGGTTTCTGAAGGCCAGGAACATATTGGCCAGCGAGACCGCCTATGAAATGGATCCCGCCTTTCTGGCCTCCACCTTCCGTGCGCTGCGCGAGAGCGGCGAACAACTCGTGGCCATCATTCATTCGCACCCGAAAGGTCCGGCGGAGCCATCCACCAGCGACCTGGAGCGCGCGTACTATCCCGAAGCCGTCCACATTATTGTGTCCCTCGCCGACCGGGCACAACCGCACACCCGCGCCTTCCGCATCATTGACGGGGAGCCCTGCGAGATCGAACTTCACGCCATCGGCTAAAAAGGTGTCAGGCACCACTGACACCGGAATCCGCCATGCTATATTTGAACGGTTTTTGGAGGGGTTATGGTTTCGCTGATCCTGACGTTAATGCTGGCATGGGCTCAGGGAACGGTGGTCACGCCGTTCGACGTCCGGGCCAGGGACAACCTGGTTTTGGGTAAAGGCGCGCAGAGTGGAAACACCTACTATGACGTCGTGATCACCCGTCAACCGACAAACGGCGTACTGATTAAGCTCCCGTACACACGGAAGGGCGGCAGGTTCACTTTCGATTTACATCACCGAGTGGCGATGACTCCCGATTTCACCGCGGCGGAGGTCACCACCGTCATCGAAGTGCTGACCGGCGGGACCACGAGCATCGGCACATTTACGATCTCCGGCAAGATCTCTCCCAGCGACAAGTTTCACGAGAACGTGGTGAAG
>JAHFTY010000239.1 GCA_023265365.1 Acidobacteriota bacterium
TTGATGGTTCGGAGTCTCTTCGGCTTTCATCCGGTTCGAACTCGTTTACCGTTTCGGGAGTGACGGCATGGAATCGTTATCAAGACTGGGCGATCCTGAGGACCAACGAGACTTCCGCCAACATACTCTCTCTTGCTGATTCCAAATCCGGAGAAGTCGGTGAAGTCATCGCGTCCCCATATCGGATCGTCTATCGATTGCGAGAAGGCAACGTGCAGATCATTACAGTATTTCGAGCGGCGCGGCTCTTTCCCTGGATTCGGTAAGGCCGCCCAATCCTCATCAGGACTCCTACCGGTCTGCGAGTCCCCGCCGCGCTGAAAGCGGCCACGCGGCAGCACCACGCCTGTCCAGGGGGCACTGCTGTCCCAATAAGGCGAAATCAGGGAAAAGCGTTTTCCCCTCCTCGACGAGGAGGGGTGGCGCGAAGCGCCGGGGTGGTGCCGTCCGAGAAACTGATTTTATTCAACGAACCGCCCCGCCGCTCGGCGGCACCCCGCCTTCGCCAAGGCGGGGAAAAGCATTTATCCTGCGACTCCATGGCTTCATGTAATAACCAGGCCTTCCGACAGGCCACATTGCTGGAATCCAAGACCATCGTGCACTGCAGGCAGAACCGAAACCACAATTTGGACAGCTCTGGTCCAGGGGCCGGTCACCAAGCTCTAAGGGATCACCCGGATGGGGCTTTGCCAGAACGACGCTTTCTGCCCGTTGGGATCGAGCACGGTGACCTGGCAGGTGTAGTCGCCTTCCGGGAGTGTGTTGAGGGACACGGTGAATCGAAGGGGACGGGACTTCAGCTTGGAATCCGGCGCGACGGCAGCCGCCAGGGGCCTGCTTTCGTAGGCCTTGGTTTGATCCTTATATAAGGTGACGAACGCCACGAACTCCGGCGTGATCTCGGCCGCCACATCGTAGGCCTGCAGGTAGACGTGCATTTCGCGGCTCTTGCTGAACACCCGCGTGACGCTGGGGATGAGCTTCTGGTTGTTCTCCACCAGCGGGTTTGCCGACTGCACGGTGTCCTTCCGGGCATTGTAGATCGCGTCTTTCAGGTCCACTTTCTGGCTGCTGAGCACGACCGAACTGATGGGAACCCGCCTGTTTTCCTTGTTGAGATTCGGAACGGCGAAATTCGTCAGGTAGGTTCCGATGCGGCCCGTCTCCGCGTCGCGTGCGAGGAACTTCAACACGTACTTTCCAGGAAGCAGCGTGAATCCCGTGTCGTATTGGACCGGGCTTTTCACCAGTTGCGCCGCTGTGGCGTCACTGAGCTTGATATCGACTTTGTCGCGAACGTTCTGAATCGTGGTGCCGTACTCGTCCTTCACAATGCCGATAAAATCGATGACCGTGTGTTCCGCGCCTCCGCGTTTGGCCAGCGCGAGTTCGCGGCCGGGAATCTTCACGGTCATGGGAATGAAATATTCTGCGGGATTAAGACGGAAATAATTCAGCTCGAGAGCGATGGTGAGATCGGTAATCGGGTCGCCCTGCATGAGAGCGTCCTCAAGCTGGCGCTCCTTGTCGGCCGTGTTGAACTTCGAGTAATCCTTGCCCGCGAAATACCCTTCCCGATACGGTCCGAGTTTCGCGCCGTCGACCTCTTTCAGCGTGATCTTGATTCTGCGGAATTTGCCGTCGAGGTTCGCATTCGTGGTGTAGTAACCGAGGATGTAGTAACTGCCGTTCGCCTGCTGTGCGTTAACGATTCCGGCCGACAAGTCGTTGGTGTCCAGCATCGCCTTGCCGCCGGTGTCCGACGCGAGAGCGTAAAGCGTGTCCTGCGATTGCTGAAACCGGTCCGCCATCATGCGCGTGGCGCCGCCGGTGAACATGCCGAGTCCACCGGCCGAGGCCATCGTGGCGTCTCCCAGAGGCGCGCGCGCAACCAGGCCGCGCGCGTCGATGGGCCAGAACTGGACGTTGGCGCGGATCGCCGAATTGATCGTGGCCTGGAGTTGAGCCTGATTGGCCGTGCCGTTCAGACGCAATCCGCTGGCGAAGTAGATCAGCGACTTCTGCTCGTTCACCGACTTCAGCATGTTCACGGCGGTTTGAAGAGCCGCGAGCTGGCGATCCGTGGTGAAGAGGTTGAACTCCGCGTCGTCCTGTCCGAACGCGGTTCCGGTGTCGGCCGGCATCGGCTGGTCGGGGTCCTGCTCGGCCGCAATCAGCGAGTCGACGACATAGCGCAATTGCGCGCGGTCGGCGGTGAAATCCTGGTGCACCTTCACGGCGCCATTCGCGAACGACATGACGGCGACCATGTCCGCCGGTTTCATCTGCGATTGTATGAACTTCTCAGCCGCGAACACCGCCCGGTACTGATCGCTCTCCGGCATGTTGTTCATGTCGAAATACAACACCATCAACCGCCGGTCCTGATACCTGAAGTCGCCCGGCTTCTCCACCGCAATCTGGTTCGGGCTGGCCGCCGGATCGGCGGGCGCGGGAGCAACCGGAGGCGGGACCGCAATGTCGTCGAGCTTCTGGAATTTGAAAATGCCGATCGTTTGCGGAACGCCGTCTTCGGTGATGCCGAAGTCCTTCTCGGTCAGGTCTTCGATCACCTTGCCGTTCCGGTCTCTCACCGTCACCGTCTCGATGACCAGTTGGGTCTGAACCCGGATCGTGAACTGACCGGGCGCGGTTTGCTGTGGCGTTTGAGCACCCGCCGTCATCATGAAAATCAGGAACAGCACGACGCCGCTCCGGTACCGCTTCAGCATGGATTCCTCTCGAAAGAACAATGCACCACCCCGTCGCTTCGCGCCACCCCTCCTCGTCGAGGAAGGGAAACTTCACTGCCAAAACCCATTTTCCCGTCCGCAACACGGGGTGGCGCGAAGCGACGGGGTGGCGCCGCCAACATCAAAACCTTACCCTTATGGCCGTTTGGATCCGGCGCATCGGATTGGCCGAGGTCGGCAATCCAAACTGCGCGCTCGTCACGACCGTATTCCAGTTGGGAAACGTCACATGATTCAGTACGTTCGTCGCATCGATGCGAATGTCCGTGTTGATGCGGTCCCCTGAGCGTATCGTCCGCGAAAGCGATGCATTCATCATGAACTGCCGGGGCCCGGTCATCGAGTTTCTTGCGGCATTCCCCCAACGCCCCGTTGCCGGCGCGGCATAGGAGGAACGAGCGAGCGGCGGGCCGCCGTTGTAATCCGGACGAAGACTTCCCGTCACACCGGTTCCCCGAACCGGGGCCGGATAGATCGGCGTCAGCGGCAAACCGCTTCCGGCCGTGATCTGCGAAAGGATGGTCCACTCCTTGAACAACCTGCCCCGCCAGCCGCTCATCAAGGCGCCGCCGCGGGCGCCCATTCCGGTGGTGTACTGCACCTGCGCGGTAGTCTGGTGGCGCTGGTCGAAACTGGATGGCGCGTGTTCCGCCCTGAAGTTGAGCCAATCCTGAACGATCAGCGGATTGGCCGCACTGAATCCGGCATCGTCCATGGACTTCGATAGCGTGTACTGCACGTTCGCCGTCAGTCCGTTGTGCAGACGGCGCCGAAGCTGGATCTGTCCGGACTGGCGCGAGGAGCCGCCGTTCGACATCAGGTATTCAAAACCGGAGGGGCACGTCGGGCAAGGATTCGCAGTCCCCGCCGGATAAGTGTTGGGCAGTATCTTCTGCAACAGATGCGAGCCCTTCGTACCGGAATACGTCGCGACCATCATCAACGATGCAGGCAGGTCCCGCTGCATTGTCGCGTTCCAAACCTGCGCGTAGCCGACCTTGAAGCCGGGATCGACGGCAAAAGTAGCCGGCGCCGATCCGGCAAAGCTGAAGGCATTCGCAAGCGTCAGCGGAGCGGCGGGAGTGTTTCCCACACTCAGACTCTTGGATAGCGGCGCTTGCTGCGCCATCTGCGTCACGATCGATTGATAGACGGACGAGTTTCTGTAAATGCCGTATCCCGCACGAATCACCATCGATGACGCCGGCAAGGGACGCCACGCCAGACTGAGCCTTGGCTGAATGCCGCTCCGATCCGCTTTGAGCGGAGGGCTCACAACCGCGGCCGCGGTCTTGAAGCCGGGGGCGATGTCGAGATTCACGATTCGCCCGTACTTCTCCGTCAACGGAGCTTCATATTCCCAGCGCACGCCGAGGTTCAACGTCAGACCGGTCCGTACTCTCCAGTCATCCGTAAAAAAGGCGTCGTACACACCCTGGCGAAAATATTTATCCGCATTTCCGAAGGCGATCGAACTTGTGGTGGGAACGCCGAGCAGAAAGTCCGCAAAGTCGTAGCCCGTCGCGGCGCCGGTGAAGGCGAGCGTTCCTCGAGGATCCTGCTGCGAGAGAACGTTGAACTGCACCCTGCGGAAATCGCCCCCGTACTGAATGCCATGAGACGGACGATTCCAGTTGCCGGAGAACGAAACCGCATGCGTCTGATTCCGGTTCCGCGCAAATTGCGCATCTGTCAATCCGGCGATGCCACTCGAGAACAGCAGTGCCGGCGGCCCCCAATTCAAAGGGTCCTGGTTATTGCCGTTAATTCCCGCGTCTCCCGACACGTTGCGGCGGTTGGCAAAGTTCGGGTGGATGCGCGTGTTCTGCCTGCTGAATTGATACCGGGTCGTGATGGAGGCGCGATTCCCGATCCGGCGATTCCAGCCCGCCGAGGCGTTGAATCCGAACACATGGGATGTGTCCAGAAAGCCGAACGCACTCGGATTGTCCGAGGCGGTCCGCTGGAAGTTGAAATCGCCGTTCAGTTGATTCCGGATGTTGAGCGTTTTGTTCAGCCGCGATTGAAAACTGTCCTGGTGCGACGCGGACAGAAGCGGCACCTGATAATTGAACCGGGATCCGGCATCGAAGTTCGGCAAAGGATAGTGGCCCAGAAGCGCCCGCGCCTCAGCAGCGATGCGGTTCGCCGGAATCCGGTTTCCCGGGAAAGCCGCGCCCGTCGCCGGATCGATGACCGCGCCCGAACGCGCGGAAAAATCGCCATTGCGTTCCGCAAGCGTCGGCATGAGCCTCGAGGCGGAGTCCGCGTTACGGTTCTGACTGCGCTGGTAGGCGAAGAAAAAATTTGGGCTGTTTCGAACGTTGCGCGGGATTCTCAAAGGACCGCCCAGCGAGAAGCCGCCCTGAAAATGGTTGTAGCCCGGTTTCGACGAGTCCAGGCCGGTCAACGAATAGGACCGGGCGTCGAATGCCGAATTATCGACGACCGCGTTGATGCCGCCCGTGTACACCGCACGCGTCCGTCGATTGTTTCCGAACGCAGCCGCCTGCGCGAACGGAGAGGCGGCTCCGTTGTTGACGCTTCCATTGATCAACAAACCATCCGCCGCGCTTTGACTCAGGTCATCCGCATCGGATGCCGGCGCCGCGGCAGCCGCAGGCGCGTTCGCCGGTTCAACCGCTTTCGGAGCCGGCGCAACCACGGATGACGCGATCGCGCGGATTTCATCGATGGGAAGAATCTTCAACTCCCATTCCACGCCCGGCGCATCCGGAGCCACCGTCACATCTTTCTTTATGGATGTGAATCCGAGCATCTCGACCTGGATCGTCCAGAGCCCGTCGGCCAGATCCGGAAAGGAATACGCACCCTGATCGTCCGTCACCACGACCAGCTTCTTGTCATTCTGCGTCGCCGTCACGAGAGCGCCCGGGACCGGCAGTCCACCGAGGCGGACTTGCCCCCGGTGTTCGGAGGGCTCCATGGAAAACGTGAGGAGCCACGCGAGCATGAGGGACTGGATACTCTTCAAAATCATTACTGGTTATTCCCGGTGGGCTTCTCCACCCGGTCGATGACGAGGACTTCGATGGGACCTTTCGTCGAATCGATTTTCAACCCGAGTTGTTCCTGAATGGCCGTGAAAATGGAAGGCAACGGTCCATCCGGCGATGACGCTCCACGATCTCCGCTGCCGGGAACAGGCGCGCCCGGAGGCATCAGGCCCTGGCCCGGCTCCGGAGTCCAGGTGAGCTTGATGTCGTAGAGACCGGTCAAGCCCGTCTTGTCGATGACCGTGCGCCCGAGATTGTTTCCCAGCAGTTGCGCGAACTGCGCCATCGACATTCCCCCGCCAGCAATTTGCATCTGACCGCCGCTGCCACCCACCACAACCTGGCCCCGGCCGACGGCAACCTGCCCTCGTTCTCCCAGACCCTGGCCCCGTCCAAAAGGGACGACGGTAGGTGCTTCAGGAGCGTCCGCTTTGGCCGGCTCGAGTTTCGGACCATTCTTTCCGACGACCAGCGCGTATGTCGACAGCTCGCGGGTCTCCTTGTGATACTTCAGTCCGAATCGATCCGCAAGAAGGGTCTGCAGCATTTCGTCGACCTGCGCGGGGGTCGCATTCTCCTCCGACTTCGCCTGAATGTCCCAACGGTCCGATGCGATCCAGGCCGGACCTCCGATAATCTGGAAGTCCTGGATTCGAAACGCATTGCGCATCAGCATCTTCAGCGAGAATCCGGATGCGTTCACTCTTCCGCCTGCAGCCCGCTGCATCATCACCCGGTTGTCCCCCGAAGCATTGGGCTTGATGGAAGCCACCTCGAAAGCCAGCGGCCTGGCCTGGGGCGCCGCCATGAATAAGGATGCGCTCGCCAGTGCAAGCGCAGCCACAACGGTAATCTTCATCGGTTCTCCTTATGGGCACCACCCCGGCGCTTCGCGCCACCCCTCCTCGTCGAGGAGGGGAAACCGGGTCGGCTGA
>JAHFTY010000240.1:0-5081 GCA_023265365.1 Acidobacteriota bacterium
CGGGCGCCCGCCGGATTGGTGCCGAAGATGAATCCGGAGCGGCGGTCGTGCAGGGAATCGATCGTGAGGCTGAGACCGTCGCTCTCCGTGCCCTGGAAATCCTCCTTGAGTTCGTTGACCACCAGGTGCTTCGGATCCGAGTCGAAGCAGGTCGCGCCGACATAGAGGTTTTCGTCATCGTAGAGAAAGCGAACCTCGGTCCGGTGCCGCGCCGGTTCGCCCGGTTTCGGCTCCCACTGCAGGAAGTCCGTCGCCGGTTCGGCGGTGCCCCAGGCGTCCTCGGCCAGCTTCCCGTCCAGAACGATTCTGTCCTTCGTGCGTACCGCATGGACGATCTTTCCCTTTCGAACCGCTTCATAGTCAAGCACGGGCGCCCCGAACTGGGCAAAGGCGGATACGGACAGGCAAACCAGCAGGATCGCAGCACAGACAGTCTTCACAAACACCGCTTCCGAGAACAAAAATGTGGCGCATAGACTACCCAAGTCGGACTCGCCTTGCGACCGCAAATTACACACGCCGGTCCAGTCCTCCTGTACGTCACCCACCGAACAG
This sequence comes from Acidobacteriota bacterium, assembly GCA_023265365.1. GTDB lineage: Bacteria > Acidobacteriota > Terriglobia > 20CM-2-55-15 > 20CM-2-55-15 > JAHFTY01. The sequence goes on from JAHFTY010000240.1 coordinate 556, forward strand.
AATCGAGGCTCAGTACGCCGTCCCCAAGATTTCGGATTTCCAACCGCAACTCTGAAATGATGGATTCTGCCGTCTGACATCTTAGGAATCTCTCAGCTGCGCATTGTGTTTACCGGTCTTTGATAAGCAGGATCAGAACGGCGGCGAGGAGGCCGAGCGCGGTGTTGTATTCGCGGTTCTTTATGTACTGCTGGAACGAGAAGGAAGGTTCCAGGCCTGCCAGTCGGGGCAGAAAGCGGGGGACCCGGGCGCGGTAGGTTCGGAAATCATCGCCGAAGAGGCGGGCAAGGTGGGCTTCCTCCTTCCGGATAACGTTCGGGTAGATGATCGCGGACGGAACAAGAAGCAGGGCCGCGGCGATCGGGTTCCAGCTCATCAGCGCAAATCCCAGAGACAACATGAAGCTGCCGAAATAGAGAGGATTGCGTGTCAACGCGTACACGCCGCAGGTGGCCAGTTGAGCATCCTTGCGGATGACGCCGGCGGCCAGCGCGCGAAAAGCGGCGCCGGTCAGCGCAAGCGGCAGGCCCAGCGCGATGGAGACCCGTGTTGGCGCGGCGAGGTACAGAACGGCGGCCGCGACAACGAAGCCCAGCGGGACGCGAAACCGCTGGATCACGATGAGGCGATTTCCAAAAGCGACAGACGTTTCCGGCACGCTTCGTAGACGTGATCGACCGTGATGTCGACAATGCATTGCCAGTGTTCGAGCGGGCACTTGTCGCGTTCATAGCAGGGGCGGCAGGGAAGGCGTCTTTCGACAACGACATCTTCGCGGCGGAACGGTCCGTTCCGATCGCTGCTGGTTGGACCGAAGATCGACACCACCGGCGTTCCCACGGCGGCTGCAAAATGCATCGGGCCGGTGTCGCCGCCAACGAAGAGCCGGGACTTTTCGCAAAGAGCGACCAGCTCCTCCAGCGTCGTGGGAATCGGTGCGACACCTTTTCCCGCCGCGGCCACCAGCTTCTTCACCATCGGCTCGTCGCCCGGACCCCACGTGACGGCGACTGGCAGGCCGTCGCCCATCAGCCGTGACGCCAGTTCGCCATAACGCTCCGGAGCCCAGTTCTTCGTTTTCCAGTTGCCGCCCGGATTGATCACGATGAAGTCCTTCAATCCTTTTAACTTGCTCTCCACCGACCGCCGGGCCGGTTCCGGCGCGCGCAGCGGCACCACGGCTTCCCAGTCGGGTTCGATCCCGAGCGGCTTGAGCAACTCCATCTGCTGATCGATGATATGGATTCGCTTTGGCTTGACCACGTCCGTATAGAAGAACCGGCTCACGGACTCCTTCAGAAAATCGCGCTCCCAACCGATGCGGACCGGAGCCGCCGAAAGATAGGCGAAGAAGGCGGACTTCAGCAGGCCCTGAAAGTCGATCGTGCAATCGTAACCGTCCGTGCTCAGCGTCCAGACGAACTCCGCAATCTCCTTCGCGCTGCCGATGCCGGGACTGTTCCGCCATTGATACGTGTCGATCGGAACAATGCGCACGTCCAATCCGCTCAGCTCAACCACCGTTTTGTTTTTTCGTTCGATCAGCCAGTCGATTGCCGCCTCGGGAAACGCTTTGCGCAGCTGAGCCACCGATGGAAGGCAATGTACGATGTCGCCCAGCGAGCCGAACTTCACCACCAGGAAACGTTTTGTGTCGATCTTTTTGCGGGTCATCGCTTCTGTTTTTGCAAAATGGATTGAATCACGTCGCGCGTCGAATGATCTTTGGGGTCCCCGGTGATTCTCACCGATCCGCCATACGCCAATACCTTGTTCCGTTCCGGTACGGTCTCCTCAGTGTAGTCCGTTCCCTTCGCGTGAACCGCCGGCCTGAGCACGTCGATCACACGCGAAACATCCGGTTCATCGAACACCACCACATGATCGACGCAACCGAGCGCGGAAACCAGGGCCACTCTTTCGTTTTCGTTGAGGATCGGACGGCCCGGTTCCTTGATGGCCCGGACGGAACGATCGCTGTTCAGCGCAACCACCAAGGTGTCTCCCAACGCGCGCGCGCCTTCGAGGTACCGCAGGTGGCCGACATGCAGAATATCGAAACAGCCATTCGCGAGGACCACTTTTTTGCCCTCGACCAGTCCGGGCAGCTCTTCAAGCGTTCTCAGTTTCAATGGCAGCCTCGAGTTCTTGCCGCAATACCGGCCGCGTGCCGTGTTTCATGACGACGATGCCTCCGGCGAGGTTTGCAAGCCGTGCCGCATCGACGAAGCTGCAGCCGGCCGTGAGCGCCAGCGTGAATGTGGCAATGACGGTATCGCCGGCCCCGGTGACGTCCGCAATTTCGTCCGTGCCGTGAATCGGAATGAGCGTGGTCTTCCGGCCTTTCTCAAAAAGGGCCATGCCATCCTTGCCCCGCGTGATCAGCAGCGCCTCATGTTTCAGTTTTCGTAAAAGGGTTCGTCCGGCCGTCTCGAGTTTCCGGAGATCGGTTCCAATCGCGAAGCCCATTACCGCCTCGACCTCCGGTTCATTGGGAGTGGCTGCGGTGAGACCGACGTATTGATCCAACGAGAATCGCGAATCGACGGTTATCCGCAGCGACTTGCCGCGGACGGTCTCCACCATTTGCGGGCACACCAGACCGTAGCCGTAATCCGAAACCAGCAGCGCGTCCGCGCCGCGGACGGCGCGCTGAAGCTTTCGTCCGACCGCGGCGCGGGCCTTGTCGCCGGCGGGCGGTCCGCCGGAATCGAGCCGCACCACCTGCTGCCGCTGGGAGTGAACTGCGCCCGCCAGGATGCGCATCTTTGCCGGTGTGCGGTGGGACTTCGACACATGGATACCACTGACGTCGATGTCGAGATTGGCGAAGAACTCCAGCAACTGTCGGCCTTCGGCATCGTCGCCAACGACGCCGACCGGGACCGGGTCCGCGCCCAGTGTCCGCAGATTATGAATCGCATTGCCGCCGCCGCCCGGCACGACCTGCGTCTCGCGATGGTTAAGCACCAGGACCGGAGCCTCGCGCGAAATTCGGGAGATCTCCCCGTACACAAAGACATCCGCGACCAGATCGCCGAAGACGACGACGCGCTTTCCCTGAAAGTTCCGAATCCATTCGTGAAGATCGCTCATTCCGCGCTTTCGTTGAGGATCGCCTGGACTGCCGAGAGGAGGTTTTCGGCAACCAGATCGGGCTGAATATCCTCGAGCTTCCGGTTTTCAAGTTCGACGGCGCCCTCTCCGGTCAGGACCAGGACGCTCCGGGCGCCGACAGCGTGGGCCATAAGGATATCGAGATAGCGGTCGCCGATCATGTGGGAATTCCCGAGATCGATGTCGAGTTCTTCCCGGGCTTTCATGAGCATCCCGGGGTTCGGCTTCCGGCAATCACATCCGGCGTCAGGTGCGTGCGGACAGTAATAGATCGCATCGAGGTGAGCATTCCAGCGGGCCAGCTCAGCATTTAATGCGCCGTGCACCTCGGCGACGGTGGCATCCGAAAAATATCCGCGGCCCACTCCCGACTGATTGGTGACGAGGACCGCCTTTCGTCCGCTTTCGTTGATGAGCCGAATGGCCTCGCCGGTCCATGGAAACGGCTTATACAGGCCCGCATGATACATGTACCCGACTTCTTCGGAAACCGTTCCGTCCCGATCCATGAAGATCGCCTTATGCATGGGCGAGCAGTTCCTCCGCGGCGCGGTAAACGTCGTCGACACTGACGCGCGTCATGCATCGGTGATCGATCGGGCATTCGCGCAGAAGGCAGGGACTGCACTCGACCGGGTGTTTCACGACGCGAGCCTGCGGGGCCAAAGGCGCGGTTACTCGTTCATCGGTCGGACCGAAAATCGCGACGGTCGGAATGCCTAGGGCCGCGGCAATATGCATGGGACCGGAATCGTTGGTGATCACCAGCGACGATTCGGCAAGCACGCCGATCAACATCTCCAATGTCGTTTTTCCGGTGAGGATCGAGACAGGCGTTTGGGCACGCGCCCGGATTTCTTCGGCCGCCGGCGTTTCGGACTTCGACCCGACGATTGCAATCCGCAGGCCCAGACTCTTCGCCAGCCGGTCTCCCGTTTCGGCGAAACGTTCTTCGCTCCATCTCTTTGCAGAACCGTATGCGGCCCCGGGATTCAGAACCATGAACGGTTCGCCACGCCCAATCCCCTCGCCGGCGAGCAGCCCTCGTGCGTCTTCCTGCGCCTTCTCTGCCGGCTCAAGCCAACCACCCCGGCGCTTCGCGCCACCCCTCCTCGCTGAGGAGGGGAAACGAACCGGGGTTTCACCTCCGCTTGAGGAGGCGTGGCCCGAAGCGCTCAAGGAAATGCCGGATGGCGCCGAGAAGTCGGCGGTTTCACTTCCGCTTGAGGAGGCGTGGCCCGAAGCGCCGGGGTGGTTGGCAAGGTTTTCGACGAGGTCCAGATAATAATGAACCTGGTGCCGGGATTCGCCGGAGGGAGTCGAGACCGCATCTGTCAGTAGAAGCCGCCTGCCATCCGTCGCGTATCCCAGCCGAACGGGGACACGGCCCAGAAACATCATCAGAGCCG
>JAHFTY010000240.1:5091-6699 GCA_023265365.1 Acidobacteriota bacterium
GATTCGAATGAATTCGGAAACAGAACAGCCAGATCAAAGTGCCGGTCTCGAATTTTCCGCGCGAGTCCGGCCCAATCCGCCAGACTCGAAGGGCGGGGTTCGCTCCACACCCGATCCAGATATGAAGCGGAGGCGAACAGCCCGGCGACCCAGGGTCGAACCAGCAGCGTGATATCGGCAGTGGGGAAATGGCCGCGCACCGCTTCCATGGCAGGGATGGAAAGAACGGAATCGCCGACCCAGTTTGGTCCGCGGATGAGAATCTTCTCTACGTGCATTGGGAGTTGGCCAACCGCAGGAGAATCATCTCCTGCAGGCGATCGAACTCCGCAATGGTAGCAGAGACCCGTAGCACCGAGAAGCCGGGGCGGTCTTCCAGGCGGACCGCGTCCTTTTCGGTGGTGATACGGATGTCGCCGCCGAGTTGGGCGAGATCGGAGTCGGAAAAGCGGTGATGATCCGGAAACGCCACCTTCCTTGCGATGTGGAGGCCCATGGATTCCAGCTTTTCGAAGAAACGTTCCGGCTTCGCAATTCCAGCGAAAGCGGTGATCGACTTTCCGCGGAGATCCGTCGCAGGGTGGATCCCGTAAGCGGCAAGGTGGACTTTGAATTCGGGAATGGGAAGGTCAAGGTAGCCGCCATTCTGAATGCACGCGGCCTGCGCACGGAGCACGGCCCGTTTCGGTTCGCGCCATCGGCCGGTGGGGAGAAGGGATTCACCCCTGAACCACTCGTCGGGATCGATCGTCACGATATCGAAATCGCGGTGAAGTTGCCGGTGCTGAAAACCATCGTCGAGGAGAAAAAGGTCGCCGAGTCTCTCGCTTTCCGCCTTCAGCCCGGCGAGATACCGGCTTTCGCCGACCACGACGGCCGCCTTGCCCGCAAGGCGCCGGGCCATCAGGTAAGGCTCGTCGCCGGCTTGCTGCCAGGGAGTGATGGGGCCGTCGCCTCTGCTGACAATCACCGTTCCCCGGCTCGTGCGACGGTAACCCCGGGAGAGGACAACCGGTTTGAACCCGCGTTCAGCCATCTTCTCGGCCAGAAAAATGGTGAGTGGAGTCTTTCCCGTTCCGCCGAGAGTCAGGTTTCCGACGCTGATCACCGGATGCTGGAGCCGGTGCGTTTTGAACACGCCTGCTTTGTAGAGCTTGTCCCGGACCTGAAGCACGAGCCTGAAGGGAGCGCTCATTGGTAACCGCCTGCGGGTTCCGTCACGGTGGCGGTCCGAAACACGTTTTCGCGAATGAATTCAATGACGCGGTTCGTGGCTCCCGTGTTCTGAACGATGACGCCGTATGCATTCCGGCCGAGCGCCGACGCAAGCGCCGGATTCGACAGTACCCGTTCCACCGCCGGCGCCAGTTCCGGCGGCGCCCCGATCTGAATGGCGGCGTCCGCCTGGAGGAAAAGGCGGGCGATGTCGCGGAAGTTTTCCATGTGCGGACCGAAGATGATGGGTTTGAAATGCCTGGCGGGTTCCAGCACGTTATGTCCGCCTCGCCGTACCAGTGAGCCGCCCATGAAGACCGCTGCCGAAAACTCGAAGCATGCCGCGAGCTCTCCAATCGTGTCCAAAACGATGACGTCCCAATCGCTTTGAAG
>JAHFTY010000096.1 GCA_023265365.1 Acidobacteriota bacterium
GGTTTCCCGCTGTGCTGCCGGAATGCCGCCTCAGGCCGAGGTTACAATAAGAACCAATGCCGCGCCCCAAGGTGACTCGAATCAAAACGGACGAAGATCCGCTGCTGGAGTGGCTGGCCTGGCTGATGGACGACTCCATCGCGATCGGCCCGTGGTCGATTGGGCTGGACGGTTTGATCGGCCTGATTCCCGGCCTCGGCGACATGATTGGCGCCGCGGTGTCCGCGGTCATGATCGCGCGTGCGATGCAGCAGGGCGTTGGGCGCAGCGCGATCCTCCGGATGGCGATCAACGTCGGGGTGGACTCGCTGGCGGGCTCGATTCCATTCCTGGGCGACATCTTCGACTTCGCATACAAGTCCAACCGCAGAAACCTCGAAATCTTTCGCGAATCGATGCGTGGCGAACGTCAACCGGTGAAGGACTGGGCGTTCGTCGTTGCGGTCGGTTTCCTCGTGATCGCGTTCATCGCGCTGCCGATTCTCGGGCTGGTCTACCTGGCAAAGCTGCTTGGACCATACCTGCCCACCTTCTGATAAAGTACCGGGGTTTGACCGGGGAGAACGAAACCATGGGCGTGTTGAAGAATTTCATTGCGGGCGAATGGGTGGATGGCGCCGATACGATTCGCAGCGTCAACCCTTCGGATACCAACGACGTTGTGGCCGAGTGCGCGGCCGCGTCCGCGCGGCAGGTTGCCGATGCGGCCGCCTCGGCTCGGGTCGCGTTCAGGCAGTGGTCCGAAACCACCACGCAGATGCGCTCGGATCTTCTGACGACTATCGCGAACGAGCTGTTGAACCGGAAGGAAGAACTCGGTGAACTCATCGCAAGGGAGGAAGGGAAGACACGCGCGGAAGGCATCGGTGAGATGACTCGCGCGTCCCAGGTATTTCGATTCTTCGCCGGGGAAGTTGTCCGGTTCGGCGGCGAAAAACTTCCTTCCGTTCGTCCGAACATCGATATCGAAATCACGCGCGGTCCGGTTGGCGTCGTCGGCATCATCACACCCTGGAACTTTCCGGTCGCGATTCCGGCGTGGAAGATCGCGCCGGCCCTCGCGTTCGGAAACACGGTCGTATTCAAACCCTCGGAGATCACGCCGGCGATGGGCTGGCATCTCGCGGAGATCATCGGCCGGGCCGGCGGTCCTCCGGGCCTGGTCAATCTCGTCAACGGCGCCGGCCCGATCGTGGGGCAGGCGGTCGTCGAGAATGCGGACGCGGTTTCTTTCACCGGATCCGTGCCGACGGGACGGCAGATCGCGCAGCATGCGATTCAGCGGATGATCCGGTTGCAGTGCGAGATGGGCGGCAAAAATCCTTTGGTCGTTCTCGACGACGCCGATCTCGATACCGCGGTGAATTGCGCGGTCGACGGCGCGTTTTTTCAGACGGGCCAGCGCTGCACGGCATCGAGCCGTTTGATTGTGACGGAAGGCATTCACGACCGGTTTGTCGCCGGAGTCGTTGACCGGCTGAAGAAACTCGTCATCGATCACTCCTTGAAACCGGGCACAAACGTCGGCCCGGCGGTGGACCGGAGACAGCTCGACAAGGATCTGCGCTACATCGAGATTGGCCGCCGCGAAGGCGCGGCGATGAAGCTCGAAGGAAGCGTGCTGAAGCGGGACACGCCCGGTTATTACATCGGGCCGACACTGTTCGTCGATACGAACAACCGGATGCAGATCAACCGGGAGGAAATGTTCGGACCGATCGCCGCAGTCATTCGGGCCGGGGATTACGAGGAAGCGCTCGCGATCGCGAATGACACCGAATATGGACTGTCGGCCGGCATCTGCACGACGTCCAGGAAATACGCGCGTCATTTTCAGGCGAATGCGCAGTCGGGCCTCGTGATGGTCAATCTGCCGACCGCGGGTCTTGACTATCATGTCCCGTTCGGCGGAACCAAAGCGTCCAGCTACGGCCCGCGTGAACAGGGCCGCTACGCCGAAGAGTTTTACACGATCGTGAAGACGTCGTACGTCAGCGTGTGAGTTTTCGCGAAGCGCCGGGGTGGTCCGGCGACGGTGAAGCGCCGGCACCTGAAATGGAGGAATCATGACTGTTGGATTCATCGGGCTTGGCCGGATGGGGCGTCCGATGTCGTCGAACCTGTGCCGAAAGGGGTTTCATCTTGCGGTCCACGACATCAATAGGGATGCGGTTCGCGAACTCGAGGCGTTGGACGCGCGTGCCGCGACTCCCAGCGAGATAGGCGCGTCGTGTGACATCGTCGTGACGATGCTGCCGAACTCAGAGATCGTGCGGGACGTGGCGCTCGATCTTCTGACTCATATGAAGCCAGGCGGTCTCCTCATGGACATGAGCACGATCGATCCGCTTGTAACCGATGCGCTGGCGGCTGCCGCGGCCGGCAGAGACGTCGATTTCGTGGACGCTCCGGTGGGACGCCTGGCCAGCCACGCCGACCGCGGAGAATCGCTGTTCATGGTGGGCGCAAGCGATCGGAGTTTTGAGCGCGTGAAACCGCTCCTCGAGGCGATGGGAACCACCATCCATCACTGCGGACCGGTTGGAAGCGGCACGCGAACGAAGCTCGTGAACAATTATCTCGCCATCGTTTCCTGCCAGACCAACGCCGAGGCCCTGGCGTTGTCGCAACGGTTTGGCCTCAACCTCGAGAAAACCCTCGAAGTGTTGTACGGAACCACCGCGATCAACGGCCAGTTGAAGATTGCCTGGCCGTCGAAGGTGCTGGCGGGCGACATCGAACCGGGGTTTACCGTCGATCTGGCGCACAAGGACCTGACCCTTATCGTCGAAGCGGCCAACGCCGCACATGTTCCGATCTCCGTCGGCGCGAGCGCCCGGGAAGCGTTCAGTGTCGCGCGGAGCCGCGGGTTCGGGTCCAGGGACTTTTCGGTGATGGTCGACGTGCTGTGCGAACTCGCGGATATTCAAAAGCCACGACTGAAGGATTGAACGTGCAAACAGAATTACACGAGAGTCTGAGAAAAGGTGTGCGCGAACTGTGCGCGCGATTTCCGGATCCGTACTGGCGGGAACTCGACGCGCAGCGGGCCTATCCCACGGCGTTTGTCAAAACCCTCACCGAAGCCGGTTATCTCGCCGCGCTTATTCCGGAAGAGTACGGAGGCGCCGGCCTCCACATCACCGAGGCGGCCATCATTCTTGAGGAGATCAACAGGGCAGGCTGCAATTCGGGGGCGTGCCACGCGCAGATGTACATCATGGGAACGCTGCTGCGCCATGGCAACGTGGAGCAGAAACGCAGATACCTTCCGAAGATCGCGAACGGAGAGCTTCGTCTCCAGGCGTTCGGCGTCAGCGAGCCGACAACGGGATCCGACACGACGCAGTTGAAAACCATGGCCGTCCGCAAAGGCGACAAATACGTGGTCAACGGCCAGAAGGTGTGGATTTCCCGCGCCGAGCATTCCGACCTGATGTTGATGATCGCCCGCACGACGCCGGTCGAGCAGGTGAAGAAACGAAGCGAAGGGCTGTCCGTTTTGCTCGTCGATATGCGGGAAGCCGTCGGGCACGGCATCGCCATTCGTCCGATTCGAACGATGATGAATCACGCGACGACCGAACTCTTCATTGATGACCTGGAAGTGCCTGTCGAGAATCTTATCGGCGAAGAAGGGAAGGGCTTCAAGTACCTTCTCGATGGACTCAATGCCGAACGCATCCTGATCGCGGCGGAGTGTATCGGCGACGGCCGCTGGTTCGTCGAACGGGCGACCCGATACGCAAAAGAACGCGTCGTGTTCGGACGGCCCATCGGCCAGAACCAGGGGATTCAGTTTCCAATCGCAAAGGCGCACGTGCACGTCGAATCCGCCGACCTCATGCGCATCCGGGCCGCCGAACTCTTCGACAACGGCCAGCCCTGCGGCCCCGAAGCGAACATGGCGAAGCTTCTCGCGGCGGACGCCTCATGGGAAGCCGCGAACATGGCCGTGCAGACGTTCGGCGGCTTCGGATTTGCGGAAGAGTATGACGTTGAACGGAAATTCCGCGAGACGCGCCTGTACCAGGTCGCGCCCGTCTCGACGAACCTCATTCTGAGTTTTATCGCGGAGCACGTCCTCGGACTGCCGCGATCGTATTAGGAGAAACGAATGGCAATCAAAGAAGGATGGACGGGCCGCGTTTACGAAGACTTCGAGGTCGGCGACATCTATCCGCACCCGCTCGGCAGGACCGTGACGACGGCGGACAACATCTGGTTCACGATGATGACCCAGAACACCAATCCCATCCATTTCGATCACGCCTACGCGGCCAGGACCGAGTTCAAGAAGCCCCTGGTGAATTCCTGCTTCACCCTCGCGCTCGTCACCGGCCAGTCCGTCACCGACCTTTCGCAGAACGTCATGGCCAACCTCGGATGGGACGAAGTCCGGCTGCCCCACCCGGTCTTCGAAGGCGATACGATTTACTCCCGCAGCGAAGTTCTCGATAAGCGTGACTCCCAGTCGAGGCCGAACGTCGGCATCGTTCGAGTCAAGACAACCGGTTTCAACCAGGACGGCAAAACCGTCATCGAGTACAAACGAACCTTCATGGTCTACAAGCGCGGCCAGGTTCCGGAAACCGTGCGCGTCACTCCGCCACGATCGTGAAAGAGATTGAGGTCGCCCTGTTCGTTGCGAAGAAATGCAATCATCGCTGAGGCATCGAGAACGTCGCTTCCCAAGGGTTTCGAGCTTGACGGGAAACGCAACTCCCCGATCACCGCGGTTCGGCATGCAGGCGCACTCCAAGTGCGTAAGCCACTTTGAGTACGGTGGCAAAGCTTGGGTTTCCGCTTTCGCTGAGGGCCTTATACAGGCTCTCGCGGCTCAGTCCTGCGTCTCGGGCAACTTGCGTCATTCCCCGCGCGATGTCGTAGCGTACCGTCCTTGTTTTTGCTCGGTTCTTTCGAGTCTTTTTGGGCATCGATAAAACTCCTTAAGGTTCCGAGCAAGGGCGATGGCCCGCTTCATGTCATCTTGTTGCGTCGATTTGTCCCCGCCGGCCAGGAGCACATACGTTTGACAACCCGACTTCATTACGCAATCCTCTGGTCGCTGATCTTCAAACCGGAGGGGTGTATATGAAAACTAAAGCATTATTTGCGCTGACGTTGGGTCTCGTTCTTTGCACGGCGGTCGTCGGTCAGGAACGAGGCGCGCGGGGTGGCGCACCGCAGCCGGCGGCGGACACGACTGCACCGGATATTCCCGGAGTCGTCAAGGGCGGCACGAAAGTCCAGGTCATCAAGGAAGGATTCAACGGCACGGAAGGCCCGATCGCTCTGCCGGACGGCAGCCTGATCTTCACCGAGACGGCCGCGAACCGAATCACCAAGATCGACAAGGATGGAAACACATCCGCGTTTCTCGAGAACACGAACGGCTCGAACGGTCTCGCGTTTGACGGCAAAGGCCGTCTGATTTCGGTTCAGACCACGCCGGGCGCGACGAAGATCGGCGTGGTGTATCCGAAGGGTGAGGAGAAGGTCATCGCGGATAATTTCGATGGCAAGCCATTCGGCCGTCCGAATGACCTTGTTGTGGACAGGAAAGGCGGCGTCTATTTCACCGATCCCGGACCGAACGCCACACCGGGTACGGCCACCGGCGCGCCTCCGATGCCGGCGGCCGTTTATTACGTGTCCGCGGGCGGCAAGGCGATGAAGATTGCTGAAGGCATCGAGCGTCCAAATGGAATCCAGTTGAGCCCCGACGAGAAGACGCTCTACGTGAACAATACGAGCGGAGAGTATTTGATCGCATTCGACATCAAGCCGGATGGAACCGTGCAGAACAAGCGCAACTTCGCCAAGTATGAAGGCGTGACTCCCGGTCCGAATGGCGCCGGAGTGGTGAGCGGCGCGGACGGTATCGCGATCGACAACGATGGCCGGCTATACGTCGCGACCTCAGCGGGGATACAGGTCTTCGATGCAAAAGGAAAGCACCTGGGCTCCATTCCCATGTCGCGGCCTCCTCAAAACCTGGCCTTCGCGGGTGACGGCAAAAAGACCCTGTATGTGGTCGGCCGCGGAGCCGCGTGGAAGATTCAGATGGTGGCGGCGGGTTATAAAGGGCGAGCGAAGTGATTCGTCAGCGTTCGTAGGTTTTCAGTTCCATCGTGATTCGCGGCGTTCCCACTCCATTCTCGAAACCTTCGTATTTCACCCAGAAGTGGGGGGCCGCAACCGTGAACCAGAATTGGGTTTTCGGAAGGAACTTTCTAATCACATCGAGCGCGCCGAGGTGGGGAACCATCTCCACTTTGTAACAGTCGAACTCTCCCGCCGGCGTCTTCAAGCGTTCCCGGCCGCGGGGTTCGATCGAGGCTTCGTAGAGCCTCGGTTCGTTGCTCAGCACGTGCGTGGTGAAGGGGCGGCTGGATTCGAACGGCATCGAACGAAGGATGCCGCCCATCCCTTCGACCGTGATGGTGTCCGGCGGAATCGTGAACGCTTTGTCGTCGACCATGGCGACACCTTTCGCCTCGTCGAAAGTTTTCCGGCGGGTGGCCAGCGATTTCCCGCGGCTGTCCGTGAACGTTCTTTCAAAACGCAGCGGCCGGTAATGGCCATCCGCCTTCCAGATCGCCTCGACCGTCCACTGCACCTCCGTCTTGTAGGGCGAGTAGAGTCCACGGCCTTTCTCCGTGAATCGTACGGCGGCCCGTCCGTCGACCGTCAGGGGCTCCATCGTCCAGTCGGCGGTCCAGCGGCTTTTCCCTTTTTCGGTGACGGCGATCGAGCCTTTCTCTTTCTTGATGGTCTGGGGAGCCTTGACGAGTTCTGCGAAGACGGAGAAGGAAGCAACAAGGGTCATTGTGGAGCAGGCGAGTACGGAAAATCGATTCATTGATGGTGTTGATTCTGGTGTCAGTGGTGCCTGACACCAGAATCACCATGATCTACCAGTGGAAACGGGCCATCCACTGGAACTGCCGGGCGAAGCCCGCCATCGCGGTGATCTTGCCGAAGGCGGCGCTGCCCAGCGTGGTGCCCGGGCCGCCGAACTTCGGCGTATTGGTGGCGTTGTTCGCTTCGATTCGGAGGGTGGCCTTCAGTCTCTCCGTGATGTTCGTTGTCTTATTGAAAGAGAAGTTCACGGTCGGCTGTCTCGGCGTCCGGATGTCGCCGACGGTTCGGGCGACGTTGCCGAATGTGAACGACGGTGCCTGCGAGTAGGCTGCGGGATTGATGTACTGGTTCAGATTGTCCTGCGTCTTTCCAGACATTTTTGGATCGACACCAGGCACCCGGTTGGGCCGTTGGCTTCCACCGAGGGATCCGGTGTTGTCGGACTGCAGGATCTCCAGCGGATAACCGGACTGGAACGTGCCGATCGCGCTGAGCTGCCATCCGCCGGCGAGCTTCTCGGCCACTCCGCCCTTGACCCACTGGCGGCCTTTGCCGAACGGAAGGTCATAGATCCCGGACAGGATCAAGCGATGGGGCGCATCGAATGAAGACAGGCTGTACGCCTCCTTCAGGTTGTAGGCGCTCTTCACACCGCTGGACGTGGACGAGAAGAAGCTGTCTTCGCCGATGTAGTTGTCCATGTTCTTGCTGAACGTGTAATTCGAACGGATCGAGAACCCGTTCTTCATGCGGCGCTCCACCTTGATCACCGCCGAGTTGTAACGGCCGATTCCCTGGTGGATGCGATTGGCGGTCACTCCCAAAAACTGCGGGAACGGACGCAGAAGCTGGCCCTGAGCGATCGTTCTTGCCGTCGCGAAGGGGCCGGCTCCGGCGACACCGAAGAATGGATTGGGGACCTGCTGGGTCAGATAGGAACCCAGCGGCACTTCCGGTTTCAGCTGGTTGAAGTTCACGCCGCCGGCGTTGGTTCCGCCCATGGACATGTGATCCGAGCGGCTGCCCACGTACGCCACCGTGAATGCGGTGCCCCGGAATTCGCGGGTGATGTCGAGGGTGTATTGTTGAACCTTCCCGGAGCCCTTCGTACGGTCGACGTAATTCACGTCCTGTCCCACGTTTGTCAGAAGACCGAGCGTGTTGCCTGTCGGCGGAATCAATCCGTTTGGAAAAGGATTGTTCAGCGTGACCGTGGGAATGTTCGAGTCCGGATTGAAGATGTTGTTTGTCGAGTTGAACCCGATCGGAGCCCAGGTCGTCACACTTGGCGAGGAGTACTGTTCCGGCGCATAGAAGATTCCATAGCCGCCGCGCACCGTGAGGTCGCTGGCCGCGATCCATGCGACGCCGAATCGGGGACCGATTTTGATGCGTGTTGGATTTCCCTGGCTTCGACCATATCCGTTCTGGCCCGGATAGATGAGACCACCCTTCAGATTGAGTCCCGGCACCTTGAGCGGGCTGGGCGAGTCCGGATCGAAGCCGACGGTGATGCGGTCGTTGTTTTCGCGGAAACCGCCTTCCTGTTCATACCGGATGCCGCCGTTGATGGTCAGACGCGGCGTGATGCGAACATCGTCCTGGATGTAGGCGGCATGGTAAGGCGCGAAACCGTCAACGGGTGTGGCCAGTGTGAGAGAGCCGCTGGCCGGCAATCCGAGCAGGAAACTTGCGAAGGCGCTGCCGGCCGTGGTGCTCGAGGAAGCGGTCGGATTCAGCTGCGTGGCATTCGTCGTAAAACTGAACGTGCCGGACGCCTGTCCGGGCAGGATGAAATACGTGCCGATGATGCGGTAATCCACGCCGGTCTTCACGCTGTGTTTCCCGACAAAGCGCGAATACGCAAAGTTGGCGTTGTGGCCCGTATACGTGCGTGTCGAGAAGCCGCGGTCGCCGAGCGACCGGTATCCGCTGACGCCGATCGACGGGAATTTCTTCAGGGGCGTCGCGTTGACGTAGCTGGAATCGAAACCGAGCTTGGCCAGATCGAATCCTCCGGTGGCCGGGATGTCATTGTCGCCGAACGTCATGTAGCCGTAACGCGCGCTGATGACCGTCCTGGAGTCCGGCGTGATGGTTCCGTTGAACGCATAGACCGATGCGGTTCGTGCCAGGATTCCTGCGCCCGGATCGTAGTCCTTATAGGTGTAGTTCGGGTTCGGCTCTCGTGTCCGTTGATAGGCCCACATCCCGCTCACGGCGAACTTCGAGCTGAACGTATGGTCGATCTTCAGTGTGCCCTGGTTGGCCTTGTCCGTCAGGAGCGCCGAGTGCGCGTAGTTATCCTTCGCGGTGTCATGCCGGCCGTCGTTGTCCGGGGCCACGAAATACTGAAGCAGGTTTCTTGAAACGGCGTTGAAACGGGCCGCGGGAATCTTGTTTCCCGGGAATGGGTCGCGAACGACGCTGCCGTTGACGGTCCTCGTGGTTGCCGGATCGTAAATGACCACCGGGCGGCAGTTGAGGCCGCTGGCGTCGCAGTTGACGGTCTGCGAGAAGTCTCCCTGTTTTTCCAGGGTCGTCGGCATGCCCTGAGTGGCGGTTTTCTGCGTCTGCTGGCGATAGCCTTCGGTCGACGCCCAGAAGAATGTCTTGTCCTTGAAAATCGGGCCGCCGAACGAACCGCCGCCGAGCCAGAAGTAGAAGTTCTTGTTCAGCGGAATTCCCGCACGGTTGTTGAAGAAATCGTTCGCAGTCAGGGCCGGCGGCCGGTTCTGCGCGAAGGCGCTTCCGTGCCATTCATTCGTTCCGGACTTGCCCACCGTATTGAATACGCCGCCTCCGGTTCGTCCCATTTCCGCGTCGAACGTGCTGGTCTGGATCTTCACTTCGGAAATCGCTTCAATAGAAGGAACCAGAGCCGCGCGGTTGCGCGCGTCGGTGACGGACACGCCGTCGAGTGTGTAGTTGTTGCCTCGAATGGGGCCGCCCGAGAGGGAAATGCGCGAGGAATCATTCTGGTCCTGCTGGCGGTTCCAGGTGGGATCGCCGACGGAGATCACGTTCGGAACCGTCTGGGCCAGCATGAACGCGTTGCGGCCGGAGTTCGGAAGAACGTCGAGCACCGCGGCGCTCAACACCTGACCGGTCGACGC
Organism: Acidobacteriota bacterium; assembly: GCA_023265365.1. GTDB lineage: Bacteria > Acidobacteriota > Terriglobia > 20CM-2-55-15 > 20CM-2-55-15 > JAHFTY01. The sequence goes on from JAHFTY010000096.1 coordinate 9,984, forward strand.
CGTCGATGTTTCCACCAGCGGCGCTTCGCTGACGACGTTGATTTCGTCGGTCACCGCGCCGACGTCGAGTTTCACGTCGATGATCTGAGACGTCGAGGTGCTGACGACGACTCCAGAGCGTTCGAAAGACTTGAACCCCGGCAGACTCGCTTTGATTTTGTACGAACCGGGCGCGACTGCGCTGAAGACGTACTGGCCGGCTTCGTTGGTTATTGTCGCCCGCGCGGCGTTGGTTCCTTCGTTTACGAGTTGAATCTCAACACCGGGAATGACGGCGCCCCCGGGATCGGTTACGGCGCCACGGACTCCACCCTGAAAACCCTGCGCGAGCCCCGCCACCGAGGCCGACGCAACCATCATCAGAATCATCGTGATTTGAAAAAAACGTCTCATCGATCCCACCTCCAGATACCCATTCCACCGAATGAATCGCAATAGCGGCAAATTGCCGCTCCACATGCTCAAGAACTACTGGTTTGGACTGCCCGCGACTCTACTATCGGCTTCTTTATCAATACAAATAAAAAGTCCCGCAGGAACTGCTGCGGGACTTCGAAAAGCGCGGGCAACGGAGGATCCGGAATTCAAACCCCAATAACCAGGACCTGCCGGGGCCACTGGGAGTTATCTTCCCGGTTGCTCCTGATCGACGCGCGGCGCTCCGCAGCCGTGGGTTGAATGCGTCCATCGGCGTCGATGGCTCTTGAGACGAGAGTGTGGCGTCCCGGCGACGCATCCGGCCAGTCGATCGACCAGAGATGCCAGGAGAAATCGCCGCCAGGCTCCGCGATCTGCGCGGCGCGCCATCCCCCGTTGTCCACCTGGACTTCAACGGATTTCAACGGCGATGGACCGCCCCATGCCGCGCCGGCAATGCGATAGAGAAAGCGTTCGTTCTGTCTGCGGCGGGTCACACGCGCGACCACCGATTTCAAACGAGTCTTTGAAATCGATGTTTCCAGCCACAGTTCCTCGTTGGGGTATTCAAGGCTGTTCATCGTGTGGTAGTTGCGCGACATGTGAAAGCCTTCGTAACGGCGGTCGAGAACGTGGATGCGGTTCAGCCACTTGATCTGAGTCATGCCGTAACAACCCGGGAAAATCAGGCGTAGTGGAAAGCCCTGTTCCGCCGGCAGAGGTTTGCCGTTCAGTTCGTAAGCGAGCATCGGCAACGGACTCATCGCGTCCTGAACGTAAATGCTCCTGCCATGCGGCACCACATCGTCCGGTCCGGTGGAACGTTCCATGTCCATCCCAAAGAAAACAACTTCTCTGGCTTCCGGCTTCACGCCGCATTCCGCCAGAATCGGCGCCAGACTCACGCCGCTCCAACGCCCATTGCCGACCTGGCCGTTCGCGCCGGGCCCGGGCGCATTGCCGGAGCATTCGAGCGTCACGACCTCGTCGCGGCTTTCGGATCGTTGTTTCAACTGCTCCAGCGTGAATTCTCCTTCGCGTTCGACGAAACCGTCGATCCGCAAGCGCCATGTTTGAGAATCGGCCTGCACCGTTTCCGTCTGATGGAATGAAAAGAATTCGCGCTCCGGAGTGATGAACGAGATCAATCGGCGAAGATCGAAGCAACGCACGCGGGGGTTGGACGCCCGCATCTCCGTGCGAAAGTCGCGGAGATCGACGAAGGCGACCAACTCTTCATCCGTTTGCACACTCCCGAATTCGCGCCGCATGCCTCGGAGCCCGAAGGCCGCGGACGCCTGCAGCATTTGCCGTCGATTCATGCCAGAAGCCTGAAAGCGCCAATTATAGCCGCTTCGCCAGTGAAACGCGCCCGAGTGACAAAACCCATCGGCCCGGTTCCGTATTTTCAAATGAAAACGATTTTCATTTTCATGTTGAAATAAGGACCGGGATTTCGAATAATTTCCCAGTCGTCGAAAAAGTTGAGGGATGCGCCGCGGTAACGGCGCATCCCTCGGGCGCACGGTCGAAACATGGGTTGGTTCGGCACCGGGCGCGGGCTCATTCTATCGATACCCGCGCCGATATTCCATCAGGGCCGCCGCGTTATCTCGCAACTTCCGCTACTTTCTGGAGTTTGGTCATGAGGATCGCGTGGACATTCTTGCTGCTCTTTGTGTTTTCGTTTCAGGTCAATGCGCAGTCGTTGTCGTTCAAGGGGAGAGTGCTGGATCCTTCAGAAGCTCCCATTGCGGGAGCGCGGTTGACGGCTTCGCACGAGGCCTGGTCGGCCTCTGCAGTTTCCGATGAAAGAGGCGAGTTTCTGTTGACCGGCATCCCCGAAAAGTATGCGCTTCGGATTTCAGCGCCGGGGTTTACGGAGCAATCGGTTGAACTGGATGAATTTGTAACATCGCGGGTCTTCACACTCCAGTTGCCGGGTATCGAGCAGGTGGTCATGGTGACGGATTCCTTCGGCGATTCGTCCGGCTTGATCAGCAGCGCAACGAAAACCTGGACTCCTCTGCGCGACATCCCTCAGGCCGTGACGGTGGTGACTCAGCAGCAGGCGCGCGATCAGGCGATGATGAGCATCGGCGACGTGGTTCGTTACATTCCCGGTATCACCGCGGTTCAGGGCGAAAACAACCGGGACCAGATGGTGATCCGGGGGAACAGTTCATCGGCCGACTTCTTTGTCAACGGCGTTCGCGATGACGTTCAGTACTACCGCGACCTCTATAATCTCGAGCGCGTCGAAGCCTTGAAGGGGCCCAATGCCATGATCTTCGGCCGGGGCGGCGGCGGCGGGGTCATCAATCGCGTGACCAAGGACGCCGAGTTCGTCCCGATTCGCGAGATGGTGTTGAGCGGCGGTTCCTTCAACGGCAGGCGCGTCGCCATCGACGTCGATCAACCCGTGAACAGCAGGCTGGCCCTCCGTATGAATGGGATGTTTGAGGATTCCGGCAGCTTCAGAAAGTATGTCCATCTCCAGCGGCGGGGGATCAGCCCGGCCATGACGTTCGCCGCAACGTCCAGGACCAGGCTGAATTTCGGTTTCGAGAACTTCAAGGACACGCGGGTTGCCGATCGCGGCGTTCCGTCGTTCCATGGAAGGCCGGTAGACACGGATATCAGCACCTACTACGGCAATCCCGGCGACAGCCGCGTCCGCGCGCGTGTGAATCTTTCGTCCCTGAGCATCGAGCATCAGGAGGGCCGGTTGACGATTCGGAATCGCACGCAGGCCGGCGACTACGATCGCTTCTATCAGAATTTCGTTCCCGGGGCGGTGACGGCCGACCGATCGTCCGTTTCGATATCTGCTTACAACAACGCAACGCATCGCAGGAATGTTTTCAACCAGACGGATTTCATTGTGGCGCTGGCGACGGGACGTTTTCGTCATGCGATCGTGAGTGGAGTTGAATTGGGCCGTCAGGCAACCCGGAATTACCGCAACACGGGATATTTCAATAACACTTCATTGGCGTTTGTCGCGCCATTCGATAAAACAGCGATCTCCACGCCGGTCACGTTCCGGCAGAGCGCCACCGACGCGGACAACCGTGTACGGACGTATGTCGCCGCGACGTATGTTCAGGACCAGATCGAAGTTTCCCGTCACCTTCAACTGGTGAGCGGAATCCGGTTCGACCGCTTCGAATTGCGCTACCGCGACAATCGGAACAGCGATGAGCTTCGCCGCACCGACCGCCTCGTTTCACCGCGTGTGGGGGTGGTGGTGAAGCCCATCGTGCCGCTCTCGATTTATGTCAGCTACAGCGTTTCGCATCTGCCCAGTTCCGGCGACCAGTTCTCGTCGCTCACGACGATCACGCAGCAGGTCAAACCCGAGAAGTTTTCGAACTACGAAATGGGAATGAAGTGGGACCTGAGGAATGACCTCTCGTTGACGTCCGCCGTTTACCGGTTGGACCGGACCAACACGCGCACGCTCGATCCGAACGATCCAACCCGCATCGTTCAGACCGGCAGCCAGCGCACCAGCGGGTTTGAGCTTGGTGCGAACGGTCGAGTTGCAGGCTCATGGAAGGTCACCGGAGGCTACGCGTATCAGAACGCATTCGTGACGAGCGCCACGATTGCGGCTCGCGCGGGCGCCCGGGTGGGGCAGGTTCCTCTCCACACGTTGTCGATATGGAACAGCTATCAGGTGATCAGGCGGGTTGGAGTCGGTCTGGGAATCGTTCGCCGGTCGGACATGTTTGCCGCAATCGACAACACCGTTGTGCTACCTGCTTATACTCGAGCGGATGGCGCCGTCTATCTCACGCTGAACGATCACATCCGGCTTCAGGGCAACGCGGAGAATCTCTTCGACCAACGCTACTATCTGAACGCGGACAACAACACCAACATCTCGCCGGGCTCCGGCCGCGGATTGCGATTCACTTTGTCGTGGAGGCCATGATCACCGCCGGCAGGAGAGAGAACCTGTCAATCCCAGGGCGCTGAGTCGTCGTCCTTGTTGTTCGGTGGGCGCTTAAAGTCTTTGGGGATGGCCTTGCCCAGCGCTTTTCCGACGGCTCCGATAACTCGCCGGAGATCTCTGGTCGTCTTCTTCCCGCTCACTTCGAGTCCGTTTATGTCAGATGGGAGGTCAATCTCATTTCTCATCTGGTATTCTCGATGGTGAGAACGAAGAGCACGGAGAATCTGGAGTGGAAAATCCAAACAGCAAAAACGTCTATCTTTCCGACGCGCGCGACAAAGGTCGAGGCGTTTTCGCGCAGCGCAAGATCCGGAAGGATGAGATTATTGAACGTTCGCCGGTCATCGTCGTCCCGCGCAAGGAGTGGGAGACGATGGAAGAGACCGTATTGTCGAATTACGTATTCGACTGGGGTGAAAACGACGAGGATGCCGCGGTCGCCCTGGGTTACGTGTCGATCTATAACCATTCGTATTCGCCCAACGCCGAAATGCAGGAACTGCTTGACGACTATGTGATCGAAGTGGTGGCTTTGCGCGACATCGAAAGGGATGAAGAAATTTTCGTAAACTACAACGGTTCGCCCGACGCCCATGACGAACTGTGGTTCGACGTGGTCGAGGACGCTGAGCGAAATCCCGCGTGAGCGCTCCGGCCTCCGCGATAGAATGAAAAATCACACCTATTGTTAAAGGAGTCTGCATGGCAAAAAGCTCCCGGCCGACCGCACAGAAGCGCCAGAGAGAAAAGGCACGAATAGAGCGTCAGAAAGAAAAGGAAGCCCGCCGGTCCGAGACCCGAGAGCGTCGTGCGAACGCCGGGCCACGGCCCGAAGGTGAAGATCCGGATATCGCCGGCATCCGGCCCGGGCCCCAACCCCTGCCGGATGAATGGCAACCCCTTCCCACGGATGTGTTTTCGGACGATGCGGAAGAAGAAGAGTCCGAAGAACAATAACTCCCACGACGGCCCCCGAGATCCGATCCTTAAGTGATCTCCGCCCGGGGTTTCGGATTTCGGTCATGCCCGTCACGCAATCAAGGATTCTGATGCCTTTGTTTTCCCTCTAAGGTATAGTTTCCAGGCCAGTTTGCCGGGCATTTGCCCGGACCAATTCGGCGCAGAAAAACCAAATGAACATACTCTTGTACTGCCCTGACAACGGCGTGACCCGCAATTTCATGCCGCACCTGTGGATGTTTCTCCTGCAAGCGCTCACGCCTCCGGACCACAAGGTGTTTCTGATCGACGGCAATGCGCAGCCGATGACCGAGGCAGAGCTCGGCAATTTTGTCCGCGAAAACAACATCCAGCTCGCCGGTATTGGTTCGATGACCCGGATGGCTGCCCGCGCCTACCGGATGGCTGATGCGATTCGCGCGGCCGGCGCAAAAGTCGTGATGGGCGGGCCGCACGTCACTGAGGTGCCCGATGAACCTCTCGGGCGCGACGGACGGCCGCGTCATGCGGATGCCATCGCGCTGGGTGAAGCGGATCAGACATGGCCGCAGATCCTCGAAGACGCGTCGCGCGGCCAGCTTCGCGAGGTCTACTCTCCGCCGCTGGATGCGTCGGGCAAGGACATCAAGCCATCGCTGACCGAGTACCCGCATATTCCCTGGGAGAGCCTCGACCTCCGACAGTTCGATCTGATCAGCCATCTTCCCAAATGGCTTCGCACTCTGGGGAAAAAGGCCGGAGTTTCCTGGGATAGTCTTTACGTCGTGCCGATGGAATCGGGCCGCGGTTGCCCCTACGGCTGCGACTTTTGCACGGTGACGGGGTTCTTTGGAGATTCGATCCGTTTCCGTACCAACGAAAGCGTCGTCGACGAACTGCTCCGCCTGAAGGAGCGTGCGAAACGCGAAAATGGGAAAATCGGCGTCTTCTTCATCGATGACAATTTCGCCATCAATGTGAAACGGATGAAGGCGTTGCTCCGCCAGATGATCGAACGCGACGCCACCATGCCGTGGGTCGGCCAGATCAGCATCAACCTGCTGCGCGACGAGGAACTTCTCGACCTGATCGCCGCCAGCGGCGGCCGCTGGATCTTTATCGGGCTGGAGTCGATTGACAAGGCCAACCTCGACGCCGTCAACAAGGGATTCAACAAGCCGGCCGAATACGCCGGAATTCTGCAAAAGCTGGCGGATCGCGGTTTGTACGCGATCACGTCCTTCATTTTCGGCATGGACGGCGATACTCCCGGTGTGGCCGACCGCACACTGCAAACCATGGATACCTGGCCGCCGGGCCTGCCCGTATTCGGATTGATGACGCCGTATCCGGCAACGCCTCTCTACGATCGCCTACTCGGCGAAGGCCGGTTGACCCGCCCCGAGCACTGGCTCGACTTCAAACCTTTCCGAATGGCGTACACGCCGGTCGCCATCAGCATCGATCAGTCGGAAAAAGAAGTGCGCGAGGCCTGGAACCGTTCCTACTCCGCCGACGCCATTGCGCGGGCGCTCGAGAAAATCAAGCATCGTCCCTTCCACGAGCGTGCCGTCCTGTTCGCGACGAGAATCGCGTTCCGTGGAATCTATTTCCCGCAGTTGAGCAAACGCCAATGGCTGGGTGTGGTCTGGGAAAACCGAGCCACCCTGTTCAGCCTGATGCGCGAGGGTTTCGCCGCGCATCGCCGTCACAAGAAAGGTCTGCCGATGCCGCCGGGTTTCGCGCCAAAACCCGCGCCCGAACCTGCGGAAGTGGAGTCCATGACAGGGCACGACTGATGACGCCAGGCTCCCCTGGAATCCCAGGGGAGCCGGAATGCCAAAACCTCCAGACTCGCTTCAAGGCCCACTCGATCTTCGCATTCCGGTTTCGGCGCCGGAATCCGGACGGCGCGCTGCGCGACGAGTCATTCATTTGATCTTCCGGCCGGGAACGTACACCACGTCGCCATCCTTGAGTTGAACGCTGAAATCCGCCACCTGTCCGTTCGGAGTGATCGTGTCCGTTCCCCGGAGGATTTGCTCTCTGTCGTCAATGG
>JAHFTY010000097.1:0-5232 GCA_023265365.1 Acidobacteriota bacterium
TCCGCCGGAAAAACCTACATGCAGGCGGCGCGGTGGCAGCTTGAAACGCCGATACCGGAAGACGTCGCCGCTCTCACGGTCCAACCCTGCCAGCCTGGCCTGGCATGCGACTTCGTGTTTAGCGGCCTGCCGTCCAACATCGCAAAAGAAACGGAACTGGAGCTCGCGAAGGCGGGATTCCCCGTTATCAGCAATGCGGGAAGCCACCGGATGGCCGCGGATGTTCCTCTTCTCATTCCGGAAATCAATCCCGATCATCTGGATGCCGTCGCCACACAGAAGGAACGGCTTGGCGGCTCGGGCTTCATTGTGACGAACCCGAATTGCTCGACCATCGGCCTGGTCTTCCCGATGGCCGCGATCCATAACGCGTTCGGACTGGAAGCGATTCATGTCGTCACCATGCAGGCCATCTCGGGAGCCGGATATCCCGGCGTCGCCTCGCTCGATATCCTGGACAATGTCATTCCGGCGATCGACGGCGAGGATCAGAAGATCGAAACCGAGCCTCTGAAGATCCTGGGCAAATGGGCGAACAATCAATTCCAGGATGCGCCCATCCGGATCAGCGCCTTGACGCATCGCGTCAACGTCAGGGACGGTCATCTCGAAGCGGTTTCCGTGAAATTGCGGGAGACGGCGACGGTCGCGCAAGTCGAGGAAGCGATGCGTGGTTTCACGTCGCCGATCGACGAACTCGGCTTGCCATCGGCACCACGGCCTGTCATGATCCTCGAATCTCACGCTCAGCGTCCGCAGCCGCGTCTGGACCGGGATCGCGGCCGGGGAATGGCCATTGTCGTTGGCCCCGTGACGCCGTGTCCGGTTCTTGATTTCAAGTTCCGACTTCTCAGTCACAACACGATCCGCGGAGCCGCGGGCGCCGCCATTCTGAACGCGGAATTGATGTATCGGAAAGGCATGCTCGGCTGATTCCTCTCACGACGAAGCTGGCGCGAAGCGCCGGGGTGGTTTACGACTTGCAATATGCGAATCATTGATCTGAGCGCCAGGCTCGACTTCAGGCAAATCGATGAATTGCTGGCGTCCTCAGAAGACGACGATCTCAATGTCGATCGGACCGTTCTCGACATCATTTCCGACGTTCGTCTCCGCGGCGACGAAGCGCTGTGCGACTACACCCGCAAGTTCGATGAGCATGACCTGACACCGTCCGCCATTCGCGTCTCCGGTGAAGAGATCCAGGAACTCGCATCCGGAGCCGACGACGAGCTGGTGGATATCCTGAAGCGGGCGGCGCGCAACGTCAGGGAGTTTCACGAGCGGCAGGTTCAGCAGTCCTGGGAATACTATGCCGGGGACGGCGTTCGTCTCGGCATGCGGATCAGTCCGCTCGACAGCGTCGGGGTCTACATTCCAGGCGGAACCTCGACATACCCGTCGACCGTCATCATGAATGTCGTACCCGCGCAGGCCGCCGGCGTCGAACGCGTGGTGGCGATCACGCCGCCGCGATCTCTCGAAGAAAATCCGCTGGTGGCGGCCGCCCTCGATCTTCTGGGCGTTCGCGAGGTTTACCGGATCGGGGGCGCCCAGGCGATCGCGGCGCTCGCCTATGGAACCGAGTCCATTGCACGCGTGGACAAGATCGTCGGGCCGGGCAACGCCTACGTTCAGGCGGCAAAACGGAAAGTCTTCGGAACCGTGGATATTGATATGATTGCCGGCCCGAGTGAGGTCGCCATCGTGGCCGACGAAACCTGCAATCCCGAGTGGATCGCGGCCGATCTGCTTGCCAAGGCCGAACACGACGAGATGTCCGGCGTGTGGCTGATCTGCTGGTCCAGGGATTTGGCGGCGGCGGTGTTCGACCAGATCCAGGTGCAGCTCGAATCGCTCGATCGAGCGGCGCCGGCGCGCGCTGCTCTGGTGAATCGGGGCATCACGTTTATCGTCTCCGATGAGGAATGCGCCGTCGACCTGGTCAATCATCTGGCGGCGGAACAGGTGGAGGTTTTGATGGCGGAACCGGAACGCGTCTCCGACGGGATCAAACACGCGGGCGCCGTTTTTATCGGACGGTATGCGCCGGCCGTGGTGGGCGATTATTTTGCAGGGCCCAGTCACGTTCTGCCAACCGGCCGGACCGCGAGGTTCTTCTCGCCCCTGAGCGTCGCGGATTTCGTGAAAGGAACAAACATCGTCCGGTATTCGGGACGGGCGATTGAACGATTCGGCGAAATGATTGAGAAGTTTGCGATCGCGGAAGGACTGACCGGACACGCGCGGTCGATCACCATCCGCCGGCCCAAATAGAAATGCAACCGAGCCTGGAACAAGTGAAGCTGCTTCGATCGCATGGAAATGTGATCCCGGTCTACAAGTCCGTCATTGCCGACTTCCTCACACCGGTGTCCGCGTTCCTGAAGCTGGAGAAGAACCAGAAGCACGCCTTTCTACTGGAGAGCGTGGAAGGCGGCGAAACGTTGGGACGGTACTCGTTCCTGGGTTGCGACCCATTCCTGATCACGCGCTACAACAGCGGAGTGCCTGCCGACTTCATGCAGAACCTCCGCTCCACGATGAACCGGTTCAAGTCCGTCAGGATCCCCAACCTGCCGCCATTCACCGGCGGCGCCGTCGGCTACTTCGGGTACGACATGGTTCGGACGATCGAAGACATTCCGGACACGGGACGCGACGATCTCGGTATGGATGACGCGATGCTGATGTTCTATAAGACGGTGCTCGCATTCGACCACCTGCGGCACCAGATCCACATCATTTCCAATCTTCTGATCGAGGAATCCAGTGCATCGATCGAAGCTCAATACGAAATGGCCGTGGCCGAGATTTCGGCGATCGAAGCGCTGCTTCGCGCGCCACTCGAGATCCGCGACCCTTCGCACACCGGGGCTGAGCCGAAGATTCAATCCAATTTCGAAAAGGCCGGCTATCTCAAGTCGATCGAGAAGGCGAAAGAGTACATCGCGGCCGGCGACATCTTCCAGGTCGTGCTGGCGCAGCGGTTCGAGGTCGAATTGCCGGCGCCGCCATTTGACGTTTACCGCGCGCTTCGCATCGTGAACCCATCGCCGTACATGTACTTCCTGAAAATGCCCGACGCGTCGATCGTGGGGTCTTCCCCGGAAATGCTGGTGAAGATCCGCGATCGCGAGGCGTCCTACCGGCCGATCGCCGGGACGAGGCCGCGTGGAAACGACGAGGCCTCCGACGAGGAACTCGCGCGGGAACTCGCCGCCGATGAAAAGGAACGCGCCGAGCACATCATGCTGGTGGACCTCGGCCGCAACGATCTGGGACGCGTCTGCAAGTATGGGTCGGTGCACGTGGAAAACCTGATGTTCATTGAGCGGTATTCCCACGTCATGCACCTGGTGTCATCCCTCAAGGGAGAACTGTGCGACGACGTCGACCGCTGGGACGCGCTGATGGCCTGCTTCCCGGCCGGAACCGTTTCCGGCGCGCCCAAGGTGCGGGCGATGCAAATCATCGACGAGATGGAACCCACCAAACGGGGCGTCTACGCGGGCGCGATCATGTACGTCGACTTCAGCAATAATCTGGATTCATGCATCGCCATCCGCACGCTCGTGGCTCGAGGCAACAAGGGGTACATTCAGGCCGGCGGCGGCATTGTCGCGGATTCGGTTCCCGAATCGGAATACGCGGAAACCGTCAACAAGGCGGGCGCGCTGATTCGCGCGATCGCGCTTGCCCAGAACAGGTTCGAGCTGTGATCGCCGTCATCGATAACTACGACTCGTTCACCTACAACCTCGTTCAATACCTTGGCGAGCTGGGTGAAGAGCTGCGCGTGTTTCGAAACGACAGGATCACCATCGATGAACTGGCCGGCATGAAGCCGGATCGCATCGTCATTTCGCCGGGGCCCGGCGTCCCTTCGGAGGCGGGTATTTCCGAAGAGGTGGTCCGTTATTTTCACGCGTCGACTCCCATTCTCGGCGTTTGTCTCGGACACCAGGCCATCGGCGAAGTGTTCGGCGGAAAGATCGTCCGGGCTCCAACGCTGATGCACGGAAAAGTCAGCCCTGTCTTTCACGACGGAAAGACACTTTTTGAAGGACTGCCGCAGGGATTTCCCGCGACTCGCTATCACTCCCTGGCGGTGACCGACATTCCCCAATGCCTTGAGATGAGCGCGGAAACCCGCGACGGCGTGGTGATGGGATTACGCCATCGGGATTTTCCGACCGAAGGCATCCAGTTCCATCCGGAGTCCATCATGACGGTGGTGGGCAAGAGCCTGCTGCAGAATTTCCTGAAGGTTTAGAACACGTGATTACCGATCTGATCATGAAGCTTGCCGATCGCCAGGACCTCACGGGTCCTGAGGCCCGCGCCGCAATGGAAGAAATCCTCGCAGGCGCGGCCACCGAATCGCAGATCGCGGGCTTCCTGACGGCACTTCGGATGAAAGGCGAGAACGCCGACGAGCTGATCGAGTTCGCCCGTGTGATGCGGGAAAAGGCCGAGCCATTCTGGGACGGGAACGCCCTCGCGGTCCTGGACACCTGCGGCACCGGCGGCGATCGATCCGGAACGTTCAATATCTCCACAGCGGCCGCATTCGTGGTGGCCGGCGCGGGCATTCGCGTCGCCAAGCACGGCAACCGGTCGGCAACCAGCTTGTGCGGAAGCGCGGATGTCATGGAGGCGCTCGGTGTGGACATTCAGCTACCCGTGCCCCGGCTGCGCGCAGCGGTGATGGAGATCGGCATCGGCTTCCTGTTCGCCCAGCGCTTCCATCTTTCGATGAAACACGTCGCGCCCGTCCGATCTCAGTTAAAGCTGCGCACCGTCTTCAACATTCTTGGCCCGCTGGCGAATCCGGCGGGCGCGCGGTTCCAGGTTGTCGGCGTATTCGCTTCCGGTGTTCAAGAGCTGATGGCAAACACCCTGGCCGGCCTGGGCGTCGATCATGCATTCGTCGTCCACGGCGCCGGCGGCGTGGATGAAATTTCGCTGAGCGGGCCAACTGTGGTGATGGAACGGCGCCGTGGCGAATCGCGAACACTCACGATTTGCCCCGAAGATCTGGGCGTACCGGTGGCGTCCGCAGAGATGCTGCGCGGAGGGGACGCTCCGGAAAATGCACGGATCATTGAAAGCATCCTCAGGGGCGAGCGCGGGCCGCGGCGCGATGTCGTGCTGATGAATGCCGCCGCCGCCGTCGTGGCCGGCGGCGCGGCGGATGAACTGAAGGACGGTTTCCGGATCGCCGCCGAA
>JAHFTY010000097.1:5242-17321 GCA_023265365.1 Acidobacteriota bacterium
ACGATCAAAGCGTCACGTTCGGAAATACACGATGGTCTAAAATGAAGCCGTGGAGTCGCAGGACGATACCTCGCTGAGGCACTGCTGTCCAAATAAGCATTCACCATCGCGGAAGGTTGCAACCTGCCACTGCTCAATGGTTCGAGGAAACACCAGTGGCAGTCCAAATATGGATTAAGCGTTTTCCCCTCCTCGACGAGGAGGGGTGGCGCGAAGCGCCGGGGTGGTGCTGTTCAAAAAATGGATTTTGTTGAACGAACCGCCGCTCCGCGGCACCCCGCCTTGGCCAAGGCGGGGAAAAGTCTTTGTCCTACGGACCCACGAATTTACCGATATGAAGGTTCTTGAGAGCACACACATCCTGACGAAGCTGGTCGAAGCCAAGCGCGAGAGGCTTCATATGGCAAAGATGCGCGTGCCCGAAGCCATTGTGAAACAGATGGCCAGGGTGGCTCCCGCTGTGCCCTCGTTTCTCGCGGCGTTGGAATCGGCCCAACGCGTCAGAATCATTGCGGAAGTGAAGAAAGCTTCTCCGTCGAAAGGCGTCTTTTGCCCGAACCTGGATGTGACGGCCCTCGCGAAACAGTACAAGACGGCAGGCGCGAGCGCCATCTCGGTCGTCACGGAAGAGGATTACTTCAAAGGAGACCTGTCATGGGTCGGTCAGATCCGCAATGCGTCGGGTTTGCCGGTGCTTCGGAAGGACTTCGTCTTCGAGCCGTTTCAAATCTATGAAACCCGGGGCGCCGGCGCGAGCGCGATTCTCCTGATCGTCGCGATGCTGAAGCCGGTCGAGCTGAAATTCCTATACACGCTGGCCGGGGAATTCGGACTCGATGTGCTGGTCGAAGTCCACGATGAGGCTGAACTCGACGAGGCGCTCGGGGCGGGCGCATCCATCATCGGCGTGAACAATCGCGATTTGAAGACCTTCAAGGTGGACCTTGAAACGTCCTTTCGTCTTTCAAAACGAATTCCGGATGACCGGATCTTCGTGGTCGAAAGCGGGATCGGCTCGAAACAAGACATCGAACGTCTCGTGGATGCGGGCGCGGACGCCTTTTTGATCGGCGAACATTTCGTCACGGCCGGGGATCCGGCCGCGACGCTGCGAGGACTGCTGTGACTCGAGTCAAGATCTGCGGCATCACGGAATTCGAGGACGCCCGCGACGCCGCGCTGCTGGGGGCATCGGCGATCGGCTTCAATTTTTATGAAAAGAGTTCCCGCTATATCCAGCCGGCCCGGGCGGCGAAGATCATTGAACAGCTTCCGCCGTTCATCACGATCGTTGGAGTGTTCGTGAATCACCCCGATCCCCAGAACCTCGAAGACTTCGCCCTCTCGCTCGGGCTCCATGCCGTGCAGCTCCACGGAAGCGAGACTCCGGACTACTGCGCCATGATTCAGCGGGTGAAGGTCATCAAGGCGATTCGCGTCGACGCGAATTTTCGAGTGGACACGTTGCGCAATCAGGGAAGTGGAACATTCCTGCTCGATGCGTGCGTGAACGATCAATTCGGCGGCACGGGCGCCATTTTCAACTGGCCGAAGGCTTACGGTGCGAACGCGTTCGGGTCGATCATTATTGCCGGCGGCTTGACGCCCGAAAATGTCGGTCTTGCGATCGAAGAACTTCATCCGTTCGGCGTGGACGTCGCCGGCGGCGTGGAATCCGCGCCGGGTAAAAAGGATTATGAAAAGGTGCGGCGTTTCATCGAGGCCGTTCAATGCGCCGACGTCGCGCTGATGGGAAAAGTATGAAAGGCCACTACGGAGAATACGGCGGGCAGTTCGTGCCCGAAACACTCATGTATCCGCTGGAAGAACTGGAGGCGGCATACGAAGCAGCGAGGCAGGATCCCCAGTTTCACGCGGACCTCGACCACCTGTTTCGCAACTACTCCGGCCGGCCGACGGCGTTGTACTTCGCGGAACGGTTGAGCCGCACCTGGGGCGGCCCGAAAATCTACTTGAAGCGCGAGGACCTGAATCACACGGGCGCGCACAAGATCAACAACTGCCTGGGTCAGGGGCTGCTTGCGACCCGCATGGGGAAGAAACGCATCATCGCCGAAACGGGCGCCGGCCAGCACGGCGTCGCGACCGCGACGGTATGCGCGCGGCTGGGGCTCGAGTGCGACGTCTACATGGGCGAAGAGGATATTCGCCGGCAGGAACTGAACGTCTACCGGATGAAGCTCCTCGGAGCGCGGGTGGTTCCGGTTTCCTCCGGCAGCAAGACGTTGAAGGATGCCATCAACGAAGCCATGCGCGACTGGGTGACGAACGTCCGGACGACGTACTACATGCTCGGCTCCGTTCTCGGACCCCATCCCTATCCGATGATGGTCCGCGATTTCCAATCCGTGATCGGACGAGAGACACGCACGCAGATTCTCGAGACGGAAGGCCGGCTCCCCGATGTTCTGGTCGCCTGCGTCGGCGGCGGCAGCAACTCGATCGGCCTGTTCTACGATTTCATCGAAGACAGGCAAGTCCGCATGATCGGCGTCGAAGCGGGCGGGCGCAGTACGAAGCTCGGAGATCATGCCGCACGATTTGCCGGAGGGAAGCCCGGCGTCCTTCACGGCACCTTCTCCTACATTCTTCAGGACGAGGACGGGCAGGTGGTGCCGACGCATTCCGTGTCCGCGGGACTGGACTATCCTTCCGTCGGACCCGAACACGCCACGCTTCACGACATGGGACGCGTGGAGTACACCGCGATTCTGGATGACGAGGCGCTGGACGCCTTTGGCGAACTCAGCAGGCTCGAAGGCATCATCCCTGCACTCGAAAGCGCTCATGCGGTCGCCCAGGCCAAAAAACTGAAACTGCCGGGCGACCGGATCGTCGTGGTGAATCTTTCCGGCCGCGGCGACAAAGACGTCAACGAGGTCGCGCGCCTCCGTGGAAACCTATGACGCGTATTGAAGAACGATTCGAACGATTGCGCAGGGAGGGCCGGAAGGCGTTCATCCCGTATCTCACGGCGGGAGACCCGACTCTGGAGATCACGCGCGACCTGGTCATCGCGCTGGACAAGGCCGGCGCCGATGTTGTGGAACTCGGCGTTCCCTTCTCCGATCCGATCGCCGACGGGCCGGTGATTCAACGCGGCACGGAGCGCGCGCTGGCCGCGGGTTCGGGGCTTCGCAAGGTCCTGGGACTTGGCGCAGAGATTCGAAAACAATCGCAGGTGCCTCTGCTGTTGATGAGTTATTACAACCCGCTCTTCAATTACGGACTCGAACGGCTTGCAAAGGACCTCGCCCAATCCGGTTTCGACGGCATCCTCGCAACCGATCTCACCGTGGAGGAATCCGATGAATACTCCCGGCTCATGCGCGGCGCCGGGCTGAACACGATCTTTCTCGCCGCTCCGACCAGCTCTCCCGAACGGATGAAAAAGATCGCCCAGGCGTCGAGCGGTTTTCTGTATGCGGTGTCGCGAACGGGGGTGACCGGCGAACGCCAGGAACTCGACAGCGATCTTCAGGATTTTCTTCAGGCGCTGCGCAAACACACGTCAGTTCCAATTGCCGTCGGGTTCGGCGTCTCCCGGCCTGAACACGTGCGATCGGTCTGGCAATCCGCCGACGGTGCGATTGTGGGCAGCGCGATCGTCCGTGAGATCGAAAAAAACATTGGAAAGCCCGATCTGGTCGAACGCGTGGCGGCGTTCGCCGGCTGGCTGTCCCATCCCGATGAAAAATCCCTGCCGGTGTAAATTCAACTAACAGGAGCCTTGCTATGAACAAAATCGTGCGCGATGCGCGAGAAGCGATCGCCGACATCCAGGACGGTGCGACCATCATGATGGGAGGTTTCGGCCTCTGCGGTATTCCGGAAAATCTCGTCGACGCTCTACGCGAGAAAGGCGTGCGCAATCTGACGATCGCAAGCAACAACGCGGGCGTCGATGGCTTCGGAATCGGAAAGCTGCTCGAGTCGCGGCAGGTCCGGAAGATGATTTCCACCTACGTTGGGGAGAACAAGCTGTTCGAAGAGCTCGTGCTCTCGGGCGAACTGGAAGTGGAGTTGGCGCCGCAGGGCACCTTCGCCGAACGCATTCGGGCGGGCGGGGCGGGCATCGCCGGCTTCTATACGCCGACCGGTTACGGTACGCTGGTCGCGGAAGGCAAGGAAACCCGGGAGTTCGACGGGCGCATGTACGTTCTCGAAAGGGGACTCACCGCCGACTTTGCGTTTGTGAAAGCATGGAAGGGCGATCGATGGGGCAACCTGGTCTATCGAAAGACAGCCCGGAATTTCAACCCCATGATGGCCACTGCGTCGCGGGTCACGATCGCGGAAGTGGAGCAACTGGTCGAAGTCGGAGAGCTCGAACCGGATCAGATTCACACGCCGGCAATCTTCGTTCAGCGCATCTTCCAGGGTTCGAAGTATGAAAAGCGGATCGAAAAGCGGACCGTTCGAAAGGCAGGTGCACAATGAGCGCGCTTCCCAAACGTGAAATCATCACCCGCCGGATCGCCCGTGAGTTGAAGGACGGGTTCACGGTGAATCTCGGCATTGGAATGCCCACGCTCTGCGCGAATCATGTTCCCGAAGGCGTGGAGGTGCTGCTGCAGTCGGAGAACGGGATGCTCGGGATCGGCCCGTTTCCCGTGGAAGGGTCGGAAGACCCGGACCTGATCAATGCCGGGAAGGAAACCGTGACGGAGCTGAAGGGATCTTCGTATTTTTCGAGCGCGGATTCCTTCGGCATGATCCGCGGAGGCCATGTCGACCTGTCCGTTCTTGGCGCAATGGAAGTCGACGAGCGGGGCAACCTCGCCAACTGGATGATTCCCGGAAAAATGGTCAAAGGCATGGGCGGAGCGATGGATCTTGTGGCCGGGGCCCGGCGCGTGATTATCGCGATGGAGCATGCCACGAAGGAAGGATCGCCCAAGATCCTGAAGAAGTGCAGTCTTCCGCTGACGGGCGTGGAAGTGGTGGACACGATCGTCACCGAACTTTGTCTGATCGACGTCACTGAGCGGGGATTGGTGCTGCGCGAACTGCGGGAAGACGTCACCATCGAACAGGTGCAGAAGCTGACCGAGCCCACCTTGATCGTTGAGGGCGAAATTCGAAGGATGGAGTTTTAAATATGGATGTGGTGATTGCCGGAGCGGCCCGAACCGCGATCGGAAACTTTGGCGGCGGACTCAAGGATGTTCATGTATCCGATCTCGGCGCCGCCGTTCTGATCGAAGCGTTGAAGCGGGCCGGACTCGATGCGGACTCGATTGAAGAAGTCATCATGGGCAACGTGATCCAGGCCGGCGCCGGCATGAATCCGGCACGGCAGTCGGCGATCAAGGCGGGAATCCCGAACGATGTTCCGTCGTACACCGTGAACAAGGTCTGCGGCTCGGGCCTCAAAGCCGTCGCGCTCGCGGCGCAGGCGATTCGGGCGGGCGATGCCGGTCTCCTGTTGGCGGGAGGCGTCGAGTCGATGAGTACGTCTCCGTATTTGTTGAAGAATGCCCGCTGGGGATACCGGCTGGGAAATGGCGAACTCGTCGACGCGATGGTTCACGACGGTCTGTCGTGCTCGCTCAGCAACTTCATTCACATGGGAATCACGGCTGAAAATATTGCGGAACGTTACGGAATCAGCCGCGACGATCAGGACGCGTTCGCCGCGGAGAGTCAGACGCGGGCAGCCGCGGCTCAAGCGGCGGGACGCTTCAGGGAGGAGATCGTTGCCGTGAAGATTCCGGCCCGTAAAGGCGATCCGGCGCTGTTCGACGCGGATGAGTATATTCGCGCCGGAACCACGAAGGAGAGCCTTGGGAAGTTGAAGCCGGCTTTCAAAAAGGACGGATCGGTGACGGCCGGAAACGCTTCGGGAATCAATGACGGAGCGGCGGCCATGATCGTCGCGTCCGCCGGCCGGGCGAATGCGCTCGGCCTCAAACCGCAGGTCACGGTAAGAGCTTATGCGTCGGCCGGCGTCGATCCTTTGTACATGGGGCTGGGACCTGTTCCCGCCGTGAAAAAGGTTTTGCAGAAAGCCGGACTGCAGGCCAAAGACATCGATCTTTTCGAACTCAATGAGGCCTTCGCCGTACAATCCGTTGCCGTTGTGAAGGAACTGGATCTGGATCCGGAACGTGTCAACGTGAATGGCGGAGCCATCGCGCTCGGCCATCCGATCGGCGCCAGCGGGGCACGGATACTGACGACTCTGATCTACGAAATGCATCGCCGCAATGCGGGACGCGGCCTGGCCGCGCTCTGTATCGGAGGCGGGCAGGGTATCGCGGTGATCGTCGAACGCGCGTCATGAAGATCAATTCCATCGTGGTGATGAGTCTGCAGTCCCCAAAAGAGAGGTTTTTCGGGCGGCTCGTTGAGATTGCGGCGTCAGGCGTCACTGTCCGCGGCATCGATCTCAATGCATTTGACGACTGGATGAACCACATCAATCATCGCGAAGAGAGTGGAGTGCAACCCACCACGATTTTTTTCCCGCTGCATCGAGTCGAGAAGATTATTCTTGATGAGGCGATTGGCGCGATTCCATCCTTGTCCGGCACATTTCTGGCGAAGGTCGGAGCCTCAGTCGAAGATCACCTGGAGTCCGAATGAATATTGGTGTGGTTGGAACCGGATACGTCGGTCTGGTCGCCGGCGCATGCTTCGCCGAGAGCGGCAACGCTGTGGTCTGTGTCGATATCGACACAGACAAGGTCGACAAGCTCCGGCAAGGCATTATCCCGATCTACGAACCCGAACTTCCCGAACTGATCGAGCGCAACGTGCGCGACGAACGGCTGACTTTCTCCACGGACCTGGAAGCCGCCGTCCGAAAGTCGTTCATCCTTTTTATCGCTGTCGGCACACCGACGACGGAGAGCGGCGCCGCGGATCTCACCGCTGTTTTCAATGTCGCGCGGGATATCGGCCGTTTCATGGACCGCTACAAACTGGTCGTCATGAAATCCACGGTCCCGGTCGGAACCACCGAACGCATCCGCGAAATCATCGCCGGCGAAACCAAGCAGCCGTTCGATGTCGTCTCGAACCCGGAATTTCTCAAGCAGGGCGCGGCGGTCGAAGACTTCATGAAACCCGACCGCATTGTTGTCGGCGCCGACGACCCGCGGGCCGGAAAGATTCTGCGCGACCTGTATGCGCCGTTTGTGCGGACCGGCAGTCCCGTCCTGATGATGGATATTCGCACTTCGGAACTGGTGAAATACGCGGCGAACGCCTTTCTGGCCGCGCGCATTTCGTTCATGAACGAGATCGCGAATGTCTGCGAGGAGGTCGGCGCGGACGTCGAAATGATCCGAAAAGGCCTCGCATCCGACGGGCGCATCGGACCGTCTTTTCTCTTTTCCGGAGTTGGATTTGGCGGCAGTTGCTTCCCGAAGGACATTCGTGCGCTGGTCCAGACGGCCAGGGAAAAGAACTACACGATGTCGATTCTCGAAGCCGTCGGGAGCGTGAATGCGAACCAGGCGCAACGTTTTGTTGAAAAAGTGGTCAAGCACTTTTCGAACGATCTCGAGGGAAAACGCATCGCGGTATGGGGCCTGTCGTTCAAACCACGGACCAACGACATGCGCGACGCGCCATCCATCCGGATCATCGAGGCGCTGTTGAAAGAAGGCGCCATGATCTCTGCCTACGACCCTGAGGCGGGCGACGAGGCGCGGAAGATCTTCGGAAACCGCATTCAATACGCGACAAACAATTACAACTGTCTGGAAGGCGCGGACGCTCTCCTGGTGCTGACGGAATGGCAGGTCTTCCGGAATCCGAACTTCGAACGCATGAAATCGGCCATGCGGCAACCCGTGGTATTCGACGGCCGCAACATTTTCGACCCGGCGCACATGCGGCAGCAGGGCTTCAAATACAGCAGCATCGGAAGACCATGAGAGTCGTCGTCACCGGGGGAGCCGGTTTTCTCGGAAGTCACCTGTGCGAGCGGTTGCTCGCGCTGGGACACGACGTTGTGGCGCTGGACAATCTGTTGACGGGAGATACGGACAACATCGCTCACCTTGCCGGCAATCCGCGCTTCCGGTTCGTGAAGCACAACGTCACGGAATACATTTTCGTCGACGGGGCTGTCGACGCGGTGATGCATTTCGCATCGCCGGCGTCGCCTATCGACTATCTCGAAATGCCGATACAAACTCTCAAGGTCGGCTCGCTGGGCACCCACAAAACTCTCGGCCTCGCCAGGGAAAAGAAGGCGCGGTTCCTCCTGGCCAGCACGTCGGAGGTTTACGGCGATCCTCTGGTTAATCCCCAGCCGGAAACCTACTGGGGCAACGTCAATCCGATCGGTCCGCGCGGCGTGTACGACGAAGCCAAGCGGTTTGCCGAAGCCATGACGATGGCGTACCGGCGATACCACGGCATGGATGCCCGGATCGTCCGGATTTTCAACACGTACGGACCACGCATGCGCCCGAACGACGGCCGCGTAGTTTCCAACTTCATCGTTCAGGCGTTGCGGGGCGAACCCTTGACGATCTATGGTGAAGGATCGCAAACGCGCAGTTTCTGCTACGTATCCGACCTGGTTTCCGGAATCCTGAGTCTGTTGTTGATTGCTCCCTCCGAAGAACTCGATGTGCCGGTCAACTTCGGGAATCCCGAGGAGCGGACGGTGCGCGATCTTGCAAACAAAATCCTGGCCCTGACCGGGAGCTC
Organism: Acidobacteriota bacterium; assembly: GCA_023265365.1. Classification (GTDB taxonomy): domain Bacteria; phylum Acidobacteriota; class Terriglobia; order 20CM-2-55-15; family 20CM-2-55-15; genus JAHFTY01. Next base: position 13,934 of record JAHFTY010000097.1, read on the forward strand.
CAGCCGCATCGAAGCGCGGGAATTGCCCGTCGACGATCCGAAAGTCCGGCGCCCGGACATCAGCCGTGCGACACGCATTCTCGGATGGACGCCGGAGGTCGACATCGAGCAGGGGCTGAATCTGACCATCGAGTACTTCAGAAGGAAGATCGTGTGATTCTGGTCACCGGCGGAGCCGGCTACATCGGCAGTCACGCGGTGAAGGCACTCAAGGCCGCGGGGTTTGCTCCCGTGATCTTCGACAACCTCTCCACCGGGCATCGATCGTTCGTGCGGGATACGCCCATGGTTGAAGGCGACATCCGCAACAGTACCGACATTCAACGCGCCTTCAGCGAATACTCCATCGATGGCGTGCTTCATTTCGCCGGAAAGGCGCTCGTTCCCGAGGCGCACGCGAATCCCGCGGTGTACTACGACGTGAACGTGATTGGCGGCCTCCGGCTTCTCGATGTCATGCGCGATCGTGGCGTGAAGCATTTCATCTTCTCTTCGACGTGCTCCACGTATGGCATTCCCGAAAACGCACCGATCGCTGAAGAGTGTCCGCAACTTCCGATCAACCCTTACGGCGAAACGAAACTCGCGTTCGAACGGGCGCTTCGCTGGTACCACGAGAGTTATGGCATCCAGTATCTCTCTCTTCGATACTTCAACGCCGCCGGCGCCGACCCGGATGGAGAGTTTGGGGAGGACCACGATCCCGAAACCCACTTGATTCCTCTGGTCCTGGATGCGGCGGCGGGCCGCCGGCCTGTCGTTCAGGTTTTCGGGACGGACTATCCGACTCCGGACGGGACGTGCCTTCGCGACTACATTCATGTCACCGATCTGGCCTCCGCTCACGTGCTGGGTTTGCAAGCCCTGATGGAGAAGAAAGTCTCGTCCCAGGCGATCAATCTCGGAACGGGAACGGGATACTCGGTGCGGGAAGTGATCGGGACGGTCCGGAAGGTCACCGGCCGGGAGATTCCGGTGCGGGAAACGGACAGGCGTCCCGGGGATCCGCCGATTCTGGTGGCTGCGGTTGAAAAGGCGCGAACGATCTTAGGTTGGACCGCGACTCACAGCGATCTCGGCGAGATCGTGGCTACGGCGTGGAAGTGGCATCAGGATCGATAAAGGAAACCGCCTTCTTCAAGGCACCGGTGACAACTTCCAGCTTCTCCACCGGTTCTGCGACGGCATCGCGCACGCGTGCGGCGGTTGCGGAAAGGGACTCCGCCAAATCGTCGACGCGGGCATCCACCTTCGCGAGCACGAATCCGTAGCGCCCCTGAAGGCTCTCGAGAACCGGATCGTAATCCGCCATTTTCTGCTTCGTTACCTCGGTCACGACGACCGCCTGCGCGGCAGCCCGTTCCAGGGAGGCGAGCCATTCCCGTGCCTCGGCGCTGGACTCGAACTCGCGGACCGCTTCGGTGACCTTCATGGTGAAGCCCGAAAAACCCTTGTATGCGAACAGGATCAACAGCGTATTGGTCACCACGGTCACACTGGTGAAAGCGAGAAAAATGACGATGAGCGTGGTCACGTCCATGGGCCGGTAGCATACATGAGAGGCGTACTAATTTGGTCCCCGGACCCGGAATCTCTCGTATAATCACCCGCACGGAGAGGTGCTGGAGTGGCCGAACAGGGCTGCCTGCTAAGCAGTTGCACTGGCAAAACCGGTGCCGGGGGTTCGAATCCCCCCCTCTCCGCTTTCTTCCTAATATTTTCAATACGTTATCTTGGCTTGACGTCTATTCATCCCACAGAATATCCGCCAGTTTCAAAGCGAGGTTACCGGATGAAGCGGGACATCACCGGACAATTTTCGCAGAGCTTCTACGAACAAGTTAATTTGCGAGGCGTGAGGTGGAACTCATTTGCAATTCTTAACGGGCTGGGGACTCACGATATTGCGGTTCTAGGAACAAGTGGAATTCATTGGCGAATGCGAACATCACCGGGTGCGAATAGACTGTTTCAAATTTGCAAGGTGATATTCAGCGGCTTCGCGCACCTCAGGAGCACGATCAGGCTGAGTCCAGCACCAAGTAACTATGCAAAACAGGCGCGCCGTTCTTAACAGACCCAGCAATGATCGATCAGCTGTTCCATAGGCGTTTATACTTTCCTCATCGAAAACCGCGAGATCCCATTCCTTCGGTCCAAGACATGCCGCGAAATCAAGCCAACGGACGCCATAAGGACTGGAAATCGCCTGTCTCGGATTGCACTCGCCGTGTAGAGGTTGATAATTGAGCGGCGGAATTTCAATATCCGAGCGGAATTTTTGATATAGCCCGGACAAAAACGCTCGATCTTCCTCGGGCAGGAGCGGAACATTTTCGGGAGTATTCAAAAGGCTCTCCGCCTCGTCGATCTGCAGCGTGAAAGGCGGCAACCCAGGTAGTTCCGTCCGCATATCATTCAAAAAATCGTGCACGACTCGTAATGACCTGCCCGCTTCGGATGCAGAAATCTCAGCCTCGGGGTTGTGTGAGCAAAACTCCCAGAAAGTTAGTTCCACGCCGTTCACGTAGTGTGGACCGGGCGGCGGCGTACTGGTGGGTCGAACTACTGGTGCGCCTGCCCCTGCAAGAAGACTCGCCACGTGGACTTCTCGTGCAAGTGAACTGGAATCGTGTCGGAAGCGTTTGTCTATCGAAACCTTGGCGACAATCGGCGCGGGCGTTAGATGAACGATAGTATGGTTCGTATCTTTCAGGATAACTGGCCGTCCAGGCTGCATTCCGTAGTCTGTCGCAATTACCTGTGCGGCATTGATCGCTCGGGCGCGTCGTTCGCTAGCAGCCAATTTGTTCATCAACTTTTCCAGTAGATTCGTATTCTACGATCGTAATCATTCAACGCGACGCCGCTTCAAGTCGTTGAAGAGGAGTGGTCCACATGTCTGAGCATGTTGTTGTCGCACCATACAATTTTACCGAACGCGATCAAGTGGCTGAAAGAAGTACACGATCGACGAGTCAAGGCGGACTTGGCTCATACGAAAGGCAAACAATCGGGAAAGCCGACGCACCCAGTCACATTCAAGGACGCCGACTCCCTAATGCGCCGGGCACAGACACCTTGGGCGGGGTTGATTCGGGAATGGAAAGCGATTCTCTGATCCGATTTCTTCCCTGGACGCCAGCCACCTCGTATATCTGCCTAGTCAGGCCTCGCTGCTTCCGGGTCGAATTCACTCCCCAGGTCGTTCCTTTACCGGGCAATTATTCGATCTTTACAGAGTCACCCACACCGAGTTCGAGAAGGATCTGCCGTAGCTCTGCGGCAACTGCTGCCGCTGAATCGGCACTGAGAGTGACTGAGAAATCGATACCAATCTTTAGATCAGAGCCCGCTCGGAGCTTGGGAAGGATTCTAGTCCCCAGAC
>JAHFTY010000241.1 GCA_023265365.1 Acidobacteriota bacterium
GACTGTCAACAGGGTTGAAAACTGATAGGGCCACCGTGGTTGGTGGCCCTATCGTATTGAATCTAATGGGAAGCCGGCGAGCGGACTTGAACCGCTGACCTGCTGATTACGAATCAGCTGCTCTGCCAACTGAGCTACGCCGGCAAAAAAATGCTCACCCTGTTCGGGTGAGCAATAGTTGTAAAGAGAAAAAGGATCGAAGCCCCGCCAGCAAGCAGGGCCAAAGCTCCAATGCCACTTAATTTAAATAGCGGGTTATACCTTGTCAACGGATTCTTTTTTCGGGCTTTCAAACCGTTTGAACGATTACGTTTAGAGTGCTGCACCAAAAACGGGGAGAATCAGGAGCCAAGCTCCTTCCGTGTAAATCCTTGATCCAGCTTGAGTTGAATGATTTCCATATCCTGGGGGCGGTCGAATATCCGGTCGGGATATTTGGCCTTCATGAAAACCCGGAGGCCTCCAAAGCTCAGTCCGGCAACCAGGGTGAACAGCAATCCAATACCGATTCCCGTGAAGATCGTGAGAATGACTTCCCGGATCGACAAGTCCGGGCGCGCCTGGTTCCACGTGACCTGGGATTCGTATCCGATCGAATCCAGGATTTGTTTGGCGACGTTCGCGTCGCGCGAGTCTCGGACCAATGCGACCAACGGCCCGACGCGTTTCCGAAACTTCTGTTCGTCCGGGAATGCAGCGTCCCAGTCATCCGTGTATTTTCTTGCGACGTGTTGAGTCGGATAAAGCAGCAGGACCAGGCTCGCCTGTTTTCCGTTGACCTCGTAGCGTGCCGTTGCAATCTCGACGTCGTCCTCGAAGCCCAGCGCCGACGGGTCCAAGCCCAAGCCGGGAGGCACTCCCGCAGCGTCGACGATGTACTTCTCGGTATTCGGAACGAGACTGTTCAGCGGAACGTGGTCCGACACCATCGGTTTTCGAGAACGGCCGAAAATGTTTCGGGAAATCAAACGCGCGAGGCTGTCCGTGGCTTTCGCGTCACCTTCGAGTTTCACGACGTACTTCGATTGCCAGAAACAGGTGCGATCGCCAACGCGGAACCCTTCGGTCCCGAGCGGCACCGTGGTGAATCCGGTTTGCTCCGGCAATCGCTCGAAAGTGAAAAAACCGTACGCGGCGCTGGCATCCACCATTTCGTACAGGCTCATCCGGACTCTGCCAGGATCGCCGGTCCAGTCCTGGACCGACACTCCCGTTACGCCATAGCGTTGCAGCGTCGAAGCGGCCTTGCCGGCGACGGGCTTGAGATTGCGTTCATCGTATTGTTTGGGATTGCCCGAAGTCCTCCACTCCGTGCTTTCCTTCACGGACTGGAGAAGCGACTCCCGGGATTGAGCGTGGAGGCTTGCCGCGATGATGAAAACGGCGAACACACTCCCGAACAAGGTTCGAACCTTCATGGCAAAGCGCCGGGCGCTTATTACTCCTGATTTTTCTCTTGGATTTTTGCGGTCTTGAGTCCGCTCAACGTATCCGAGTACGATCTTACACCCTCGAAAAGCGATTCGGCAATCGACTGGCGGTATTCGGGGGTTCGAAGGAGCTTCTCTTCCTGCGGGTTGCTGATAAACGAGACCTCCGCCAGCACGGACGGCATGTTCGCTCCAATCAGGACCACAAACGGAGCCTGCTTCACGCCGCGGTCGGTCCCGGAGTTCTTCCGCGTGGCCATCGACTTCTGGATCAGCTTGGCCAGTTCCCGCGATTCATCCACCTTGTCGCGCAACATGATCTTGCTGATCAGCCCCTGCAACTCGTGGATCGACTTCTCCGACGCGGCGTTTTCGCGCGACGCCGTATCCAGCGACTCTCGCGATGTCGTGAAATTCAGGAAAAACGTCTCGACGCCACGAACGGTTCGTGTCCGGCTCGAATTCGCGTGAACCGAGATGAAAAGATCCGCCTGTTGTTGATTCGCAATGGCAGTACGGCTCTCCAGCGGAACGAACGTGTCGTCGCTCCGGGTCATGACGACTTCGGCGCCGAGCTCCTTTTCGACCAATTCCTTCAGACGCAATGCCACGTCGAGTACGAGTTCCTTTTCGGTAAAGCCCGTCGGCCCGATGGTGCCGGTGTCATGACCTCCGTGTCCTGCGTCGATCACCACGCGTTGAAGCTTCAATCCGAGACTTCGAATCAGCGAGCGGTCGCCGTTGCTCGTCGGTTTGGCCGCCGTGATTTTCGGTTCGTTCGAAACTTTGGTCTTCGGGGGAATCGCAGCCTTCTTTGTTTCGACCCCCGGCTTCGGTTCCGGCGCCGGGGCGGCCGGCGTGACGACCGGCGGTGCAACCGCTGCCACCGGAGTGACGGTTGTGACGGGTGCCGGCTCCGCGCCCACGACGTCGATAATCAGTCGATCCGGCTCCTTCAATGCGAACGACGTCACTCTCCCAATCGCACCGATGTCCAGGACGACTCGCACGGTCGACGCGTCGTACTGTCCAACCCGGATCTGCTGAAGCAGTCCGGACTTCACGGGCATCGCCTTACCCAGAAGCGCCGAATTCACTCTGGCTTTATCGATGTCGATGAACACGCGGTCCGGCGATTTCGCGTCGCCCTGCCTGAACTCCGCTTCAGCGCTCAGGTCCACGACGACGCGCACCGAATTGGGCGCCTCCCAATACCGGATGTTGTCCACCGATACCGACGACAGTTTCTTTTCCGGGGTGCCTTGAAGCCGGGCAATGTCCCGTTCGGCCGCGTCCCTGAACGGAGTTTGCGGATACTCCCGCACCAGAAAACTCAACGTGCGGACAGCCGCCGCGCTGTCCTTGATCTCTTCGTAGAGTCGAGCCATGGTCATCAGCGCGTTGTCGGCGTATCCGGTCCGCGGCGTAATCAGGTAGACCCGCTGATAGGCCTTGATCACGCTCACGACTTCGCTGCGACTGCGTTGTTCGGCAGGCTTGTCGTTCAGGATGGTTTCCAGTTCCTGCGCGTGAACGAAGGCTTCGCGGGCTTTTTGAAGCGCGGGATTCTGAGGCGCGGACAAGGCAAAGGAGGGAAGCAGCACGAGCGCCACAAGGATGCCCGCGATGGAGGTCATGGCCGGTTTGTTACTTCGGCGGCGCAATATTTGAAAAATGGATAACCCCGCGCTCGTCGACGGTACGGAAGATCTGTTGCACCGGAGGCGCCTCCGGCGTCGGGCTCACCGCGGCCACTTTGGAAAGTGCCGTTGGCGCCGTCGATTTTCCGTAACTCGAACGAACTTTTCGGACGTAATCCCTGGTTTCCGGAATCGATGGAATCCGGCCCAGCCTTTCGACCAGGTTTTCACCGGCATTGTATGCGGCCAGTGAAAGATCCAGGTCGCCCTTGAACTTCTCCAGCAGAAACTTGATGTAGCGGACCCCGCCCTCGATGTTCTGCTTCGGGTCGAAAAAATCCCGGACTCCGAAGCGTACTCCGGTTTCGGGAATCAGTTGCATCAGTCCTCTGGCACCCTTGGATGAAATGGCCCAGCGGTTGAAGTTCGACTCCGTTTTGATCATGGCCTTGACGAGCGCCGGATCCACACCGTTCAACCCCGAGATGGTCTCGATCAGCGCGTGTATCGGGTCGGCACTTACCGAAAACGTCGCGGCCGGGACCGGCGCCGGCGCATTTTCGACGCCGTTGGTAAACAGCACCCGTCCGCTCTCGGTCAGGAAGGCGTGGATTTTGTTGTCGGCGGCAAAGGAAGTCCCGGCCCAGCCTGCCAGGAGTAGTCCGCCTAAAACGATACGGAATCGGTTTTTCATTTCATCCACAATTGAAAGTGGCTACTTCAGGAAATCTGCCACGATATTGTACACAGCTTGTAAGGCCGGTTCCAGCTTTTCGGCGTCTTTTCCGCCCGCCTGAGCAAAATCCGGCCGGCCGCCGCCGCTCCCGCCGACCAGTTCGGCCACCTTCTTGATGATGAGGCCGGCATGAAGCTGTTTCCGGAGGTCTTCGGAGACCACCGTGACCAGGGACGCTTTGCCATTGGATGCTAGACCGAGGACAACCACTCCGGAACCTAATTTTGCGGCTGCCGTTTCGGCCAGTTCGCGGAGCAGCGAAGGGTCCACTCCATCTACTTTTCGGGAAACGACGGAAACACCTTTAATGGTTTGAGGGGCCTCGATCAAGCTGTCCAGTTGCGACCGCGCAGACTTCCGCTTGATGTTTTCCAGCTCGTTTTCCAAGGTTTTGGCCGTGTCGATCAACCGGGTGAGGGCCCGGGTGATCTCGCTTCTTGGAGCGCGAAGCGTTTGCGAAATCTCTTGGAGCAGTTCCTCGTCTTCTTCGAGCCTCAGGAATGTGCCGAACCCGGTCAGCGCCTCAATCCGGCGGATCCCGGACGCGACGCTCGATTCCGAGACGATCTTAAACAGGCCCACGTCTCCCGTCATTTTCGTGTGTGTTCCGCCGCAAAGCTCGGTGCTGACGTCCGGGATCGAGACCACGCGCACTTCCTGCGCGTACTTCTCGCCGAAGAACGCAATGGCGCCCGAAGCGATCGCGTCGTTCAGGCCCATCACGCGGGTTTGCACGGGCAGGTTCCGGAAAACAACTTCGTTGATTTTTTCTTCGATTCCGAGGATTTCCCGGTCCGTCAGCGGCGCGAAGTGCGTGTAGTCGAATCGCATCCGATCCGGAGCCACCAGCGATCCCGCCTGCTTCACATGCGTTCCCAGCATCTCGCGCAAAGCCGAGTGGAGAATGTGAGTTGCGGTGTGGTTTGCGGCGATCCTGCGCCGTCGCTCTTCATCGACGCGGCCATCCACCTCGTCGCCGACGGAGAGCGTCCCGAAATCGACTTCGACCTTGTGGACGACGACGCCCCGCATGGGCGAGGTCGTGCCGGTTACCCGGGCGACCGCGTTTGGAGCGGTCAGCGTTCCGGTGTCGCCGATCTGGCCGCCCGATTCGGCGTAGAACGGCGTCTCGTTCAGTACCACTTCTGCCTTCGTGCCGTGTCCTTCGATCGACGGGACTTCGACTCCATCCTTTATTAACGCCACAACGCGGCTGTTCGATCGGACGGCCCGGTATCCCAGAAACGGCGTGCCGCCAGACTGCAGGAACTTCTGGAAGATGGGATTGACGCCGCCGTCGTCGCCCTTCCAGCTCTGGCGGGCGCGTTCCCGTTGTTTTTCAAGCTCCGCCTCGAAGCCCTCCATATCGAGCTTCATGGACTTCTCGTCCGCGATTTCCCTGGTGAAGTCGAGCGGGAAGCCGAACGTATCGTAGAGCTTGAAAATCTCCGTTCCCGGAATCACGTCGCTGCCCGCCTTCGTGACCTGAGCGATCGCGTCTTCAAGTTTCTGCAGGCCCACGGTGGCCATCGTTGCGAATCGTTCCTCTTCGTTCCCGATCACCCGCGCGACGTATTCACGGGTGTTGACGAGCTCAGGGTACGCTTCCTTCATCATCTCGACGACATACCCGGAAAGCCTGTACATGAACGGTTGCCGGTATCCGAGGAGCGTGCCTTGCCGGATTCCCCGCCGCATGATCTTTCGAAGAACGTAGCCGCGGCCTTCATTCGAAGGGATGACGCCGTCGCCGATCAGGAATGTTGCGGCGCGGATGTGATCGGCAATGATGCGCAGGGATGCGTCGGACGCGGCGGAATCGCCGTAACCGACGCTGAAGATTTCCCCGGCCTCGCGAATGAGCGGCTGGAAACCGTCGGTTTCGTAGTTGCTGATCTTCCCCTGCAGGACCGCCGCAATCCGCTCCAGACCCATGCCCGTGTCGATCGACGGCTTGGGCAGCGGCGTCAGATGGCCGTTCGAGTCCCTGTCGAACTGCATGAACACGAGATTCCAGATTTCAACGAAGCGCTCGCACTCGCACGGAAACGCGCAGTTCGAATGGCCCAGGACGCTGGCCGCCGGTCCGAAGTCGTAATGGATTTCCGAGCAGGGCCCGCAGGGACCGGTGTCGCCCATCTGCCAGAAGTTGTCCTTTTCATCCAGCTTCACGATTCGGTCGCGGGCCACCCCGATACTGGCCCAGAGTTCCAGCGCTTCGTCATCCTCGCGGAACACGGTGATCCAGAGGTTTTCCGGAGAGAGCCTCCATTCCCGGGTCAACAGCGTCCATGCGTAGTCGATGGCATCCTTTTTGAAGTAATCGCCAAACGAGAAATTCCCAAGCATCTCGAAGAACGTCTGATGACGCCGCGTATGTCCCACGTTGTCCAGATCGTTGTGCTTTCCGCCGGCGCGCACGCACTTCTGCGACGAGGCGGCCCGGGCATAGGGGCGCCTTTCACGTCCCAGGAAGACGTCCTTGAACTGGTTCATGCCCGCGTTGGCAAACAGCAGGGTCGGATCTTCGGCCGGAATCAGGGAAGAGCTCTTGACGGATGTGTGACCCCGGTCCTCGAAGAATTTGAGGAACGCGCGGCGGATTTCGTTACTGTTCATGAAGTTGTTCTATTTCCTCTCGTATCGCGTCCTCCTCATACCCAAGACGAGCCAGAGCCCGAAAAAGACGAGCCGCATCACGACGTTGGAGCGGAACGCGCAAATTCCAATCGGCCATTTTAGCTGTCAGCGCGACGCGAAGCGAGGGCCACCCGGCGCCCGAGAGGATTTCTTCCGCCAGTTCCGGTTCGATCCCCTGGGCCCCGAGTTCCTCCCGGAGCCGCGG
>JAHFTY010000242.1 GCA_023265365.1 Acidobacteriota bacterium
CGACAATCCGTGTGCCTTTGGGAATGAAGAGCGGCTCTTCGAAGACGTAAGGAGGGCGGACATCCTTGTCGTGTTTTTTCACCGACAACAGAACCTGCGAAACACCCGAAGGATCCATCGACGTGATGTCGACCGATCGTCCCGCCGCCAGCATTTCCGGCCGGAGCGCCAGCGCGTAGGAGTCTGCGATGACGGTGAATTCTTTTCGCAGGGTAAACAGGTCCGAGTTCGGCGGAATTTGCACCCTGCTTTCGATCGACATGCCGGTTAACGGGCGAAGCGGCTTTTTGTCCGTGAAATAAAGCGCGATGGAACTGAGATCCTTCACATCCTCGGAAATCGATCGATACTGAACCTCCATCACGATCTTCGAGCCGGCCGGCAGAATTGCGGCGACGGTCTCCGGAAAGGGAACCATCTTCTGGCCGGGAACCCAGGCGCCGAGCCACTGCCCGGTTTTTCCGGCATGGAAGAACGCACGCTGAACAACGCGGGGATCTCCGGGCTGGAAGTCGACGGCGCGCACCCACCGGTCTTTCGCCTGCTCCGCAGCAATCTCAAAACGGCGGGTCTGGACCGGCGAGCCGGCGGGAATCGTATGTGGCGCGGACGGCCTCAACACCAGGTCGGGCGGCTCGTCCCAGATGTTTTGAGAAATCGCGTCCGGCAATGTCAACGCCAATAACGCGATGAAAACCACGGCCAGCCTCACGATGCGCCCGGTTTCAGTTTTCATCGTCCAACTTTATATACGACGGAGGTCATGATGCGAAATCTTAATCGAAAATCGTCCGAACCGCTTCATTCGACTCGGACGAACGAAAACGTAGCCAAGCCGCTTCCATTCCGGATGCCGCTGTCCGGCATTTCCAATCGCACACTCGATAATCATCACGACAAGCTCTACGCGGGCTATGTTCAAAAGAAACATGAGATCGAAACACGTCTTGAATCGCTCGAACACGATGTGGCCCGGGGGAAAAGCGTCTCCGGCAATCCGGCCTATAGTGAACTTCGCGCATTGAAAGATGGAGAAACCTATGCCGTCAACGGAGTGTACCTGCACGAATGGTATTTCGAGGGCCTTGGCGGAAACGGCGAATTCGACCGCGCTTCCGAACTCGTGCGCGAACTCGAGAACCGGTACGGGACGGCCGAATCGTTCATGAAGTACTTCGGCGAGTGCGCCATGGCGTCTCGAGGCTGGACGGTGCTCGCGTGGGACACAAAGGCGTCTCGCCTGAAAGTCTACAATTGCGACGCGCACAACCAGGGCGGCGTGTGGGGCGCCCTGCCGGTGGTCGTCCTGGATGTCTACGAGCATGCCTATTTCATCGACTTCGGCGCGGACCGTCAAAAGTACATCGTGACCTTCTGGAAGAATTTCGACTGGTCCGCGGCAAACGACCTTTTCAAACGTGTATCAACAATGCGTCTCGCGGCCTGAAGCCCGTGGCAGAAGACGGTAATTCGGGGTCAGACACCTTGGGCGCCCATTTTCGGTGGGGTCAGACCCTTGCTTTATCCGTTCTTTGGGTCTGACCCCGAATTGTGACGGCGCCGAGGTATCTGACCACTTCTGCCACGGGCTGCTGAAGCCCCGATTCAAGTGTCGGGCCCGTTTTCACAGTAAACGGTGCCTGGCACGGGAATCAAAACCCTATGTTAGACTCCTCGGTTTGAATCGATAACAAACGACGAACGGAGGAGGAGCGATGCAGGGATTAGAGGCCATTTTCAGATGGCTGCACGTGTTCGCCGGAATTATCTGGATCGGACACCTGTACTTTTTCAACTGGGTTAATGGACCGTTACAGGCGAAGCTGGACGGTCCCACGAAAAGAGCCGTCGTCCCCGAATTGATGCCTCGGGCTCTGTACTGGTTCCGATGGGGTGCCGCGTACACATGGTTCACGGGTGTGCTGATTTTGGCCCTCGTCTACTATCACGGGCAACAGGCGTTCGACACCGGCACCACCTGGTCTGCGGGCGCGGGGATCATGATCCTCGTGACATTTCTCGCCGTCTTCGTTTACGACATTCTCTGGAAGAGCGGCCTGGCAGCAAACCTGAGGGCGGCCGTGATTGTGTCGTTCGTTCTTCTATCCGCGGTCGTCGCCGCTTACGTTCATCTGGCGCATTTCAGCTATCGGGGAACGCTGATCCACACCGCCGTGCTTTTCGGCACCACGATGGCGTTCAACGTCTGGTTCCGCATCTGGCCGGCGCAGCAGAAGATCATCAGGGCCGTCAAGGACGGTCAGGCTCCCGACGCCGGTCTCGTGAAGATGGCGGGACTGCGGTCCCGTCACAACACCTACATGTCGCTGCCGTTGTTGTGGGGAATGATCGGACAACACACCACGTATTTCGCAGGCGGCAACCTCGGAATTCCAGGCCAGTACTATTACGTGTTCTTCCTGGCATTGATCGCACTGGCCTGGCACATCGTTTTCCAGTGCTACAAGAAATCGGGGAAAGTCTCGGGGTTCTAGGCCTGGATTTGGCGGATGACGCGGAATGAATCCGCGTCATCCGCCAATCGTGGCTTACCTGGCAGCGACGACGAGCGGAGCGCGAAGCGTGAACTCCAGCTTCGTCTCGGACGGAATATTCAGCTTCTCGCCTTTCGTCAGCACCTGAACGGCGGTTGCTCCGCCTGCACCGACGCCGGCTCCGACCGCAGCGCCTTTCTTGCCGCCCGCAACTGCGCCAATGATCGCTCCGACTGCGCCGGCTCCGACCGCGCGTTTCGCTGTCTGGCCGCCTCGCGATTCACCGGCTTCCTGATATTCGGAAGTGGTAATCGAATACGGAATGCCGTTGACGGTGATCTGCGTCAGCTCGAGTCCGAGTTGAGCCGCCCCGGCAATGCGTCCGGCTTCGTTGATGTTGGCAATACGTCCGCGAACGTCCGCATTGCGCGGAACCACTTCGATGCCGCCGATCGAGATCGGCTCATCCAGAGTGGCCACGAACGTCTGGCCGACTTTGTTCTGCTCGCTGTTGATGCTGTCGATCATCCGGATCACCACCTTCGATCCGGTCGGAATGGTCCATGCGGTGTTCGCCGCATTGCTCGATGCCGGATTGACCGGCGGCCGCTCGCTGGCCGGAGCCAGCCGCGGCGTGGTGGTGACGGCGCCGCGGTTGTAGTCGCTCGACGTTGTCGGCTTCGAGACGGCGGTGGCGGGCTCGCCAAATTGAATCTGCTGCACGGACAAGATGTCGTACTCCTTCATAACGCCGTTGACGCTGAACTTCACGACTCTCGCTGTCCCACCCTCAAAGTAACCGGAAACACGTTCCCCGTTCTTGAGGACCAGTGTGTCCGCAAGCGCAGGAATGGCGAACAAGGCCAGTGCGGTGACGAACACGGTCAGCTTCATTAGTTTCTTCATTAAGTCCTCCTACGAGATAGTTTAGACCGCTGAGATCCACGAAACGTAACTCCAGCAATTTTGGCACCAGGCCACCCGAATCAGGTCCGCGGATCGAGCAAGCCACTACCTTATTAAATGGGGTGTGCGCTAAACTCGGACTCCTTGGGCCCGTAGCTCAGCCGGATAGAGCACCTGCCTTCTAAGCAGGGGGTCGCAGGTTCGAGCCCTGCCGGGCCTACTATTAAGGATGTAAAACCTTTGTAAAACTGCCTTGGCCCGGTTGTACTGAATCGTTTTCTGCGCGACTCTATCGCCGGCCGATACCCTGATCGCCAGGAGAAGACGATGAACAAAACGCACCTTGCGCTTGCCGCTGCGATTCTGATTGCGCCGATGCTGATGGCGCAGACGTTTGAAGTTGCTTCGCTCAAACCATACAAAGACGATGCCGCCGCCGGCGGCGTGGTGATGATCGGCGGCGGTTGCCGCGGGACCGACTCGCCGGCGCCCGGGTCACCCGGCGGGCCTGGCGTCCCGACGACGCTGGCTTTCGCGATCAGTGTTGATGGCCGCGGCGCTCCACCGCCGAATGCAGGACGGTTTGCCGGACCTCCCGCGACTCCGATCGGACGTTGCAGGTTCACGCGCATGAGCCTGAAGAATCTCATCAACGCCGCGTACCGGCTCACGGCGCTCGGCGGCTCGCTCGACCAGATGCTGGTCGGCGGTCCGAGCTGGGTGGGATCGGACACCTTCGACCTCGAAGCCAAGGCGGAGGATCCGGAACACACGTCGCAGGATCAATTGCGAGTGATGCTTCAGAACCTGCTCGCCGAGCGCTTCAAACTGAAATTCCATCGCGAGAAGAGGGAGTTGCCGGGCTTCGATTTCGTGGTCGCGAAGGGCGGCCTGAAGATGAAGGTTTCAGAAGGCACTGGCGCAGCGGGCGGAATGTCGATGAGCATGCGAGGCCCCGGAATGCCGATGACCGCGACCTCCGAACGCGCGACGATCGCGAACATCATCACGTTCCTCTCCGGACGTCTCGGACGCGCGATCAATGACAAGACCGGACTGACCGGAACCTATAACTTCACGCTGAACTGGACTCCGGGCGAAGGCGAAGGCGCTGCGCTCGGTGGATTGCTGCTGCAGTTGCCTCCGGGCGCCGCCCCGCGCGATGCCGCCGGCGAACCGGGCGTATCGCTGTTCACCGCGTTGCAGGAACAGATGGGTCTGCGGCTCGAAAGCTCGAAGGTGATGCTCGACATATTCGTGATCGACTCCGCTGAGAAGCCACTCGATCCGTAGTGCCGGAGTCCTGGGGGACGAATTCCGCCGCGACGCTCTTCTCCGATTCGAAATGGCCTCAAAACCAGCGTTAATTCTGCTATAGTACGCGGTTGGTCTAATCGGAAAGCTCTACGCTATCAAGACGATAAGAGTGGAAAGGAGAGTTAACAAGGTGTCAGAACAGTCCCCGCAGGCGACGCTGGTAGAGGAAGAACAACGGAGGGATCGACGGGCTCCCGTTGTGAACGATTTCAGCATTCAGATCGCGACAGTCAACGGCTCCGGCAGCCAGTCTTCAAATTCCGTCCTCATGCGCTCTATTTTTCAGATGGGGATTCCGGTCAGCGGTAAGAACCTGGTTCCCTCGAATATCGCCGGACTGCCGACCTGGTTCACGATTCGCGCCAACAAAGACGGTTGGATTGCCCGCAAGAAGGAGATCGACCTCCTTGTGGCGATGAATCCGGAAACGGCTCGCGAAGACGTGCTGTCGTTGGATCCCAACACGGTTGTCGTCTACGAAGAAACACTCAAACTGAATATATTGCGGAAGGACGTGACGTTCTTCCCCGTACCCTTTGCAAAGCTGGCCACCGAGATCACTCCCGATTCCCGATTGCGCAAGCTCCTGGCGAACATGATTTACGACGGTGTCGTCGGGCATCTCGTCAATATCGATCCCGAAGAAATGGAAAAGGCCCTGACCAAGCAGTTCAAAGGAAAGGCCAAGGCCGTCGCGCTCAACAAGCAGGCACTGGACATCGGCCGCAAGTTCGCGCAGGAACGCTTCGACGCGAGCCTGGTTCCGTACAAGTGCGAACGGATGAACGAAACGAAGGGCAAGATCATCATCGACGGCAATGCCGCTTCCGCGCTCGGCTGCATGTTTGCGGGCGCAACCGTCGCCACGTGGTATCCCATCACGCCGTCGTCCAGCCTTTGCGAGAGCCTCATCGACTACATGCACGACTATCGTGTCGGGCCCGACGGCAAGATGACTTTTGCCATCGTGCAGGCCGAAGACGAACTCGCCGCAATCGGCATGGCCATTGGCGCCGGCTGGGCCGGCGCGCGAGCGTTGACGTCCACGGCAGGTCCGGGCATCTCGCTCATGCAGGAATTCATCGGACTGGCCTATTACGCCGAGGTGCCTGTCGTGATCTTCGACGTCACCCGCGTTGGACCCAGCACCGGACTTCCGACCCGCACGCAGCAGTCGGATATTCTTTCGATGTACTTCTGCTCGCACGGCGACACCAGGCATATCATGCTGATTCCGAACGGCATGTCCGAATGCTTCGATTTCGCGATCGAAGCGTTTGACCTGACCGAACGGTTCCAGACTCCGGTGTTCGTCATGACCGACCTCGATCTTGGCATGAACAACTGGATGTCCGATCCATTCAAATACCCGACAAAGAAGTTCGATCGCGGCAAGGTTCTGACGGCCGCCGACCTCGACCGGCTCGGGAGTTTCAAACGCTACGCCGACGTCGATGGCGACGGGATCGGATACCGCACGCTGCCCGGCACGTCGCATCCTCAAGCGGCCTACTTCACCCGCGGCTCCGGACACAACGAGCGCGCGATCTACAGCGAACGTCCGGACGACTACAAGAACAACATGGACCGTCTCTCGAAGAAGTTCGACACGGCCCGCAAGGCCGTTCCGAAACCGGAAGTCGACACGCTGAAGGGCGCAAAGATCGGATTCCTCGCTTTCGGCACGACGCATTGGGCGATCGTCGAATCCCGCGACCAGTTGAAGAAGGAGCACAATACCGATACCAGCTATTTCCGCCTCCGCGCGCTGCCTTTCAATGAAGAACTTGTCGAATTCTTCAAGACACACGATCGCGTCTACGTCGTCGAGCAGAACCGCGACGCTCAGATGGCGATGCTGATCAAGCTGGAACTCCCGGCCGAACTGGTCG
>JAHFTY010000098.1 GCA_023265365.1 Acidobacteriota bacterium
AAGCGCCGGGGTGGTGTTTCAGAACACACCTTCAGACATGTCACATCTGAGATCCCAGGCAGGGATCAGGCGAGGCGGATTTCGGTGAGTTCCGGAATGTCCTGGCGGAGGGCCATCTCGACGCCCTGCTGCATCGTCAGGGTCGAACTGGGACAATGGGAGCAGGCGCCGACGAGTTTCAGCGTAATCACCGTTCCCTGAACGTCGACCAATTCGATATCCCCGCCGTCCGACTGCAGCATGGGGCGAACCCGGCTGAGCGACACTTCGACGCGGTTCCACATCTCCAGGTTCTCAGGGCTGAGAAATGCGGGAGTTGCTGCCTTGGAAGTATTTCTGAAGAATCCCGATAGGAATGCCACGTCCTTATCTTACTGCCTGGCCACCATCTGGTCGAAGACATCTTCCGCGTGGTACGAACTCCGAACCAGCGGTCCTGAAAAAACCCACCGGATTCCGAGGCCGAGACCGAGAGCCCGCAGTTGGGCAAACTCATCGGGGTGGTAGTACTTCTGAATCTCCGCGTGTTTGACCGATGGACGCAGATACTGGCCGATGGTCAAGATATCGATTCCGGTTTGTGCGGCATCGCGCAGGAGTTCGACAATCTCTTCCTTTTCCTCGCCAAGGCCGACCATGATTCCTGTCTTGATGAAAATCTTCGGATTCATTTCTTTCGCGGCGCTCAGCAACCCGAAAGAGGTCGTGTAGTCGGACTTGAATCGAATCGACGGGTAGAGTCGCCTCACCGTTTCGACGTTGTGCGAGAAAATGTCCGGCCCCGCATCGACGACGGTTCGAACCGATTCAAGTGAACCCTGAAAGTCCGGCGTCAACAACTCGATCTTGACTTCGGGATCGCGGGCGCGGATCTCGCGAACGAGTTGGGCAAAGATCGAGGCGCCGCCGTCCTTGAGATCATCGCGGTCGACCGAAGTCACGACGGCGTGTCTCAGCTTCATGTCGGCGATGGCGGAGGCGACTCTCGCCGGTTCCATCAAATCGTATTCCGTGGGTTTTCCGCTCCGGACGGCGCAGAACGCGCAGGCGCGCGTGCAGATGTCGCCCAGAATCATGAAGGTTGCGGTCCGGTGTTTGCCCCAGCATTCCGCAATGTTCGGGCACATGGCATCCTCACAAACGGTGTTGAGTTTGTGGGAACGGATGATGTCGCGCACTTCGAAGAAGGCTTCGCCGCCGGGGATGCGAACCTTCAACCAATCGGGGCGGCCTGTCATATGTGAATGGCCATATTGTGCACGTTTTCCATGGCTTCGTGCAGGCCTTCGGCAAGAGTGGGGTGCGCGTGGATCGTGTGGATGATGTCGTCCACCGTGCCTTCCAGCGCCATCGCGGCAACGGCTTCCGCAACGATTTCGGTCACCGTGCTGCCGATCATGTGCACGCCGAGGATTTCGCCATATTTTTCGTCGGCGACGACTTTGATGAATCCTTCCGTCGCGTCTTCGACCTTCGCTTTGCCGATCGCCGTAAAAGGAAACTTGCCGATCTTCACTTTAAAGCCCTGTTCCCTGGCCCTGGCTTCCGTCAGTCCGACGCTGGCCACCTGCGGATCGCAGTAGGTGCAGTTCGGGACCTGGCGATAGTTGATCGCCGGAGGATTTTTCCCCGCGATCTTCTCGACCGCCACGATGCCTTCCTGAAACGCGACGTGGGCCAGCAGCGGAGTCGGAACGACGTCGCCGATGGCATAGACACCCTTGACGTTCGTCTCCATGTACTCGTTCACCTTGATGAAACCGCGCTCCGTCGCGATCCCGAGCTTCTCGAGACCGATGTTCGTCGTGTTTGGAACGCGGCCCGTCGCCATCAGCAGCTTGTCCACGACGAGCTTTTTCGTCTCGCCTTTATCGGTCTGGAATGTGACTTCGACTCCGCTCTCGAGCACTTTCGCGCCTTCAAGCCTGGCTCGGGTGTGAACTTCGATACCCTTCCTGGTAAAAACGCGCTTCAGTTCCTTCGAGACTTCCTCGTCCTCCAGGGGAACCACGTTGGGCAGCGCTTCAACGAGCGTGACTTTCGTTCCGAAACTGCTGTAGATCGACGCGAACTCCACGCCCACCGCACCCGCTCCAACGACGACCATGGTCCTGGGGACCTGCGTCATGTCGAGCGCGCCGACGTTGGTGATGATTCGCTTTTCGTCGGCGTCGTAACCCGCCAGCGTCTTCGCCTCGGAGCCCGTCGCAATGATGATGTTTTTGGCGTTCACTTCCGTTGACGTCCCGCCGCCGCTGACTTCGATCTTCGACGGACTGACGATCTTCGCCACTCCTTTGAACGTCGTCACTTTGTTTTTTCGAAACAGGAATTCGACACCGCTCGCGTTCTTCTGAACGATGTCGTTCTTCCGTTCCTGGATCTTGTCGAAGTTGAGCTCGATTTCGCCGAGCTTGAACAATCCCTGCCGTGATGCTTTCCTCACTTCCTGCAACAGGTGAGCGTCCCGAAGGAGCGCTTTGGTCGGAATACAACCCCGCAGCAGACACGTGCCTCCCAGCCGGGTGTCGCGCTCAATGACTGCGACTCTCAGACCGAGTTGTCCTGCCCGGATCGCGGCCACATAACCGCCGGGGCCTGCTCCGATGATCGCAATGTCGAAAGGTGCCTGTTCGTTCACGTGGTGTCTCCAAACCGGCGGTCAATGGACCGCCGCTACATCAAAAAATGTCGAAATGCTCTTCGTGCAGGAGTGGGTCGGACTTGATGTTGATGTCCTTCTTCGTCCATTCCTCCAGCTCGTGCGTGTTCACGAACTCGCCGCTCTTGAGAACCTTGGCCACCTCGGGATTCACGCGGATCGTGATCTCCTTGCTCTCGAGCAGATGCGCCATCTTTTTCACTTCCTGCTGAATGTCGTAACAAATGGTTTCCGGCGACTTGGTCCATCCGGATCCGTTGCAGTGCGAGCATGGAGTGCAGATCGTACGTTCCAGCGACGGCTGCGTTCGTTTGCGCGTGATCGCGACAAGTCCGAAATCGTTGAACTGAAGTATTTTGGATGGGGACCGGTCCGCGCGCAACGCTTCCTCCAGCGCGCCCATGACGCGCTGGCGATTCTTCTTTTCCTCCATGTCGATGAAGTCGAGCACGATGATTCCGCCGAGGTTCCGCAGACGGATCTGCCGGACGATTTCGTTCACGGCGTCCAGGTTGGTCTTGACGATGGTGTCTTCCAGGCGATTCGACTTGCCCACGAATTTTCCGGTATTCACATCGATTGCAACCAGGGCTTCGGTCTGATTGATGACGATGTAGCCGCCCGATTTCAGCCAGACCTTCGGACGCAGAGCCTTATCGATCTCGAGGTTCAGGCCGTACTCCTCGAAGATCGGCGTGTCCTTCAAGTGCAGCTTGACGCGATTGACCAGAGCCGGCTGGAACTTGTTGACGAAATCGAGAACGGTTGCGAACTCATGCTCGTTGTCGAGACGGATCGCCCGGAAATCCGGATTCAACTGGTCGCGCAGCATGCGCTGAACGAGGTTCAGGTCGCGATGGATCAGGGCGGGCGCCGACTTCTTGTCGCTGCGTGAGCGGATATCCGTCCAGAGGTTTCCCAGGAATCGCAGATCCTGGATGAACTCGTCCTCGCCGCGGCCTTCCGCCGCCGTTCGAACGATGAATCCGCCGGACAGTCCGTTGCGGTTTTCGTTGATGATGCGCTTCAGCCGCGCCCGTTCTTCTTCCGATGCGATCTTGCGCGACACTCCGATGTGGTCGACCGTCGGCATATAAACAAGGTAGCGGCCGGGAAGCGCGATGTGAGAGGTGATTCGGGCGCCTTTCTTGCCCAGAGGTTCTTTCGCGACCTGCACCAGAATCTCCTGCCCTTCGCGGAGCAGTTCGGAAATCATCGGGCTCGCTTTCGGGCCGGGAGTGCTACCCGCGCGATGGCTGATGGCCGGCGGTTCCGGCCGTTCCGGACGGTCCGGCCGTTCCGGACGGTCTGTCGGAGCAGGGCCTCGGCGGCGCTGGCGGCGGCTCGAAGACCGGTGGGCGAAATTCAGGTTATCCGAACGATCCGTAATCCGGGCGCTGCCGGATTCTTCTTCGGCCGGAGCCGGCTCCGGTTCCGGGGGAGCCGGGGCGGGCGCCGCGGGCGCTTCCGGAGGAGTGACGGAGTCGAGCTCGGGTGTCGGCGTGATCTCGTCGCGATCCGTGTCCCTGGAGAGGTCCGGCACGGTGCCTTGCACTGCCGACGCGTCGATTCCGGAATCTTCGAGCTGTTGGGAAACCTCGCGGGTTTCCCGGACCTCGTCGGTCTCCTGCTCTTCGGTGGAGGGCGAGAATGCCGGCTGCGGACGGTTCGCGTATTTGGCGAGGGATTCTCCGGGCAAAGGATCGAGTCCCCCGAAAGCGCGTTCCTCGCGCGGTTCGCGTTCGCGATCCCTGTCGCGATCCCGATCTCCGCGATCGAACCCTTTGTTCTCGAACGATGGGATGTTGGGTTTCTTGCCGCGCCGGTCCCGATCGCGCCCGCGATCGGGACGATCGTTGCGGCCGCGATCCCCGCGCGACTCGCGATCCTGACGCCGGCCGCCGATGCGATCGCCCTGCTCGTCCGCGGCAGGGACCGGAGTCGAGGCCTCGAAAGACGGAACCGCGGGCGGGTAGGCCGGCTCGGGTTCGACGGGTGCTTCCGGCAGAACGGGAGCCGGGGCCGGAGGAGCGACGGCAATAGGGAGAGGCAGAGGGAGGGGCAGCGCTGGTGGCGCGGCCGCCGGCCGTCCGCCTTCCTGCAACTGGGCCACCTCGTCTTCGACGGTGGATACGATTTTCTCGTATTCCTCGGTGTCCTCGAAGAAGTCGGAAACGTAGAGAAACGCATCCCGCTCCAGGCCGATGTCCACAAAAGCGGACTGCATGCCCGGCAGGACCTTCGTTACTTTTCCCTTATAAATGTTGCCGACAATACCCTGCGATCGGTGCCTCTCAATGTAGTACTCGACAAGCTCGTCGTCCTCGAGGATGGCAATCTTGGTCTCCTGAGGCGTCGTGGCAATCACCAGTTCTTTTTGCATCGACTCTCCTGTGGCCGCGGCTGTCAACGCACAGGGACACGTCGAGACACGTCGCCCGAAGGCTAAGGTCACTTATTGTCATGGAGAACTCCTGTGCCCGGAGGAGCAACGACACTCTGGTGCTCAACTCTCATCTGCGCGACAGCGCCACGGGCAAAATTAAAACTTTTGAAAAAATCTAAGCGACAGCGGTAACCGTACCGCTCCAATCTTTTGGACCGCTTCGAGAGGCGCTGACTTCAGCCGGCGCGCCACAAAGCGGACTCTGCGCCTGGACCGGAATATAGCATGGCCCAAGTCAATTCACGTAACGGCAGCGGCGAACGCTCATCACCAGGCCGAGCGCAACGAAGGCGGTCAGGACGGACGTACCGCCATAGCTGAGAAACGGAAGCGGGATGCCCGTGACCGGAAGAAAACCGATGACCATCCCGACGTTTTCGACAATGTGGAAAAAATAGATTCCCACGATGCCCATAACGATAAACATCCCCAGATTATCGCGCGCCGTTTGGGCGTTGTAGACGGACCTGAACAGGATGAACGCCAACATGCCCAGCGTGACCATTACACCGAGGAAACCCAACTCTTCGCCGACAACGGAGAAAATGAAGTCGGTGTGCCGAGTTGGAAGAAAACCAAGTTGGTTCTGACTGCCTTTGAAAAGCCCCTTGCCCCAGAAGCCGCCCGAACCAATCGCGATCTTGGACTGAATGGTCTGGTAGCCTCTCCCGAGAGTATCCGTTTCAGGATGCAAAAACGTCGTGATGCGATCCTTTTGATAGTCCTTCAGGAAAAACCACGAAACCGGCAATGCGAGCACAAAACACAAGACGAGGGAGATCAGAAGCGCCGGACGTATGCCCCGGATGAACAGTCCGAAGGCCAGTGCCGGCAGGAACGTCACCGCGGTTCCCAGATCCCCCTGGAGCATGACCAGCATGACCGGCACCCCACAGATCAATCCCGCTTTCAGAATCTGCGAGATCGTCATGTACCGTTCGCTGTGGAGCTCCGACAAAAACCTGGCCAGCGCCACGACGACGACCATCTTGATCAACTCGGAAGGTTGAAACTGCACCTGCCCGAATCGGATCCAGCTCTTCGATCCCGCCACGGACTTTCCCAGCACCAGCGTGTAGAGAAGTACAGTGCAGGAGGCGATGTAGATCCACGGAATGTGTTCCGCGATCGTGTGATAGTCGACGGAGGCAATCACGAACAAGATAATCAGCCCGACGATTACCGCGGCAAGCTGCCGCATCAGATAAACGTCGGTCCCAAAACTCATCGTCGAGCTGTAAATTTCGGTGACGCCGATGATGGTCAGCACCAGGGCCGCCGCCAGGAGCGACCAGTCGAAATCCTGCCAGTATCGAGGAGACTTGAGTGACTTCACCATTAGACGTTAACGACCTGCCGGACCCGGAGCGCTTCGCACATCCAAAGCGATGCTCGGCGCCGCTTCCTGATTGAATTGTCCGGTTTTCTTCTTGTAGTAGGTCTCGAGGACGGCGTGTGAAACGGGCGCCGCGGCCGTTCCGCCCCATCCGCCGTTCTCGATGAATGCAGCGACCACGATCTCCGGATTGCGATAGGGCGCAAATCCGACAAACCAGGCGTTGTCCTTGTACTGTTGACCTTTGAGGTTCGCCTGTTTGCTGACGACCTGAGCGGTTCCCGTCTTACCGGCGACGTCGAACCCGTCGATTCTGGCGACCTTGCCGGTTCCCCCTTCGTTCACAACGCCCCACATCGCGCGAGTCACCGTGTCGACGGTCGCCTCGTGAATCGGATATTCCTCGACGTAGACGTCGGCGGCCTTGTATCCGATCTTCCTCAAGGAGTCCGGCGCAACCAGGTGCGGCTGTTTCAGGCGGCCGCCGGAAGCCAGCCCTCCCATCGCGTAGGCGGCCTGGATCGGCGTGATGCTGACGTAACCCTGACCGATCGAAACCGAAATCGTCTCGCCTTCATACCACTTCACTTTCATCACGCGCTGCTTCCACTCCGCGGACGGAATCAGACCCGCGTTCTCATTCGGCAAGTCGACACCCGTCTTGCGGCCCAGGCCCATCATCGTCGCGTACTTCGAAATCCGGTCGATCCCCAGTTCCCTGCCGACGTTATAGAAGAAGACGTTGCACGAGTTCACGATCGCATTGTGAAGCCCCATGGTCCCGTGCCCTTCCTTCTTGTCGCATGCGAACGTATGTCCGTAGAACGTCGCATGACCGGGACAATAAATCGTTCGAAGGGGATTCAAGGACTCCGATTCGAGTCCGGCGGCCGCCATAAAGACCTTGAACACCGATCCCGGCGAAAAATGGCTCTGGATCACCCGATTCTGAAGCGGCTTGCGTGGATCGTTGATCAGGTTGTTCCAATTCGTGGCGGAGATTCGCGTCGCAAACAGGTTGGGATCGAAGGAAGGCTTGCTCACCAGAGCGAGAATCTCGCCCGTATGGGGGTCGATCGCGATGGCGGCTCCGGTCTGATCGCCAATGGCCTGTTCGGCCGCCTTCTGGAGATCCAGATCGATCGTCGTCACCAGGTCGTTGCCGGCGATCGGCTCCTGTTCTTCAAGGCGGCCCATCTCACGTCCAAAGCTGTTGACGATAACGCGCTTGAAACCGTCTTTCCCGCGAAGAACCGTGTTGTATTCGCGTTCAAGACCCGACTTTCCGACGATGTCTCCGGACTTGAATTCGGCAAACTCCGGCGTAACGAGTTCCGCCTCCGTGACCTCTCCCACATAACCCAGCGCATGCGCCGCGAGTTCGCCACCCATGTAACGCCGGCGTGGCTGTTCTTCGACGCTGATTTCCGGAAGCTCGAACCGGTGGGCTTTCACGAACGCCATGTCTGCGGGCGACACATCTTCCTTGAGAATGACCGGCCGGAATTTCGGTTCGTGCCGGCGAACGACGCGGTCGACGCGTTCCTGAAGATCCGCCGCCGGTACGTCGATGCCGGCGGCAAGCGTGCCGACCGTCTGCTCGGGCGTGTGCGGGCTATTCTCACGAATCAGAACGATGTTGTACGAGGGACGGTTGTCAGCAATCAGGCGATGGAATCGATCGAAAATTCGGCCGCGCGGCGCGATGAGCGCGATTTCCCGAACGCGGTTCTGTTCGGCTTTGTCGGCGTAGTAGCCGGAATACACCATCTGGTGTTCCCAGAATCCGAAGGCCAGTATGAGCAACGCGGCAACGACGCCATAGCAGAGAAAGTAGATTCTCCAGCGCAGCAGATGCAGTTCGTCACGTTGTCGCATTGTTCAACCGATCGTGGTACCCCAGAAGGACCAGGCCCAGCAGCGTGTTAAACGTTGCCGATAGCAGCCAGCCCCCGAGAGTGCCCCCATATGTGGCGTTTGAGGCGGGGCTGACCGCCTGGGTGATCATAGTAACCAAAAGGCCATCCGCAAGTGTAAACAAAAATAGCGCGAAAATACGCGTAATGGGCTGATCCACCGCGAACTTGGAGCCGGCGGAGGCGGCGATGAAACCGATCAGGGTCTTGCTGAGGCCGTTGGTGCCGAGGACGGCGGCGGAGAGGCTGTCCTGCATGATTCCCAGAGAACTTCCCATGAGGATTGAAGCAATCGGGTTACCCAGGGTGAATCCGTAGTAAACGGTGCAGAGGAGTGGGAGATCGAAGTAGCGAACCACTTGAAACCGGTACGCCAGAATGCCTTGAATCACGACAACCGCGACCATCGAAATGATGAACTTGCCGGCAATCTGGAATGTCTTGAAATGCGGCATGATTTACGGCGCCGGACGCTCCATGGGATTCATTTCAATGGTTTTCGGCTTCTCCACCACGCAGAGCACTTCCTCCAGACGTCCCAGATCCGCCGTCGGGCGGATGCGCACGGTTTTGAAGAGGCCTCGCCGCGGCCCCACCGACGTGATCTTTCCCACAGGCAGGCCCTTCGGATAGATGCGGTCGTCGCCGGACGTGATCATCAGATCGCCTTCCTTAAGCTCGGAATCGTCGTCGATGTAGTCCAGATCCAGTTCGGCCGAACCTGACCCCTTGATGATTCCCATTCTCCGGTTCGGCAAGACGAGAATGCCGACGCCACTCTGCGAGTCGACAATCAATTGAACGATCGACGAGTAGTTCCCTGCGTAGATCACGCGCCCGACAATGCCTTCCGGCGTGATCACCGCGGCGTCCGGCCGGATCCCGTGCGCTCTTCCCTTGTCGATCGTGACGGATTGGTGGCTCTGCGTCGGATCGCGGCCGATCACCCGCGCCACGACGGGTTTGCCCAACCGCGAATCCTCCAGCCCGACGAACTTCCGCAGGCGATCCGCTTCGAGGATTTCCTCTTTCTGCATCGCCAGTTGCATCTTCAGGTCGTCCACCTCGGCGCGAAGCCGGGCATTCTCGTCGTGCACGCCGATGAGGGCGAGGTATCGATCCAGGATGCTGCCCGTGCCGTGAAACGTCCGATCGACGAGCTTTTCAAGCGGGGACAGCGAATCGAGGATCCAACCGCGGAAAAAGCTGGTGTCGAAGCGGCGGCTGGTCTGCAGGGAAATCAGCATCGTGTGGAGAAGCAGGGCCACGCCAAGCGTCACCCAGACTGGCTTCTTGGAGGCAATGGTCGCCACGGCGCCCTCAGTTTATGGCAATTTTCCGGAGAAGTTCGAAATCGGCGAGCATTTTGCCGGTGCCGAGCACGACACAGGACAACGGATTCTCCGCAAGCGTCACGGGAAGACCGGTCTCCTCGCGAATGCGCTTGTCGAGATTCTTGATGAGAGCGCCGCCACCCGCCAGAACGATACCGCGATCGGCAATATCGGCCGACAACTCGGGCGGCGTTCGCTCCAGCACGACGCGTATCGAGTTGATGATGATGTTGATGCACTCGTCGAGCGCTTCGCGAATCTCTTCATCCGAAACCACAACGCTCTTCGGCACGCCCTCCATCAGGTCGCGGCCCTTGATCTCCATGGTCCGCGGCTGCTCGAGCGGAAACGCCGAACCGATCTCCATCTTGATGTGCTCGGCTGTCCGTTCACCAATCAGCAGGTTGTACTTCCGTTTGATGTATTGGGTGATGGCTTCGTCCATCTCATTGCCGGCAACCTTGTCCGAACGGCTGTGAACAATGCCGGACAGCGAAATCACCGCGATCTCGGTCGTGCCGCCGCCGATGTCGACGATCATGTTTCCGGACGGCTCCGTCACCGGAAGACCCGCCCCGATCGCGGCAGCCATGGCCTGTTCCACCAGGTGCGCCTCGCTCGCCTTGGCCCGGTAGGCGGAGTCCTGCACGGCGCGTTTTTCCACCTGCGTGATGCCGGAAGGCACGCCGATCACGATGCGCGGATGCACGAGCATCTTGCGGCTGTGGGCCTTCTGGATGAAGTGCGTCAGCATTTTTTCCGTGATCGTGAAGTCCGCAATGACCCCGTCCTTCATCGGCCGGATCGCGACGATGTTTCCCGGGGTCCGGCCAAGCATGTCCTTGGCTTCCTTGCCGACTGCCTCTACCTGGTTCGTGATCTTGTTGATGGCAACGATTGACGGTTCGTTGACGACAATGCCGCGGCCTTTTGCATAGACCAGCGTATTGGCCGTCCCCAAATCGATCGCCAGATCGCTCGAGAAGAGGCTGAACAGCGGGCGAAAGTTCATGGATGTATTTTGGGCTCCTTATCCGGCAGGACCTGTGCGGGGAATTGTGGTGGTGACCACACGTCCTGCACCGCCACAGCTTTCCCGATTCCGAGATTCGCAACATCATAAGACAAATGACAAAAAAAAATCATAGCGGATTTCCACAGAGCCATCGAACGCGTATGTTTGCTAGCATACGGAGGTTTATCTCTAGGAGGAGTTTTCTATGTTGGATTTCATGAGGCGCCAGAGCACCAAGCTGAAATGGGTGTGGGTCTTGCTGATCTTCATCTTCAGCGTCACTCTGATCACGCTTTATATTCCGCTCGGGGACCTGGGCAGCGTCAGCGTATCGAGCGACGTGGCTTCGATCGGCGGAGAGACGATTTCCGCCAAGGAATTTCAAGGGGCGTACCGCAATTACCTGGACCGGATGCGGTCGCAGTTGAGTCCCGAAATGCTCCGCGCTTTCCGGTTCGACCGGCAGATTCTCGACGCCCTTATCAGCCGTAAAGTCATGATGGAAGAAGCCCGGCGCCTGGGCCTGAGCGTCTCGGCGGCTGAAATCGAGCAGAAAATCCTCGACAACCCGGTGTTCCGCGAAGGCGGCAACTTCATCGGCCTGACCCGTTACCAGCAAATCCTCCAGCAGAACAACATGACCGTCGAGGATTTCGAGGCCGGCGTCCGCGACGAAATCCTCGCGGACAAGCTTCGAAGTTTCATCGGCGCGGGCGTCACGGTGACGGATAAGGAAGTCGAAGACGAATACCGGAAACGCAACGAGAAAGCCAAACTCGACTATTTCGTGATCGACCCCGTTAAACTCGAATCCAAGGTCAAGTACACCGAAGACGACCTGAAGGCCTACTACGAGAAAAACAAGACCAAGTACACCGTTCCCGAAAAAAGGAAAGCCCGGTACATCTTCCTTGAAACGCTGAAGCAACGCGCACTCGTCACCGTCAGCGACGACGAGGCGCGGCAATACTACGACCAGCATCAAAGCGAGTACAACCTTCCGGAACGCGTGTCCGCCCAGCACATCCTGTTCAAGACCCAGGAGAAGAAACCCGAAGAGGTCGAAGCCATCAAGAAAAAGGCCATGGACGTCCTCGCGCGCGCCAAAAAAAGCGAAGATTTTGCCGCCCTCGCCAAGCAGTTCTCCGAAGACGGTTCAGCCGCGGCCGGCGGAGACTTGGGCTCCTTTACTCGCGGCCAGATGGTTCCCGAATTCGACGCCGTGGCGTTCAGCCTTGGACCTGGCGCCATCAGTGACCTGGTCACCACGCAGTTCGGCTTTCACATCATCAAAGTGAACGAGAAACAACCGGCTCGCGCGCGCCCCTTCGAGGAAATCAAGGGCGCCATCCTGCCGATCGTCTCGACCCGCAAGGCAGAGGCTCGCGCCAGCGATGAGGCTCAGAAAATCGCCGTTGAATTGATGACGAACAAGGATCTGAAAGCCGTTGCCGACAAGCACGGAGCGGAAGTCAGAGAAACGCAGATGATCGAGACCGGGGGCGCCGTTCAGGAACTGGGAAGCTCCGCCGAGTTCGTCAAACGAATGTTCTCGATGAACAAAGGCGACATCGGCACCGCCGTTCAGGTCGAAAAGGGCTACGTCGTTCCCGAGTTGCTGGAAATTCAGGCGGCCCACCCCGCAACGCTGGAAGAAGCGAAGGCTCAGGTACTTCCTGAGGTGCTGGGCGAGAAATCGCGTCAAATGGCCACCGACCTGGCCAATCAGGCTCAGGAACTTCTCAAGTCCGGCAAAGACCTCCCGTCCGCGGCAAAAACGGCCGGCTCGGAAGTGAAGACAAGCGACCTTCTCGCCCGGGGCGGATTTCTGGCGGACTTCGGGTCGATTGCCGATATTGAGAAGGAAGTGTTCACTCTCCCCGTCGGAAAGACCGGCACACCGAGCAGCGTGGGCGGCAAAACCCTCGTTTTCGCGGTGAAGGAACGACAGGAAATCAATCCGGAAGAAATGAAGAAAGGCCTGGACACTCTGCGCGCGGAGATGCTGCCCGCCAAACGCGAGCAATACATCGGCGCCTACATTCAGGAAGCCCGGAAGAAGATGGAAGACGCCAAACAGATCACCATCAACGATTCGGTGCTGACCCAGATCTCCGGCACCATCGGATAAGGACTCTTCCCCACCTTACAAAGAGTCGCAGCCGAAGGAATTTCCCCGCCTTGGCCAAGGCGGCCAAGGCGGGGTGCCGCGAAGCGGCGGGCGGTTCGTTCAACAGATCAATTTCCCGAACAACACCACCCCGGCGCTTCGCGCCACAACCTGGGGCGAAGAAGCGCCGGAGTGGTTTACACGCCGATCACGTCGGCAAGTTCCCTCACCGCACCGGCAGACTTCTGCAGCGCGGCCCGTTCTTCCAGGGTCAGCGTGATCTCGATCACCTGCTCGACACCTTGCGCCCCCAGCTTCGCCGGAACGCCGACGCACACACCGCTCAGCCCATATTCGCCTTCCAGGTAGACGGCGCAGGGCAGGATTTTCTTCCGGTCGTTCAGGATCGCATCAATCATCTCGACCACCGACGTTCCCGGCGCATACCACGCGCTGGTTTTCAGGAGTCCCGTAATTTCGGCTCCTCCATCGCGCGTTCGCTGTACGAGCCGGTCGATGGTTTCCCTGGACATCAACTCCGTGATTGGAATCCCGGAAACGGTGGAGTAGCGCGGAAGCGGAACCATCGTGTCGCCATGACCGCCAAGCACAAAGGCATGAATGTTCTCGACCGAGACTTTCAGTTCCATGCCGATGAAGGCACGGAAACGAGCCGAATCCAAAACGCCGGCCATTCCGATGACCCGGTTCCTGGGAAACTTGCTGACGCGATACGCGGTCTGAACCATCGCGTCGAGCGGGTTGCTGACGACAATGATGATGCAGTTCGGCGAGTTCGCGGCAACCTGCTCGGTCACGCCTTTCACGATTCCGTAGTTGGTCTTTAAGAGATCATCGCGGCTCATTCCCGGCTTGCGCGGAATGCCTGCCGTGATGACCACGATGTCCGAGCCGGCCGTTTCCGAATAGCTGTTCGTGCCGGTCAGCTTGCAGTCGTAACCTTCAACCGGCGCGGCCTCGGCGAGATCGAGGGCTTTGCCCTGGGGAACGCCTTCCACAATATCGACCAGCACGACGTCCGCAAGGCGTTTTTCCACGGTGCGTTGCGCAACCGTGGCGCCGACGTTACCCGCACCGACAACAGTGACTTTTCTTCGTCCGATTCCCATTACATGTTCTCCACAATGGCTCTTCCGAATTCGGAAGTCCTGAGTTTGGTGGCGCCCGGCATCAACCGTTCGAGATCGTAGGTGACTTTCTTCTGTTGAATGGTCTTCGCGAATGCCTTTTCGATCGTGAGCGCCACGTCCTTCCAGCCCATAAACTCAAACATCATGCATCCGGAGAGAATAACACTGCCCGGATTGATCACATCTTTGTCCGCATACTTCGGCGCCGTTCCATGCGTCGCTTCAAACACCGCGTAACCGTCGCTGATATTGCCTCCCGGGGCGATGCCCAGACCGCCGACCTGGGCGGCAGCCGCGTCAGAAAGGTAGTCGCCGTTCAGGTTCGGGGTGGCGATCACATCGTATTCGTCCGGACGCGTAAGAATCTGCTGAAGCATCGAGTCGGCAATCCTGTCCTTCACCACAATCTTGCCGGCCGGCGCTTTGCCGTCGTGCTTGCTCCAGAGTTCTTCCTCGGTCACCGTCGTGTCGCCGAATTCTTCACGCGCCACTTCGTAGCCCCAGTCGCGGAAAGCGCCTTCGGTGAACTTCATGATGTTGCCTTTGTGGACGATCGTGAGCGATGAGCGTTTGTTATCGATGGCGTATTGAAGGGCCTTACGAACCAGTTTCTTCGTCGCGGTCATCGAAATCGGTTTGATACCGATCCCGGAGTCCGGCCGGACTTTCTTGCCCAGCTCCTTATCCAGAAAGGCGATCAGCTTCTGCGCTTCCAGGCTGCCCGCCGCCCATTCGATGCCGGCATAAACGTCTTCGGTATTTTCCCGGAAGATCATGACGTTCACTTTTTCCGGATGCTTGACGGGACTGGGAACGCCGTCGAAATAACGCACCGGGCGGACGCACGCATAAAGATCGAGCAACTGCCGGAGCGAGACGTTCAGGCTGCGGATCCCGCCGCCGACGGGCGTCGTCAGAGGCCCCTTGATCGCGACCCGGAATTCCTTGATCGCCGCGAGCGTGTCATCCGGCAACCATGTATTGAACCTCTGGAAAGCCTTTTCCCCGGCAAACACTTCAAGCCAGTGGATCTTCCGGCTGCCTTTCGAGGTCTTCTCGACGGCGGCGTCGAAGACCGCTTGCGACGCTCTCCAGATGTCGCGACCGGTGCCGTCCCCTTCGATGAAAGGGATGATGGGGTTGTTGGGGACGACGAGTTTGGACCCGCTGGCCGATATTTTTTCGCCGCCGGCGGGCACTTCCAAGCCATTAAATTTCATGAAGCCTCCAGAAGATACAGTCGCGGCCGTCTTTGACCGCCAACGATGCAGAAACGCGGAAAAGTAGCACGTGCGGGGAGAATTTTGCAACGCGGATTACGGGACCGGCGATCAGGCGTGGGGTTGCTGCTGCGAGATGCAGTGCAGCGTTCCGGCTCCATAAATAAGGTCGCTGCAGTCGATGCCGGCAATGCGTCGTCCCGGAAACGCGTTTTGAATAATGCCGAGAGCCGTTTCATCGCGGTCGCTTCCAAAGACGGGAACCAGCACCACGTCGTTGGCGATATAAAAGTTCAAATAACTCGAAGACAACCTTCGCCTTTCTCCACGCACCCGATCGTACCTGGCGGGCGGCATCGGGACCTTGATGACGTTCAGTTTTGCGCGCTTCAGAACGCCATGGTTCGCTTTCAGCGTGGCGTGATTCGGATCGCGAGGATCGTCCTCCCATGCGCATAAAACCGTGGCGGGGCCGGTGAATCGCGCGAGGTTGTCGATGTGACCGTCGGTGTCGTCCCCTTCGATGCCGGATTTCAGCCAGATCACTCGCGTCGCTCCAAGGTATTCGCCGAGATAGCGTTCTGCGTCCTTTTTCGTGAAGACAGGGTTCCGGTTTTCGTTCAGCAGGCATTGTTCGGTCGTGAGCACCGCCCCTTTTCCATTCACATCGATCGCGCCGCCCTCGAGAACGATGCCTGGACGGAACAGCGGCAGCCCCATGCGTTCGCTGATGAAGTAAGGAACGTGGCCATCCTTCAACAACTCGGGGTACTTGCCTCCCCAGGCATTAAACCGCCACTGCACCACGCCTGCTTTGCGCTCGTTCCGGTTGACCACGAAAGTCGGACCGTAGTCGCGGAACCAGACATCGGCATAGTCCCAGATGTGGAACTTCACCCGGCGCACATCCGCGCCGCCGCTCCTCAACAGATCCGCGGCCCTGGCCTTCATGGCAGCGTTCCGGACGGCGAGGTTGACCGTCTCGCTCCGGTGAAGTTCGCGAATGATCCGCACATACGTTTGTTCGACTTTCTTCACGCGCTTCGGAAACGTCACCGGATCGTAAGGCCACGCCAGCCACGTCGCATCGTGGGGTTCCCATTCGGCGGGCATATGAAAGCCCCATTCTCGGGGCGTATCCGGACGCAGCGGAGAAACGATCCGCTTGTACGTTTCGGGACGCCGATTCTTCGTGAACCGCCAACCCTCGCGAATTCTCGCATTCTGACTCACATCGACGTCCACGACCAGAACCGCTTCCTCATCGCCCGCCTTCTTCAAAACCTTTCCGAACGCATCCGACACAAACGAATTTCCCCAAAATCGGATCGGTCCCTCCACCCCCACGCGATTCACAACGGCGACCTGCACAAAATTCGCGATGGCATGCGATCGCTGGATCGTGACCCACGCGTTCAGCCAATCCTTGTGTGGCAGGGGGTCTCCTTTCAAATAGCCGATCGCGGTGGGATAGAAAATCAGGTCCGCGCCTTCCAGTGCGACCACGCGCGCCGCCTCGGGAAACCACTGGTCGTAGCAGATCAAGACAGCGAAGGTGAGGTACCTGGTTTTGAAGACGCGATAGCCGGCGTTCCCCGGTTCGAAATAACTTTGCTCATAGAAAAACGGGTCGTGCGGAATGTGGATCTTGCGATAGGCGCCGAGCACGGTCCCGTCCGCGTCAATCACTGCTGCCGAGTTGTAGTACTTCCCGTTGCCGTCACGCTCGAAAACGGGCACGACCAGAACGACGTTCAGTTCTTTGGCAATCGGCGAAAGCGCAGCGGTGGAATCGCCGGGAATGGTTTCGGCAAGGTGAGCGACGTCGACTCTTTCGTCCAGCGGGAAATACTTCGTTCGATAGAGTTCCTGA
>JAHFTY010000243.1 GCA_023265365.1 Acidobacteriota bacterium
GAAATGGTGATGATTGCCATGTGCTATAGTCAGTCATTTATGTACTACCTCGGCGTCGACATTGGGGGCACCACGATCAAAGCCGGACTCGTCGACGACGCGGGCCGCCTCTTCGAGCAATCGCGAATCCCGACGGTGACCGGCGATTGGCCGCTCTGTTTCTCCAATCTGATTGCACTGATTCGAACGTTTCAATCCGGATTCCCGCTTCAATCCATTGGAATCGGCGTTCCCGGACTCGCCGATTCGCGTACCGGGCGCATCCGGGTGTCCCCCAACATTCCGTGCCTGACCGATGTCAGTCTAGGGAAAGTCGTGGCAGATGAGGTCCATGTCCCCGTCACCGTCGAAAACGACGCCAACGCCGCCGCCTATGGCGAGTTCGTGTGCGGCCTCGGTATCGGACTTCAGCACATGGCGTACCTCACGCTCGGAACCGGCGTCGGCTCCGGGGTCATCCTGAACGGCGCATTGTTTCGGGGAACGTCCGGATACGCGGTGGAATTCGGCCACACCACCATCCAGCCCGCTGGACGAGCCTGCGCCTGCGGGAGTTCGGGATGTCTGGAATCGCTCGCGTCGGCCGGAGGAATCCTGCTGACCGCTCAGGAGTTGATGCAGGAAGGCGAAATCAGCAGCCTTCAGGCGATGGTCGAACCTCTATCGTCCGAACTCATCTTCGAGGCCGCTCGCGCCGGCGATCCGGTCGCCCATCGCGCATTTGAGGTGACCGGGCACTGGATCGGCATCGCGTGCGGAAACCTGATCAACACCCTGAACCCGCAACTGATTGCGATTGGAGGAGGCGTCATGGGGGCCGGCGACATGCTGCTGAACCCGGTCATTGCCGCCGCGAAACGCCATTCGATCGCCGCGTCGTTCGAGGACTGCCGGATAGTACAATCGAAACTGGGGCCGGAAGCCGGCGTGATCGGAGCCGCCATGCTCGCCCGCGACGCGTTGACATCACCATGCCAGAACTCTCTCACATAAGAAATTTCTCCATCATCGCGCACATCGATCACGGCAAGTCGACCCTCGCCGACCGCCTTCTCGAGATGACCGGCGCGTTGACCAAACGGGAAATGTCCGCGCAGGTCCTGGACGCCATGGACCTCGAACGCGAACGCGGCATCACGATCAAAGCCAAAGCGGTGCGCCTGAATTACCACGCGAAGGACGGCAAGGACTACATCCTGAATCTCATCGATACTCCCGGCCACGTCGACTTCACCTACGAAGTCTCTCGCAGCCTGGCCGCGTGCGAGGGAGCCTTGCTGGTGGTGGACGCCTCCCAGGGCGTCGAGGCCCAGACGCTGGCCAACACCTTTCTGGCGCTCGATCATGGGCTGGACATCCTTCCCATCATCAACAAGATCGATCTGCCCGGCGCCGAAATCGAACGCGCCAGGGAACAGATCCAGTCCGTCCTCGCCATGGACAGCGACGACGCGGTCCTGATCAGCGCGAAGTACGGCAATGGCGTGGACGAGGTTCTTGAAGCCATCGTGAAACGCATACCGCCGCCCAGCGGCGATCCGGAAGCGCCCCTGAAGGCCTTGCTTTTCGATTCCTGGTTCGACCCGTATCGCGGCGTTCTCATTCTCGTCCGCCTCATCGACGGACGAATTCAGAAAGGCATGAAGATCCGCCTGATGTCGCACGGCCAGGTCTACGGCGTCGATCAGGTGGGCGTCCTCAGTCCGAAGATGCGCGAAGTGGACGTCCTCAGCGCGGGCGAGGTCGGTTACGTGATCGCCAACATCAAGGTCATCTCGGACACGAAGATCGGCGACACGATCACCGACAACGACCGGCCCACCGCCGAGTCGTTCCCGGGCTTCGAGGAAATCAAGCCCATGGTGTTCGCCGGCCTGTACACGATCGAACCCAACCAGTACGAAGGCCTGCGCGACGCGCTCGAAAAACTCCGGCTCAACGATTCGTCCTTCCAGTACGAACCGGAATCCTCCGTGGCGCTGGGATTCGGTTTCCGGTGCGGCTTCCTCGGACTCCTTCACATGGAAATCATCCAGGAACGTCTCGAACGCGAATTCGAACTGGACCTCATCACGACCGCGCCCAGCGTTCGCTACCGGATACTGAAGACCGACGGGGAAGTCATCGAAATCGACAGCCCGACCAAGTTCCCCGACGCGCAGTCCATCGCGGAAATCGAAGAACCGATCATCACCGCCATGATCATGACGTCCGATGAATTCGTGGGCCCCATCCTGAAACTCCTCGAAGACAAACGCGGAACCCAGAAGGGATTCGAATACATCGCGCAGGGCCGCGTGAAATTCACCTACGAGATGCCCCTGAACGAGATCGTGCTGGATTTTTACGACCGCCTGAAATCGGTGTCGCGCGGTTACGCATCCTTCGATTACCACCTGGCCGGATATCGCACCGCCGACCTCGTGAAACTCGACATCCTCGTGAGCGGCGAACCGGTCGACGCGCTGTCGTGGATCGTGCATCGCGACTTCGCCTACGCGCGGGGCAAAGCGCTGACCGAGAAAATGCGCCAGCTCATTCCCCGCCAGATGTTCGAGGTCGCCATCCAGGCCTCCATCGGCAACCGCGTGATCGCGCGAGAGACGATTTCCGCGATTCGCAAGAACGTCATTGCGAAGTGTTACGGCGGTGACATTTCGCGCAAGCGCAAACTCCTCGAAAAACAGAAGGAAGGCAAGAAGCGGATGAAACGCGTCGGCAAGGTCGACATCCCGCAGGAAGCCTTCCTCGCTGTCCTCAAAGTCGGCGAGTAGGTGACAGGGGGTATCCATGCACAAGCTCAACTTTTTTTTGGTTCTCGCCGTTGCCCTGATACTGGCAGCGGCGCTCGTCGCGCAGGATACCGACGAGATTTACAAGGTCGGCAACGGCGTGACCCAACCGCGGATCAAATCGAAGAAGGACCCCGACTATCCCCCCGAAGCGCGGGAGGCGCGGATTCAGGGAATGGTGACGCTGGAGTGTGTCGTCCGGCGCGACGGTACGGTCACCGATCTGAAGGTCGTCGAGGGACCCGGGCACGGACCGATTGGTTCGGCATCGAAGAAGAAGCATGGCACGGAAGCCGACGGTAGCTCATCCCCGGCGAGGTGAGATATACCTCGTGAACTTCGAACCGACGGTCGGCTCCGAGATCCGGAAAACACGCCCTGCCATCATTCTTCAGCACGACATCGCGAACCGGCACAGCTCAAACTCCGTTCAGGCTGACGAGAGGCGCTGATAGGCGTCCCTTGGTACCCAAAGATCCTCATGACGGAATGTGACGGAATGGACGGTGCACGCTACAGAAATGGCCTCTAGGCTATAATTGGGCGCATGAAATCTCAGCTCCAGAAGTACCTCGGCTCCCTGGTATTCGTGTTCCTTCTGTGCCTCTCCATCGCGCTTGGCGCCACGGCCGGCGTGCTTTTCGTCTACAACAGCGATCTCCCCCAGGTCGCGCAGCTGGAGGACTACCGGCCGAGCCTGATCACCGAGGTCTACGCGGATGCCGGTCAGGTTATCGGATCGTTCGCGCTGGAACGCCGCATCCAGGTCGCCTGGGACCAGATCCCGCAAGTCATGCGGGACGCCATCGTCTCGGTCGAGGACCAGAATTTCTACGAGCACTGGGGCATCGATTTCTACGGCATCGCTCGAGCTGCGATGAAAGACCTGATGGCCGGACGCATCGTTGAGGGGGGCAGCACGCTCACCCAGCAGCTCAGCAAGAACCTCTTCCTGACGCCGGAGAAAAGTCCGCGCCGCAAGATTCAGGAAGCGATGCTGGCCATCCAGATCGAGCGGAACTACACCAAGCAGCAGATCCTGACGATGTACGCGAATCTCCACTTCATGGGCCACGGCCAGTACGGTTTCGCGGCCGCGTCCGAATTTTATTTCGGCAAGGACCTGAAGGACGTGGCGATCGAAGAAGCGGCGATGCTGGCCGCTCTCCCGCGTTCCCCGCCGATCTATTCGCCGATCAACCATCCCGATCGCGCCGTGATGCGCCGCAACTACGTTATCGATCGAATGGTCGAGGAAAAGAAAATCACGGTCGATCAGGGTGAAGAAGCAAAGAAGAAACCTCTCGTTCTGGCGCCCAAACGAAGGCCGGACGAACTGGCTCCGTACTTCGTCGAAGAACTGCGGCGGTACCTGGAAAGGACCTACGGAACCTCCGCCGTTCATGAAGGCGGCCTGAAGGTCTATTCCACGCTCAACGTCGAAACGCAGAAAGCCGCCAACACCTCCGTTCGAGACGGACTGCGCGTTTACGACAAGCGGCACGGCTGGCGCGGCGCCGGTCGCAATGTGCTGACGCCCGGCGCCGATCTGGCAAAGATCGCTTTGCCGGAATGGAAGCTGCCGATCCGGACAAACGACATCGTTCCCGGCATCGTTCTCGACACAAATGGGAACGCCGCCAGAATCCGCATCGCCGATTACGAAGCGGCGCTCCGTCCACAGGACCTTGCCTGGACCAACGCCAAGGCCGCCTCCGACATTCTGAAACGCGGCGACGTCGCGCTGTTCATGGTCCGTTCGATGAGTTCGGCGGATCGCAAAATGGAAATCACGCTCGAGCAGAAGCCGCAGGTGCAGGGCGCATTGGTCGCCATCGAGCCGCGAACCGGCGAGATCAAAGCGATGGTGGGCGGCTACGACTTCGATGAAAGCAAATTCAATCGCGCCACCCAGGCGATGCGACAGACCGGTTCCGTGTTCAAGCCGTTCGTCTACACTTCCGCCGTCGACATGGACCTGCTCCACCCGGAGGACACCATCGTCGACTCTCCGGTG
Source organism: Acidobacteriota bacterium (assembly GCA_023265365.1). Classification (GTDB taxonomy): domain Bacteria; phylum Acidobacteriota; class Terriglobia; order 20CM-2-55-15; family 20CM-2-55-15; genus JAHFTY01. Next base: position 4,810 of record JAHFTY010000243.1, read on the forward strand.
AGCTTCGGCGCGTGGTCACCCGGTAACTATGACGGCAAATACAAAGGCACGATTCCGGTCCGCCAGGCCTTCGCCGAATCCCGGAACATTCCCGCCGTGAAGACGCTTTCCCGGGTCGGCGTTCAGAATCTGATTCCGTACCTTCGACGGTTCGGCATCACTTCCAAAATCGAACCCGTCCTGCCGATTGCGCTCGGCGCCGCGGACATCACGCTGATTGAAATGGTCTCCGCGTACACCACCTTCCCGAACGATGGCGTGCGAGTGGTGCCGCAATACATCCGCCGCGTCACCGACTACGACGGCAACGTGCTTGAAGAAAACCTCCCCGAACTGCGTGACGTGGTGTCCTCGGAAACCGCGCGGACCATGGTCGACCTGATGCAGGAACCGGTACGGCGTCCTGGAGGCACCGCCAATAAAGCCCAGGAGTTGAAGCGTCCGGTTGCCGGCAAAACCGGAACGACCAACGATTTCACCGACGCCTGGTTCATCGGCTACACCCCGTCGCTTACCGCCGGCGTGTGGATCGGCTTCGATGAGAAAGTCACACTCGGCGATAAAGAGACGGGAGGCAAAGCGGCTCTTCCGGTTTGGCTGGAAATGATGCAGACCGTTTACAAGGACAAGCCCGTCGAACAGTTCGACACGCTTCCGGCCACCACATCGAATCCTTCGCACGCGGATCCCAACGCGGTTGCCGCGGCCTCGGCGAGGGCGCGACCATGAACGCCTTTCGTTGCCTTTCGGCCTTGATTCTCACGTCCTGGATGAGTTCCGCTGTGTACGGCCAGACACTGGCAGACGTTGCACGACAGGAGAGAGCCCGCAAAAAAGCGTTGGAAAGCAAAATCGTCATCAACGAAACCTCCGCCCCGGCCGGCAAGACCGTCACCACCGCGGCGGCGACGGATAAGCCCATCGTCACGGCAGCCACTCCCACGGCTCCCAAAGGCCCCGTCGACAACAAAGGCCGCGACGAAACATACTGGCGAACCACTTTCCAGAACGCCCGGCAGGGACTGAAACGGGCCGAGGACCGTGCGAAGCTCCTGGATGTGAAACTGACGGATCTCAACTCGCAATTGCTCCGCGAAGGCATTGCCAACCGCGAAAGAGAGCTGCGCGAATCCATCGACACGACGAAAAAAGAACAGGCTGCCGCGAATATCGAACTTCAGGCCGCCCAGCAGAAAATTCGCGACCTCGAAGAAGAGCTTCGGCTATCGGGCGGTCCGCCGGGCTGGGCCCGGTAAACATTGGTGCTGGCCCTCCTGCTCGTCCTGCTTTCCTCTCCGTTTGCGAAGACTGCATCCGACTTCATTTGCGGCAGCAGCGCGGCCCGCACTGCCGAGGTCCTCGCTCTGGACCAGTACCGCCTCCGGAAGTTCGGTTATGCCGCAGCGGCAGAGCCCCTGCGTGTCAGCAACGATCAAGGCCACATCTCCGTCATCGAAGACGACGGGACACTGATCGTCCGGCCGAATAATTTCGACCTCGCCGGACTCTCCGTCACTTTTGCGCCCGCCGCCGGCACTTACTCGGTCGTCCGCAGCACGGCGGTTCCATTCGATGAAGGAGCCGGCAGCGCCTCGATTCAAAACCTCGGCGACGACGATTCAGTGCGGATCGTTCTTCCCTTTCCGTTTGCGTACTTCGGCAGGACCTACGATTCCGTTTTCCTGAATACCGACGGGAATCTCACTTTCGGCGAAGCGGATCGCGCATCCACCGACCGCGATCTGCAGCGGATG
>JAHFTY010000099.1:0-9750 GCA_023265365.1 Acidobacteriota bacterium
AAACGCAATGAACTATCACGTAATCGCAGCGATGTATGTATCCGGTTACGTAATCCGATTGAAGTTTCGTGACGGAACCGCCGGCGAAATCGATTTGTCCGGGGAACTCACGGGACCGATTTTCGAACCGCTGCGGGATATGGAAACATTCCGACAGTTCCAGGTTCATCCAGAGTTTCACACGCTGGTGTGGCCCAATGGGGCTGATCTGGCTCCCGAGTTTCTGCACCGAAACCTGAGAGTCACTGCCTAACATTGCAGCCGTCGGCGCTTGGTGCGATCGGTCGCACTGAGGCGGGATGAATACTGCGCACGATTTATGTGCGTGATCCGAAACCCGACAGTGTATTTGTGGTCACCTGTAGCTGAGGATGAGGCGACCTTTCGTCGGCGTGATCAAGCAGTAATGGTTGTCCCGAAAGCGCTGGTGCCCACCATTACAAAGCTGATAACGCGAGATGAGACCATCGCAGCACACAGGCGGCATGACCCCACGTTGCAGCCCGCCGAGCCGCGCCCAACGTAAATCCAAATTGCAAAAGAATCCTCGCGCGGCTCGGCGGCTGAACGTGGGGCCGTTGTCCGCCTGTAGCCTGATGCGCCGATCGACATGATGAAAGTTTTTCCGATCCACTCAATTACATCGGTTCTGGGAAAGGAGGCAGGGGTGTTTGCGCACCTTTTAGAGCTGCTCCTTCCCGAGTTGAACGGAACGCAATACGACTTTGAGGACTCGGAGGAGTTCGCCAAACGCCCATTTCGCGAAATGAACCGAGTTTACTGGACGGAAATCCTGTTCCGAAGTCACTGGGCTGCTGCCGGGGCCATGATCCGTAACGCAACGGTGGTTGGCTGGCTTCGAGCAGTCGCATACGCAATCCATTCTGCTCGCGGCAGCTGCTTGCGCACGGGGCTTAATCGAAGCGGTTTCTGACGCCGAGTTTACCCTGGCGGCGGTTCCCTTAATATGCCTTTCGGGCAAGATCCCGAACCTCAGGCGGTAGTTCGCCATACGCTGTCCAAAAACGGGACGTCGCCCGCGACTTCACAGGTTGTCCGGATCGAGTTCGGTCGTCTTGCCGGCCGCGTTCTCGGCTCGGGCCTCAGCCGCCAGCTTGCTCAAGGCTTCCTGTGAGGTTACGAACTGGTTTGCCCATAGCTCTTCGTCGTGAAGCTCGTCAAGCAACCAGCGTGCGACGCGGTCCTGCTCCTCGGCTGGCAGGCTTTCAAGTTTCGCAATTGCAGTATCCAGTGTTCGCGCCATCGCTGTAGTCTAGCAGCCCGATCGCCTCGTTCGCGGTCCCGGCCTGCATCCTCGCGGATATGGCGGGTCCCCTCGCGCCGTGATCCAACTTCATTCGCGCCGGGCTTCCGCCGTTTCCAGGATGCCGCGCTGTTTCAGGTCCGGACACTCGCGAAATGCGCTGAACGGGCAGGCTGAACAGATCCCCAGATCCATGGTCGATATCGCGAAGTCGATCGCCGGCCCCGTCCTCTTAAACACATTGTGCCGGCCGATTCTGTCGAGCAATCCCGTCGATTCCAATACCTCGATCGGCTGCTCCTGGAGGCCGGTGATCATCATGCGGACATGATTCTTCCGGCACGCATCCGCGATGGTGAGCAGCGCGCGCTCGCCGGTCGCGTCAATCACGGGAACGCGCGCCATCCGGATGATCAGCATGCGGATCAGCGGAAGGTGCGAGAGGACTTCCTGCTCGAACTTCGTCGCCGCGCCGAAGAACAGCGCGCCCTCGACGTTCAGGATCGTCACCTGCGGGCAATCGTTGTGTTCGTCGTGGATGGCCCGGACTTTCTTCCGGGGATCGGACGTATCCGGCAGGACCTTCTCGATGCGGTGAATATCGCTCATTCTCTTGACGAAGAGGACGGCCGCCATCAGCAGTCCAAACTCGACGGCGACCGTCAGGTCCGCGAACACCGTGAGGAAAAACGTGATCGCCAGAACGACGATGTCGCTCCTTGTCCCCTTGAGAATGTGCTTTATCTGATGGACCTCTGACATGTTGTAGGCCACCACCATCAGGACCGGCGCCAGGCCGGCGAGCGGCACCCGGCTTGCGGAAGGCGCGAACAGCATCATGATCACAAGAAGCGTGAACGCATGCACCACCCCGGCCACGGGACTCGATCCGCCGCTTCGAATATTCGTCGCGGTGCGGGCGATCGCGCCGGTTGCGGGAACGCCTCCAAAAACCGAGGCCAGACAATTTGCGATGCCCTGACCGATCAACTCCCTGTTCGAATCATGACGATCGCCGCACTTCGCATCCGCAACAACGCATGACAGCAGGCTCTCCACTGCACCCAGCACCGCAATCGTGAACGCGGGCCGCAGCACGAACAGCAACGACGAAAACGAAATGTGCGGCAGTGAAGGCAGCGGCAGTGTCCGCGGAATCCCGCCGAATCTGCTGCCGATGGTCTCCACACTCCAACCTGCAAGGCTCACCGCGACGGTCGCCCCGAGCATTCCGGCAAGGGATCCCGGAATCACTTTCGTGATGCGCGGCGTCATCAGGATTCCCGCGAGCGCAATGAAGGCCGTCGCCACGGCATAAGGATTCATGCCGGAAAGATGCGTCAACGATTCTTTAAGGTTCAGATGAAACTGCTCGTGAGCCGGAAGCCCGGTCAATCCAAAAAAATTGTTGATCTGTCCGGAGAAGATGATGACGGCGATGCCCGATGTAAAACCCGTCGTGACCGGAAACGGGATGAACCGGATCAACGCGCCGGCTCTCAGCACACCCATGAGGATGAGCATGATTCCCGCGACCATCCCCGCGAGAAACAGGTTGTTCAAACCGTACTGCAGAACCACGACCGACAGAATCGCAACCATCGCGCCGGTCGGACCGCCAATCTGAACGCGCGAGCCGCCAAAGATCGAGATCGCCGCTCCCGCCACGATCGCGGTGTACAGTCCATGGTCCGGCGAAACCCCACTCGCAATCGCGAACGCCATGGCCAGCGGCAAAGCCACGATTCCGACGATCACTCCCGCCATGACGTCCTTCCGGAATCGCTCGGCGTTGTAGCCGTCCATCCGGCCGTGCAGACGTATTCCCAAAGCAAACCTCCTCGGAGCCGGCCGACTTTAGAGAAAGCAGTGGCCAGTGTAGGTATTAGAACACGAATCTTTGCGCGTGGTTCCCAATGCGCCGGGGATGGGATTCATCAGACGAGCCGTTTTCATCAAAGGGAATTCAACTTTGTCTCCACACCGTGAGTGTGCGCCGGTCGCCGGGCACGGATTCAAACGTCTTCGGGCGGGGCTTGCCCGGCGCCGCGAGGCAGAACGTCAGAATGCCCGATTCGTTCTTGTAGATTCCGAGTTGCGACTTCCCATTGTTGGAACCCGCGGTGTTGAGGTAGTCGATCGTTTTGGGCGATGCCGAAGAATCGTGCGTGAACACCACTTCTAACATCACCTGCGGACCGGCGAGCACTCTCGTCTCGTTGCCGCTGGTCACCCGTCTCACCCACTGCACCAGAGACTCCTCCATCGGCTTCCCATCCATCACCGCCGACACCAGCTTCCACTCGCCCTCGAATTCGGTAACGGGAAAAGCGGGAGTCTTTTTCGGGGGCCCGGCCTTCTTCGCAGGTTTCGAAACCTTGCCTCGAGTCAGCGTTTCGAGCGCGACGCCGGTCTCCGGCTTCGATTCGAAGCCCGACGGGCGCTTTGTGCCGCGCGTGGCGATGCACATGGTCCACGTGTCGCCGTCGAGTTTGTAGATGGCGAGATTGGTATTCCCTTTTTCGGGGCCCGCGTCGAATTTCATATCGAGTCGATGCGGCCTGGTCGAGGTATTCAGCTCAAGCGTCCCTTTGTATACGGCGCTCATGCCGTTGCTCGTGAAACGGTTTCCCTTCACAACGACAGTAGCGCCTGCGAGCATCCCGGCGGACATCTTCCGGCCGTCCAGTTTCAAAGCAGTGACCGTCCAGGTTCCCTGCAGCGCATCGAGATCTTTTTTCATCGGCATATGATGCCAGGTTCAAACGGGGCCGCGGCTGAGGCTCCGGCTTTGCCTGCGAAGAAAGGGTTTCCTGCATGAAGGTTTCCCCGCCTTGGCCAAGGCGGGGTGCCGCGAAGCGGCGGGGCGGTTCGTTCAACAAAATCGATTTCTTGAACAGCACCACCCCGGCGCTTCGCGCCACCCCTCCTCGTCGAGGAGGGGAAAATGCTTTTCCATCGATCTCGCCTTATGGACGCCGACGAGCTGGTAGAGCCTACGCCGGAGAAGTCGGCAAAACGCTTCTCCTCGATTTCGTCTCCATTGAGACAGCAGTGCCTCGTCGCGCCTGTCGGCCGCGAATCAGGCGGGGAGACCGTTCTTGGCCACCGCGAGCATGGCTTCGACAAACGTGTCGATTTCTTCCAGCGGCGTGTAGATGTTCGGTGTGATCCGCAATCCGCGATAGCTCATCTTCGGATCCTTGATGTTCTCGTGGCCGACCGCCGTGACGATGATTCGATGTTTGTCCATCAGGTGGGTGACGAGCTTGTTCGAATCGACGCCTTCGATGGAAACGACCGCCAACCCCCACGTCTGTCCGGGCTCCAAACTCGAGTGCAGCCGGATTCGCGGACTCTTCTTCAGCTCATTCGCCCACCGGAGCGTCAGGTAGCGCAGTCGCGCGGCCTTGCGTTCGATGCCGATGGCCTGCTGGAACGCGATCGCTTCATTGATCGCGGCCTTCGTGGCTGCGGGACTCGTACCGATCTCTTCGAACTTGCGGATGTCCGTGTCACGACGTTCGGGAGCCGCCTGCAACGGCCACGTTTGCGCGATGCGGTCCCGGCGCACATAGAGCAGTCCGGTGCCGAGCGGCGCCAGCAGCCACTTGTGGAGACTGACTCCGTAGTAGTCCATTTCGAGATCGCGGAGCTTGTAAGGGAAATGTCCCATCGCATGGGCTCCGTCGACGATGGTCACGATGCCGCGCTGCCGGGCCAGGCGGGAGAGGTCGCGAACGGGGAAGAGTTGGCCGGACTGATTCGTAATGTGGCAGAAGTGGAGCACCTTCGTCTGCAGCGTGATGGCCGTTTCAAATCGTTTCAGCAGGTCGGCCTGGGTCGTCGGACACGGAAAATCGATGCGGGTCACCTTGATCTTGTCCCGCCGCGCACGCTGATCCCAGGTGGTGAGCATGCGCCCGTAGTCCTGCTCGGTGGTGAGGATTTCGTCGCCGGGCTTGAGGTCGAGTCCCATCTGCGCGATCTGGAGCGATTCGCTCGCATTGCGCGTGATGGCGATCTCTTCCGGATCGGCGCCGAACTCGTTGGCAAGGCGGCGGCGCGCCATCTCGATATTCCGTTCGATCATCCCGCGGTGATAGACCGGCGCCTGATTGGACCAGTCCATATACCGCTTGCACGCTTCGTGCACGACCGCCGGCGACGGGCACTGGTTGCCGTTGTTGAGGTTGATCAGCGTGCGATCGAGCGTGAACGCGAATTGAATCTCCCGCCAGTAGGACTCGTCGGCTGCGACCTCTTCCGGGGTGCGCTCGGCAACCGCGGCCGTGGCGGCTTCCACTTCCGCGATCCCGTATGAACGCATGGCAAACGCCGCGCCGGTCGCGCTGCCGGCCAGGCGAAGAAACGAACGTCGGCTCCACATGGTGTTTCCTCCTGTTGGAGCCAGAATATAGAACCACACCCGGCCTTTCACAAAGTAGAATGCGTCTCGCGTCATGAGAATGCTGCCTATAGGCGCTTTAGGCGCTTCGCGCCACTGGCGCGAAGCGCCGTGGTGGTCTATCCTTGGCACGCGATGAAGAAGATGCCGGCCGCCATACTCGTGGTGATCCTCCTGTCCGCCAGCGGGTCGTCGAATGGATCCGAGCCGGAGGCGTCCGGGTTCGTTTACGCGCGAATCCGGTATCACATGATGCCGGGAAGGTTTAACCGCGAACTGCCGTGGCACCACGATTACCCCTATGGCGACGAGATGTTTCCGGACTTCGTTCAACGGGTCACGAAGGTCCACACGACGCGGGAGTCGTATCGGATCGTGGATATCGACAGTAAGGACCTTTTCAAGTTTCCCTTCGCTTACCTTTGTGAGCCGGGATACCTGGATCTTCAGCCAAACGACGTCTTGAATCTGAAGGAGTACCTCGATCGCGGCGGATTCATCATGGTTGACGATTTCCGCGGGGGCCGCGACTTTCAGAACCTCCGCTTCCAGTTGAAGAAGCTTTATCCCGACCGCGAACTCGTTCCGCTCGACATCACGAACGAGATCTTTCACACCTTCTATGACATCGATTCGCTCCAGTACCCGCCGCCCTACGGCTATGAACCGATCGAGTTCTGGGCACTGACTGACGAGAAGGGTAACGTCCAGATGGTCGTGAACTACAATAACGACCTCAGTGAAATGTGGGAGTGGCTGGACCGGGGCGAGGCTTCCATGCATGACGCCGTCACTTCCCTCGAACTCGGCGCCAACTATCTGATTTACGCGATGTCCCATTAGTCCGCGAATGAAGGTTTTGATCTACATTGCCTGGTTTGGCGTGAAAGCCTGGAATATCCCCGAACGCCAGGTCGCGAAGCTCCGCGAACGATTTCCCGAAATCGATTTCCTGCATGAATCGACGGAAGCGGGCGTGTTTCAGTCCATTCCGGATGTGGAGGTGTCGTTCAGCTCCCGGCTGACTCCGGCCATGGTCGAACATGCGAAAAAGCTGCGCTGGGTGCATTCGTCGGCGGCGGCGGTCGAAGGACTGTTGCCGCTTCGAGAGCTGGCGGAACACGGCATCCTTCTGACCAACTCGCGCGGCGTACAGGCTGTTCCGATCGCGGAACAGGTGATGGCAGGACTGCTCGTGCTGGCGCGACGCACCGATCTCACGCTTGCCGCCCAGCGCGAAAAGCGTTGGATCCAGGCCGAACTTTGCGACACCGGCTGGCCATGGATGCTGTACGGACGCTCGATGACGATTGTCGGCCTGGGAACGATCGGCACTGAAGTCGCGCGCCGTGCGGCTGCTTTTGGGATCCGCGTGGCAGGGGTGAGAGGTAATCCCGGCCGCGACAAACCCGCATTCGTGGATCGCGTGGTGGGGCCGGACCGCCTTCACGACGTCCTGGCCGGCTGCGACATTCTTGTCATTGCGGCGCCCTTCGTCTCCGGAACCCGGCGGATGATCGGCGATGAAGAACTGCGGCTGCTGAACCCCGGCGCCGTTCTCGTGAACGTGGCTCGCGGCCAGATCGTGGACGAGGCGTCCATGATCGATGCGTTGGGGAGCGGCCGGCTTGGCGGCGCGGTGCTGGACGTGTTCGATCGGGAACCGCTGGAACCATCGAGTCCGTTGTGGTCCCTGCCGAATGTCGTCATCAGCCCGCACAGCGCCGGCTTCCGGAAATCGCACTGGGATGATGTGACCGGCCTGTTCACCGAAAATCTGCGCAGGTACCAGCGGGGCGAAACGTTGATCAACCGGTGCGATGCGCGGGCCGGATACTAGAAACTTCGGATTTCGGATTTCGGAATGGCGAAACGCCTTCTCGGGCACTTCCCAGGTTCGAAATCCACTAGCCGATCGTCGCGTCGTCTGCGCTGTCGTCGTATTTCTCATCGACCGTGATCACGCTGACACGCCCATTCCCTTCCATGTACGCCGCCCGCACTCTTGAAATGTGCGCGACGCCATGTTCCCTGAGAACGCTCAGCAACTGCTTCCGGGTGATGAGCTGGGAGTGGAGGTTTCCGCGAATCAGACGCCCGTCTCGAATGAGCGGCACGGCATCGGGGTAGGTGAATTCCTCGATCCATGCCGATCGCAACGAGAGCCAGTCGAAGGCATAGTTCCAGAACACAATCGTCATGACCAGTACGGTTCCGTCGAGCACGGAAGTGTAGTCGCTCGCCATGGCGTTCTGGGAAGCGTCCGCGATGAGCACGATGACCAGGAGATCGGCGAGGCCCATCCCTCCGGGTTCGCGGCGCAGAATCCGCATGAGAACGAAAACCAGCAGATAGACGAAAGTCCCGCGGAGGAAGATCTCGAAAGGATGCACGGTGAAAACGAACAGCTTGTCCCAATGAACCGGCGGCATGCTCCTTATATATGGAAGACGGGGTCATCCAAGGTCCCGAACGACATCCCACTCGCGCTAGGCCGCTTCGACCACGGACCGGGTGGTGCGGTGCTCCCTGAGGACATCCGAACCGATTCTCTTGCTGAGATAAACCTTGGATTCCCGGTTGTCCGTGAGATGCCGCTGAAATTTGACGACGTCGAAACGGAGATGATCGAGCGTTCCCCGCATCGCGTAGTACTTGTTCTTGGTCTTCACCACCAGTTCGTCATACCCGTTTGCGTGAGCCCACTCTTCCTGTTGCTCCGTCAGCGCCCGGTAATGGCCCTGCCCACGCCACTCTTCGCGCGTGCCGCCGATCCAGCTATAGAAGACTTTCCGGTTGTCGAACGCGACCACGTCCCTGATCTGACCGACAAGGTCGATCAACTGAATGTCGGTTTCGGTCGACCGCAGTTCATGGCCGATTTTGTAGGCGACCGGAATGACCTCGCCGTCTTCGCCCAGGACCGGAGCCATTGAAAGCAAAATCAGATGCTCGCGGTCCCGGAGCCGCTCGGCGATCTCCACGGCGGTCTTCTTTTCGCGAAATTCGCGAAAGTGCTCTTCGATGTACTCGATTTCCAGCGCGCCCGCCTCGAGCGTGTATTGGACGATGGTATGTTCCACGCAAGACAGATTAGCACACGCCCCGGGCTACTCCGGAGGCTGGGAGGCGGCCAATCGCTCGTGTAAAAGCAGGACCGATCGCGTGGGCAGCGTGAACGGAAAACGGTTCCCATGGATCGTGTGAATCCGGAGACGCGTCTCGCCGCGCCCATGCCAGATCTCTTCCACACCGTCGATGTTGCGGTAGGCGATCTTACGGATACCCAGACCCGCCGCGCCAACGGCAACGAGGTATTCCGGATAGATGCCGGCGTATTGTCTGAGGATCAGCGTCAAGCCGAAGCCGTACGCGATCGCGGCAATGATGAAGAGCATCACCATGGATGACGGCGGGCTGCTTCGGATGTAATAGGTGCTGCGGATGAACATCGCCACATATGCCGTAATCAGCATGATGATGACCGCGTTCACGGCGTTCGGCCACTTCGTGTTGGACAGTGCGAGGGCTTTGGGAAGCTGAGACAGAATGCGAAGGATCATCGCGAACGGTATGGTCACGACGAGCGTTGAAAACAGAAGTGCGTTGATCCAATACGGCATTGGAGAAGTTTAAACCAGGATGTGCACCGGGGGAGAGACTCAGGCCCGCCACGCCGGCGCTTCGCGCCACCCCTTATGGTTTTGGTTCTGCCGGAAATGCGCGATGGTCTTGCAGGACGAGAACCTTTTCCTCGCCTTGGCCAAGCTTGGCCAAGGCGGGCTTTGCACAAAAAGTCGGTTTGGATCCAACATTCCCTAAGCGAGAAAAAACGTTGGGCGATGCTTTTCCCCGCCTTGGCCAAGGCGGGGTGCCGCGAAGCGGTGGGGCGGTTCGTTCAACAAAATCAATTCCTTCAACAGCACCACCCCGGCGCTTCGCGCCACCCCTCCTCGTCGAGGAGGGGAAAACGCTTCTCCCCGATTCCGCTTCATTGGGACAGCAGTGCCTCGTCGAGGTTTGGGGAGCAAGGGGCGGTCTGCGCTCTTCACCCGAAACACTGGGGGCGGAAGCCACA
>JAHFTY010000099.1:9760-17022 GCA_023265365.1 Acidobacteriota bacterium
CTGCGGCCACGCGTTCGTCTCCACGGCGGCAAGGTAGCGTTCCAGCAGATTGCGCAGACGCGATTCGGCGGAGACGAGCGTGTATTCGCTCCTGACGATTTTCATCGGAGACCTCAAGTACCAGAGCTCGCCGATCGCCTTTGAAGTCTCAAAGCTCTTCATGACGGCCAGACAGTACGCGGTGAGTTGCATGTCATACGACTCCTCGCCGCCCTCCCGCCATCGCGCATATTTGTAATCGATGACGCGGGGGACCTCGCCTGGAACGACGGCGTCCATCCGGCCTCGAACCCAGCAATCCCGTCCCGCGGCGGCGAGGTGCATCATGAACGGCACCTCACGTTCGGGCGATTCGGCGGCGAGAGTCTTCCAGTCGTTCGAATCGAAGACGGCGTGAAGATCCGGCAGTTCTTCGACGGATGGCCGGACCCCAAGCTCAAGGATCTTGTGCGCCTGCGAGCCGAGCCGCATGGCCGGCGAATCGACGGCCGCTTCGAGTCCCGGTTCGTCAACCGCGAGAATATGCGTGAACTGGAAGTGGCGGAAGCATCCGCCGAGGGCGGAAAGGTCGGAAGGGGTCATCTCCAGGCTCGACGGGCGTTCGACTCGTGTTTCCACTTTCGCTTTCAGCTCGCGAAACTGTGCCACGACGCTTTCGCCTCCCACCATGGCGGCGCTCACCGAAAGGCGGAGTTGTTCGGGGACGTTCAGTAAAGACGCCGGCATGACATCCATCGTGAACTCCTTCGCTCGGACCTTGACCGGCTTTCCCTCGCGGGCGCGGCCGATCGCGCCTTCCTGCGCCTGCTCGATCGTCCGGCGAACCCACTCGAGCCAGGGGCCGCCGTGTTTGGCAAATCCTTCGCCCAGCACGAGCATCTTCTTCGGGCGGGTCACGGCGACATAGAGCAGCCGCTTTTCCTCTTCGAACTGCTGATCTTCGTCTTCATGCCTGGCGGCGATGATCAACGCGTTCGGAAGCGGCTTGCGATGCAATCCGTACGCGGCGCCGGCCAGAATGCCCCATCGGTCGCTCAGGAAAGTCCGGCTATCCGACGCGCGCGCGGTTTTGGCAGCGAGGTCCGGCACGATCACGATGTCGAACTCCAGTCCCTTCGCCTTCTGTACCGTCAGAATCCGCACCACATCATCGTCCTGGTCCACGATCTGCGCCTCCGCTTCCCGAACCGACGGATCGTGCGCGCGGTCACGCAAGTGCCCGACGACATCGTCCAGCGCGGTGGTTCCCTGCCTTGCAAGATCGCGGGTGATTTCGATCAGCTTTCCGATATTGGCCACCCGCTGAGGTCCGTTACGCTGTGCCATCATGACAACGTCGAAGTCGGTCCTGCGAATCACATCTTCCAGAATCTCGGCCGCGGTGGCGCGATCGCGCATTTCGACCCAGGGTTTCAAAATCGAATCGAGCGCCGGAGAAGTCTGGCCTTCCAGAAGGTCTTTGAAGGAAAGGCCGGCCAGCGACGAACTGAGAACGGTGGCGCGCAACAGGGCGTCGCCGGGATGAAGGATCAGTTCGAGCAGCGCAATCAGATCCGAGACTTCGGTCTTGCGGTAAAAGTACGTGCCCTGGATGACGTAGACGGGGATGTCATGCGCTTCGAGCGCGTCGATGTAGAGCCCCATGTTCGAGGTGGCGCGGAAAAGCATGGCCACTTCTCTCCACGACTGAATGGCGCCGGACGATTTCCATTTCTTCAGGAGCCGCGCCAATGCTTCCGCCTCCATGCCCCGTCCGGCGGCGGCCTTCGCATCCTCGCCGGCAGCGACGTATGTGATGCCGAGAAACGGCGCTTCCGATTTCGGGATGAGGCGGTCGGCAGCCGAGAACCTGATCCGGTACGTCAGGTCCACATCGCCGGCCAACTCTTCCTTGCCCCGGCCGTCCATCATCGACTCGCACAAAGAGTTCGAAAACTCCGCGATCGGAGTTGAGGAGCGCCGGTTCTCCTTCAGGTGTTCCAGAACGCCCCCGTCTTTCAGGATGGCGTCGAGCATGCGAAAGAAAACGGTCACTCTGGCGCGGCGGAATCGATAGATGGATTGTTTGGGATCGCCGACCACCATGAGTTTACGCTCCGCAAATCTCTTTTCGCCGGTGGGATCCTGCGCGAGCAGTTCGATGATCGCGGCCTGCACCTCGTCGGTGTCCTGGAACTCGTCGACGAGCAGCGCCTGGAAATGAGCCTGGTAATGCGCGCGGATCGCTTCGAATCGCTGAAGAAGGTCGCGGGCCCCGAGCAACAGATCGTCGAAATCGAGCGCGTTCAGCGCCCGCTTCTTCGACTGAAATCTTTCGGAAGCGCGCATCACCAGCCGCGAAAGCTGCCGCGACGTTTCCACCCCGGCGATCTGGCCCAGGCGCGGAAGGACGGCGGACGGGTCGTCGCGTTTCCTGAAAGGGTGTTTCGCCTTCTTTGCGTCCAGATCGTCCGCGAGCGCGCCGATCGCTTCGAAATCCCGGCCGTACCGGGCCAGGATCTCCGCGAGATCCTTCGACACGGCATCGGCCGACTGTTGCTGCGCCTCGACGCGATCCATCAGCCATCCGGGATCCCTGCCAAGGCTGTTGAGCCAGTAGCCGGCGGTCACCACGGTTTCGACGAGCCGGTCCAAACCGAAATCGCCGAAGAGCCGGGTGATGCCTTCATCGCCGGAGCGGATTTCGGTGCGAAGGGTCTCGACAACGGACTCGCGCGCGAGATCGAGGCTGCGCTGCTCGTTCAAGATGGAAGAGCCCGGGTCGATGCCCAGGGCAAGGCCGTGTTCACGGAGAATCAATCCGCAGAAGCCGTGAATGGTCGAGATCGGCGCGGCCGGAAGAACCGCAAGCACGCGCATCCAGCGCCCGCGTTCCTTTTCGGGTATCGAGACGAGCCGGTTGTAAATGGCGGAGCGGATGCGCTCGCGCATTTCGGCCGCGGCTTTTTCGGTGAAGGTGACCGCCACAACGCGAATGGGATCGGCGCCCGATTCGAGCAGTTCGAGATACACCTCGACCAGCTTGCGGGTTTTACCGGTCCCCGCGCTGGCCCAGACAACGGTGTTCTTCTCGAATGGCATCTATCCTCCGTAAAGGCGGCACAGGCGGCGGTAATCGCACGTCGGACAGTCCTGGCGGTCCGCCGGCTCCGGATGCAGGCGGCCCTCGCGCACCTTCTCGACGAGCAGGCCGATGCGGGATTCCAGTTCGGCGAACACGTTCGGGTCGATGGCGTGCGACACCACCGGAGTGCTCGGCGACTTCAACAGGAGGTAGCGGCCATCCATCCGGACCGTCTCTCCGGCATCCAATGCCCGCAGCGCGAGAAACGCATAGATCGGGATCTGGAACGAATCCTTCAACAGCTTGCCGGTTGCGCTGGATGCGGCGGAGTACTTGAAGTCGTCCACCCGAATCGCTTCGATGCGGCCGCCAATCCGCCGAACCGCGACATGGTCCGGCCGGCCGCCCAGCGTGATGGTCCCGAGTTGCGCGCGGGGAAGAGGGTCGCCGAGGTATTCGGTCAGGGTCTGGAATCCGTCGAGCGCATCTTTGACGGCGAACCGGACGTATTGATGGAGGGCGGCGACAAGCTGGGCCCGCCGGATCTTCCAGAGCGACGGGTCGAAAACGGAGAACGCGCCCTGGCCGCTGATGTCCGCGTCGGCGAGCCGTCTTCGAACGATGGCTTCCATCCTTTCCATCGCCGCGGCTTCCGAAGGCGGAACCGGCGATCCGTAGAACTCGCGGAGCACATCGTGCGCGAGTTTGCCGAGTTCCTTCACCGGCACTTCGAAGTCCGGCGGATCCTCGGTACGGAGTCCAAGACGATGGCGCGAAAGAAAGACGAATGGACAGTCCGCCAGCGCGTTCAACTCGCTGGGATGCCACGCGCGTTCGGTCTGCACCACGCCGCGTCCAACGTCTCCACGGGCCGGCCCGCGCTGTTCGAGCCAGACCCGCTGAACGAGTTCGATGCCGAGAAGTTCGCCGGCGCCCCGGTCGTCGACCGTGCCGCGACGCCACTCTGCAGCCACGCGCCGAAGGTACTCGCCGGGTTCGCGGATGGGAAGTTCCGGGTGGAGGCGTTCAACCGGATCGGCGTCGAAATGCCGGGCGATCTCACCGACGTAAATCGAAGGGACCATCGGCTCGCCTTCGAGAGTGGCCGCTGGAAAGGTGAGCGTCACGCGGGAGGTCGCGGAGTCCAGCATCATGAACAGATAAAGCGGCTCCCGGCGGTTTCGATCGCGCGACGCCGGAATCCGGCGCGGACGAATCGCGGCATTGATCGATTCGACGAGTTCGTCCGGCAACACCGGATTCGCCGGAGACCGCCCCGGAAACTCGCCGTCGGCAATGCCCGGGGCGAACAGCCACTTGTAGGTCCGGTATCCCAGCGACGCCGGGCCGGAGACGCGCACCCGGGAGAGGCCTGGTGCAAAGACATGCATGGCCAGGCGATCGACGGTCCGAACGGCCGCGATCTCCAGCGCCACAGACCTGAATTCCTCGAACGAAACGGGACCGAGCAGCCCGCCCGCCGACGCCAGTTCCTCGCTCAACAGCCGCCAGGCCTGGCGATCGCGCGGCGTCAGACCGCGGGGCGGTTTGAGTTCCGCCAGGTAGCCGGCAACGGTGTCCGTTCCGGACTCGAGCCGGTCGAGACGAGATTCGAAATGCTCGAGTTCCGCTGTCCAGGGCGACGCCTTGCGGCGCGCCAGATCCGATGCGGACAGGTAATTTCGATCGATGTAGCCGAAACCCGCAAGATCCTGTTCCGCGTCGATGCCCGGAGAAAGCCGGGGTTCGAAATACGCGCTCGACAGGATCCGGGCAAGCGCATGCCGGGAACGTTCGTTCGTGACCAGATCGAGAAGCGCGAACCAGTACTTGATGAACGGCACCCGCAGCAACGGAACCCCGGTCTCGAACAGGTGCGGTATGGCGTACCGGGAGAAAACGTCCTCGATCATTTCGCCATAGGTTTCAATGTGGCGCACCACAACCGCGATGTCGCCCGCCGCTTCGCCGCGCGAGAGCAGATCCGAAATCGCGGATCCGATCGCCTCGATCTCGCGGTAGCGGCTCGGCGCCTGGATGACGCGCAGCGCGGAATTCGGGCCGAGCGGTGGTTTTGGCGAATCGAAGACAAAGAGGCGTTCGAGGAGTTCGCTGTTCGGGCTCGACGGGCGGCAGAAATCCGGGAAGGTGCGCTCCGCCAGCGATTCGTCCTTGATGAAACGCTGCCACGTCCATTCCGCGAATTGCGTCGGCTTCACGTTGGCGGTGCTGTTGAAAAGTTCGACCGTTCCTCCGTCCGGCAGAGCTTCGATCACGTTTCGCACGAGTTCGAACTCCGCCTCGTTCAGGTCGTAGATCGCGTGAAGAATCACTCGTTCGAACCGTTCGAGCCACGGAACGCCTTCCGCAACTCGCGATGCCGCCATCCAGCACCGGTCGTGAGGATCGGCCAGGCCCGCGGTCTTCAGTTGTTGCCGGTACCGTCCCAGGAACGGAAGAAGGTTGTCGTCGTTCGGCACGCCGGCGCTCTGCAGATCCGAAAGGGCGTCAAACGCATACCGTGAAGAAACACCGGTCTGGGCGGCGGCGCGGCGCACCAGCACCACGCGTTGACCGGCTGTGGCGGACGGCGCATCCGGCGTGAGTTTCTCGACGAGTTCGGTCAGCGTCAGGGCCTGAACCGCCAGAACGGCGCCCCGGTCCCGGGCCCTCGGCTTCAGATCGTGCCAGCGGTCTTGAGCGTTCCGGTAAAGGTGGAGATCCATGCGTACTTCGAATTACGGAAAAGGTCGGGATGCGCAACGAAGACCAGTTTGCGGCGGGCGCGCGTAATGGCGACGTTGAGCCGCCGTTCGTCGAAAACGAAGCCGGTGCCGCGGGACCGGACCAGGGAGAGGATCATGATGTCCCGCTCGCCTCCCTGGAAGCGTTCGACGGTATCGACCGAAACTCCTGTGCCGGCGAGCCTCTGCCGCAGCAGGACGACCTGTGCGCGGAACGGCGAAACCACACCGATGGTTTCGGGCGGCACGCGATGATCGCGAATGAAGCCGCGCACGAGTTCCTCCACAACCTCCGCTTCGCGTTCGTTGTTCCGCTCGTCCGCGCCGCGGCCGGCGTCGGCCGGAATGAACAGGACCGGCATCCCATCCGGCGGCGTCCGCTCGCCGGCGCTGACGCCGGCGCGGAGACGTCCGTCGTAAAAAAGGCGGTTCGACACCTCCATGATGTCCGGATGCATCCGGTATTGAACGTCGAGCATGGTCAGCGTGGGCAGACCGCCGCGCTCGGCAAGCCGCTTCAGGCGCTCGAACGTCGAATGCGAGAGCGTACGGGTCCGCACCACCGGCGGAAGCTGGCGGTCGTCGCCGATCAGCACGAACCGGCGCGCTCTCAGAATCAGACCGAGAGTGAGCGGCTCGGTCAGTTGTCCGGCCTCGTCCACTATCGCCATCTCGAACGAACGCGTACGCAGGAACGGCGTGGTCGACGCGCGATGAGCCGTCGCCGCGAAAACGGCGGTCTCCGCGAACGCCGCTTTCAACCGGGCGACGGAGCCGAGCTTTCGTGCCAGGTCATCGGAGAAATAGTCCGCCGGGTCGCAGCCCTGTGCGGAAAGCCGCGCGGAAAGCTCCGGGCATTCGGCCGAGCGCCCGAAACGGAGGAAACGCGCGCCGGCATCCACGTCGAGCAGAGCCAGAAGCATCTTGTCGACGGCGGTGTTCGTGAAGGCTCCCAGCAGTATCTTGCCCGATATCTTCCTGACGATTTCAGGGATCACGCGCGTCTTCCCCGTTCCGGGCGGCCCCCAGATCAGGTGATACGTTTCGCATGAGATCGACCGCCGGACCGCTTCGGCCTGGCTTTCATTGAGCGCGTCGCTTTGATAATCCGAAATGCCTGCGGCGCCCGCAGCGGCCAGGCCCAGGATCGCTTTTTTCCGGTTGTCGTTCGGCGACACGAGAAAGTCGTACAGCGCCGTGTGGCTGGCCTCGGATGTGACGTCGCTCGGAAACCGGTCCAGCGTCCATTCCTGGCCGGCGAACAGATCCGGCGCAATGTTCTTCAACGGAATGGAAACGCGGACGCGCTGCGGTTCGATCTCCTTGACGTAACCGTGATACGAGGCGGTGCTCGAAATCCTGCCGGAATGAATAAGGACGCTGTCGCCGCGTTCGAGGTCGGACGTGTTGCGCGCGAACTCGAAGGTGAACGGTTCGCCGCTTTCGACGATTCG
>JAHFTY010000244.1 GCA_023265365.1 Acidobacteriota bacterium
AGAAAGCTCGCGGCCGGAACGTGGTTCCGCCGCGAAGAGACCTCAAGCTGGAAGCGCTCGCAGAAATTCTTCAGGGCAGGATCATCGTCAATGTTCATTCGTACGTCTCGCCTGAAATCGTCATGATCCTGAACATTGCCGATGAGTTCGGGTTCAAGGTCGGAGTGTTGCAGCACGTGCTCGAGGGATACAAGGTATCCAGGGAGATCCTGGCTCACGGCGCATCGGCTTCCACTTTTGCCGATATGTGGGGATACAAGTACGAGGCCTGGGACGCCATTCCCCAGAACGCAGGAATGATGACCAGGGCCGGCATCAACGTCTCCATTAACTCGGACAGCGACGAACGAGTGCGCCGCCTGTACCAGGAAGCCGGGCGCGCTTATCACTACATGAAGCCCGGTGAGATCACCGAAGACGACGCGTTGAAATGGATCACCATCAATCCTGCCAAACAGCTCCGCATCGACCAGCGGGTCGGGAGCCTCGAAGTGGGCAAGGATGCGGACATTGCCATTTTCAACGAACATCCGTTGAGTTCCTACACCATGGTCGAAATGACCATGATCGAGGGCCAGATCTACTTCGATCGCGCCGAAGACCTGAAGGCGCGTCCGGCAGGGAGTTCACAACAATGAGAAGGAATTGCGGATTGCGGATTTCGAATTTCGGAGTCGCCCTTCTGGCAGTACAGCTTTTTTCGAGTGCAGCATGGGCGCAGACCTTCGCTGTCAGGAATGTGAAGATCGTGACCGGCGACGGGAAGACGATTCCAAACGGGAACATCATTATTCAGGACGGAAAGATCTCGGCGGTAGGCCCGAACATTCCGATTCCCAAAGGAGCGGGCATCATCGAAGGAAAGGGCCTGACCGCCTATCCGGGCATGATTGACCCGAACACGTCGATGGGATTGACCGAAATCGGCTCGGTCGGGGCCACCCTCCGACGTTTCGGAAATGGGCGACTTCAATCCCCATATCCGGGCGTCCGCCGCCGTGAATGCGCTCAGCGAACACGTCGACATCACGCGTGAGAATGGGGTGACCACGGTGATGAGCGCCCCGGGCGGCGGGCTGTTTGCGGGCCAGGGCGCCGTTTTGAACCTGGACGGATGGGTCACAAAGGACATGCTCCTCAAAGACTCCGCCGCGATGATCGTCAACTTTCCGCGAGAGCCCCGCATCGGGCCGGGCGATTCCAATCAGCAACGGACGGCCGGGCAGGACGGATGGAAGAACCGGATCGACCTTATCCGCAAGACGCTCCGCGACGCCCAGGCTTTCTCGAAGCTGCTGGACGCCAGGGTCAATACGGAACCCAATCTGGTGCTCGCGGCACTGGTCCCGGTCGTGAAGGGCCAGATGCCGGTCGTGTTCAACGTGAATAGCGCCGCCGAGATCAAGGCGGCTCTCGAAGTCTCGGATGAGTTCAAGCTGAAGCCGATTCTCAGCGGTTGCACGGAGGCGTGGAAAGTCGTGGACCTGCTGAAGCAGAAGAACGTTCCTGTTCTACTCGGCGGAACGCTCGGTCAGCCCGATAACGACGAACCCTACGACGTGAATTACACGACTGCCGCGGTTCTATCGAAAGCGGGCGTGAAATTCGCTTTCACCGCGGGCGGCGCGTCCAGCGTAAGGAATCTGCCGTGGGAAGCCGGCATGGCCGCGGCCTATGGCCTTCCAAAAGAGGAGGCGCTCAAGGCGCTGACCCTGTATCCGGCGCAGATTCTCAACATTTCCGATCAGGTGGGAACGATTTCGGAAGGGAAGGTCGGCAACATCGTTCTTTCAGACGGCGATCCGCTGGAGATGACGAGCCATGTGAAGCACCTTTTCGTCAACGGAAAGCCCGTCTCGCTGAAAAACAAACACACGGACCTGTACGAAAAATTTTCGAAGAGACCGCCGAAGGAATGAAAACCACCCCGCACGTTTCGAGCGAAGTGATCCGGCGTAGGATGGGTGCCGCGAAGCGGCGGGGTGGCCGTTTCCACATCCGCCTCGTTGACACCCGGATCGGCTGGATGTTCTAATCGACTTCTGCATTTTGGGCGGTTAGCTCAGCTGGGAGAGCGCGGCGTTCGCAACGCCGAGGCCGAGGGTTCGAACCCCTTACCGTCCATTTAGGCCGTTTGGATCATCTTCTTCAGGCGGCTCTTCCCATCCTCGATCACGCCACTGACATCTTCGACCCAATCCGTAATCTGGCCGCGAACATCGTTCTGCAGATCATCGATTTTGTCGACCGTGCGTTTCGAGAACTTGCGCAGATCCTTCCGGGTCTGGGCGCCGGATTTCGGGGCATAAAGCAGGGCGGCTGCTGCGCCAACCGCGGCGCCGGCGATAAAGACTCCAGCCATCAGGGATTTTGAAAAACGTTCCATGTCACACCTCCATCGAAGTCGAATTCAGAATAGCATCGAGTCACGATTGATGCGAAAATCTGACGGAAATGAAAAGAAAACAGAAGCAAACGCAGAAGAAATCGGCGGAACGGGGCAGTCTGCTCTGGATTCTCGTTGTCGCCGCGCTCGTTCTGGCTTTGGCCGGCGCTTACGGGATTCAGAGCGGATCGGCGGGGAAAGCCGCCCAGCCAACGCCAAAGGAAACCCCTTTTGACGGAGATCGTGCGTTTGAGGATCTAAAAACAATCGTCGGGTTTGGTCCTCGCCCTTCCGGCAGCGAAGCGATCGGCCGGACGCGCGCTTACATCATCGATGAATTGAAAAAGGCCGGCCTGGCCCCCGCGCTCGACGAGTTCGAAGCGCGGACGCCCAGAGGTCCCGTCAAGATGGCGAATATCCGGGCATCACGTGCGGGCAGTAGTTCCACAATCATTGCCGTGACCGGCCATTACGATACCAAACGATTCGACAGCATCCGTTTCGAAGGCGCCAGCGACGGCGGGTCCAGTGCAGCATGGCTTTTGGAATTTGTGCGGGCGACCTCGGGAATGAAGCTCAACAACACGCTTGAATTCATTTTTTTCGACGGCGAAGAGGCCGTTGTCGAATGGACCGCGGACGACAGCGTCTACGGCAGCCGCTTTGATCTGGATCGGCGGTACCGGGCCGGCGGCTTGAGGAATCTGAAAGCGCTTAT
This sequence comes from Acidobacteriota bacterium, assembly GCA_023265365.1. Taxonomy (GTDB): domain Bacteria; phylum Acidobacteriota; class Terriglobia; order 20CM-2-55-15; family 20CM-2-55-15; genus JAHFTY01. The sequence continues at coordinate 3,105 of JAHFTY010000244.1, forward strand.
TCTTGTCGACATGATCGGCGACAGGAACCTCAACATCAAGCAGGAGTCGGGATCCACGTCATGGCTGACCAGCACCATCTGGAATTCGGCCCACGCGATGGGATACAACCGGGAGTTTTTGACCGATTCGATCGCGATCGAAGACGACCACGTGCCTTTTTTGAAGGCGGGCATTCCAGCCGTCGACCTTATCGACTTTGACTACCCTTACTGGCACACCGCCGGCGACACGCTCGACAAGACGAGCGCCCGCAGTCTCAAGGTTGTCGGCGATGTCCTTTATGCTGCGCTTCCCGAAATCGACAAGCGCGCGAGTCCGTAGATCAATCTTCCTTGCGTTTCTTTCCGAAGATGAACGCGACGACCACGCCAAGCAGGTAAAGCATCAGCATCGGCACCATGATGATCATCATGTTCGGGATGTCGCTTGTCGGCGTGATGATGGCCGCCACGACCGCCGATAGGAGAACGGCATACTTCGTGTTCCTCAGAAGGAACCCGCCACTCACCAGGCCGATTCGAGAGAGCACGAAAATCAAGGCCGGGATTTCGAAGATGATTCCAAGCGCCAGTTCGACGGTCAACATCAGGTCGAAGTACTCCGCCGCGTTGATCACCGGTTTCATCTTCAGGTTTTGGCCGAACGATATGAGGAACCGAACCGCAAATGGAAATGCGACGAAATAGCCGAAGAGACCGCCGACAACGAACAGCAGGCTCGACGAGATAATGAATGGCAGCGCATAGCGCCGTTCCCGCTTGTACAAGCCCGGCGCGATGAACAACCACACCTGGGCCATGATGAACGGCGCGGAAAGGAACAAGGCCGCAACGAGCGAGATCTTGACGAGAAGATTGAACGGTTCCGTCGGCGTCATGAAATTGAGTTCGCCGATCGTGGAGATGATAGGCCGGGCGACAATGGTGAAAAGCCTGTCGGAAAATTCCCAGCAGATGACGAAAGAGACGCCGACCGCAATTAAGGCATGGAGAATACGGCGCCGAAGCTCCTCGAGGTGATCGAGGAACGACATCTGGCCGCGTATCTCTTCATGCGCTTCGCTGATCGGATCGGGTTCGGTTCCTACGCCCATTTAGGCCTGGTGAACTTCTTTGTGGGAAGTGTCGTCCTGGGCAGGGGGCGGAACTTCAGCCGGCGGCGGAGCTTCGGCCGGGGGCTTCGGGGCATCGTATTCGGCGTAGAAGTCTGCCGCCATGTCGCGTGTGATGTCCTTGGTCGCGTCATTGACGGTTGACTTCACGTCGTCCACGGACCGTTCAACGTCCTTGATTTGCTCGTCCCAGTTGGATTTCAGGTCATCCGTGGCTTTCTTGAATTCTTTCAGACCTTTGCCGAGGGATTTGCCGAGTTCGGGAAGCTTCTTAGGGCCGAATACGAGAAGGGCAATGATAAAGATGATGATAAGTTCGGAAACACCGAGTTGTCCCATAGGGATCCTCCATTTAAAAAACGCGTTTTATGATAGCACCAGTCTAAATAATTCGGGGCCGGGATTTGCCGCCGCGCTATAATCCAAAAAGTTTGTCCGCGAAAGGAAAATTGATGAAATTGCGACCGTCACGCGCGATCTTTTGCTTCGTGGTGGTGCTTATGGTTTCCGCCATTCTTGGCGGATTCTTCGGCAATCAGGTTCAGGCGACCACGAAGGAACCGGGCGAAGACTATAACGCTTCGTTGCAGCTTTTTTCGCAGCTGCTCGGACTCGTTGAAGAGAATTACGCCACTGCTGTCGACTCCGACAAAGCTGTTTACGGGTCGATCGAGGGGATGCTTCGAACGCTGGATCCCCACTCCAAGTTCTTTACTCCCAAAGAGTTTACGTCCCTTCGAGAAGACCAGCGCGGCAAGTACTTCGGCCTGGGAATCACGGTGACCACTCGGTTCGGCAAGGTGACGGTCGTTTCGCCGCCGTTTCCGGGTTCACCCGCTGAAAAGGTTGGCCTGAAGGTGGGTGATGTCATCAGCCACGTCAACGGCGAATCCACTGAGAAGCTCGAACTCAATGAAGTGGTCTCCAAACTCAAGGGACCCCGCGGCACCTCGGTGAAGATCAAGATCATCCGGCCGGGAGCGGACGAGCCCCTGGAGTTGTCGGTGATTCGGGACGAGATCGCAAAATACACCATCAACAATGCCTTCTCGATCAAGCCGAAGATCGGCTACATCAAGCTGGACAGCTTCGCCGAGACCAGTGGACAGGAGCTGCGCGACGCGTTGAAAAAGCTCGACTATAAGAACATGGATGGCCTGATTTTCGACCTCCGTGGCAACCCCGGCGGACTGCTGACCGAAGCCATCGAAATCAGCGAAACGTTCCTGCAGAAGGGCCAGATGATCGTCGAGACGCGCGGACGCGCCCGGGGATCGAACCGGCCGGTGAGTTCGTCGCGCATCAATCAGGACAACCTTTATCCGGTCGTCGTGCTCATCAATCAGAACAGCGCCAGCGCTTCGGAAATTGTGTCGGGGGCCTTGCAGGATCACGATCGCGCCATCGTCGTCGGTGAAACCAGCTTCGGCAAAGGTCTGGTCCAATCGGTCTATCCGCTGCAGAAAAACGCCGGCCTGGCCCTCACGACCCAGAAGTGGTACACGCCGAGTGGCCGGCTGATTCAGCGCGACTACTCGCACATTTCGCAGTTCGACTATTACAACCATCGCGACGAACCCGCAAAAAAGGACGACATCAAGTACTCGGATCTCGGCAGCGTCGTTTACGGTGGCGGCGGCATCACACCGGACTACGTGGTGCAGACACCGAAATCCAATGACTTCCAGGAATCGATGGCCCGCCACTTCGTCTTCTTCACGTTTGGCCGCGATTTTCTTGCGAAGAATCCTCCTGTCGACCCGAGTTTTGCGGTCACCGATGTCCTGCTCGATCAGTTCAAGGAGCACCTCGCGAAGCGTAATGTCGGGTTCACGGAGAAGGACATTCAGGAGAACAAGGATTACCTGAAGCGCGCCATTCGCTACGAGATCATCTACAACCGGCTTGGTGTGACCGAAGCCGCCCGGGTCCTTCTGGACGGCGATCCGCAGATCAACAAAGCGCTGGAACTGATGCCCGACGCAAAGTCTCTCGCTGAAAAAGCGAGAAAGGCGATGGCTGCGAAACAGGATCGCTAGCTGATCTATCCAATTCATTTCCGGTCTGGCAGCGCATAAAGACGTACAATCCAAGGGCCGCAGTTCAAGAGACTGCGGCCCTTTTTTCGTATGCGATCAGTTTCAGTCCAACTCTCCCAAGGTTCCTATGAGATCCGAGTGGGTTCCGGACTCCTCGACAATCTGAGCGAACATCTCGACGGCGCCGGGCTGCGCAAACCGTATCTCGTCGTGTCTCAACCGCGGATTCTGAAAGCTCTCGGCCGGCGATTGAGACGCGACTTTCCGGTGGCTGCGATTCCGGATGGCGAACGGGCCA
>JAHFTY010000245.1 GCA_023265365.1 Acidobacteriota bacterium
TCTTTATCCCTGACCTGGGTCTGGCGCGAGATGATCTTGCCAAACGTCGGGTACGATGCGGGAACCGACCAGGCGTACATGACGCCGTCGTCGGATGTGCCCACAACGTTGTCGCGGCCCGGATCGACCGCTGACCGGAAGTCGGTATACGACGAGTACGGTTGCGCCAGATCGAGTGTCTTGGCCCCTCCGATTTCCTCTTTCCGGATGAAATTGAATCGAATGTTGTAATCACGCATCAGGCTCGTTTCCAGTCCTGCCGTGTACTCGTGCACGATGCCGCCTTTGAGGCTGGGGTCGAGGGTCCGGTCTCCGTTGCCGCCGCTGATGGACGCCAGATTGGCCGCGACCGGCTTATATGGAATGGAGCCGTCCCAGTTGTTGTAGGTCCAGGTTGTCGCACTTGCCGGGTTGACACTGCTGGCGGTCGGACCGGAGTTGACGTACTGGCCATAGCTGGCCTTTAAGGCGAGTTTGCCGGTGCCGGTGAAGTCGTAAACGAACGACGCCCGCGGAACAAAACGATTGTAGACGGGGAAGTCGCGCCGTTCCGGATAGATCAGCTTCGTGGACCACGGCCCTGTTCCCGGATTGCCCTGTACCGGCAGCCATGACGAATTGTGATCGAAGCGGATCCCGGCATTTATGGTCAGTTTGCGGCTGGCCGTGATCTTGTCGTTCAGGAAAAAGGAACGGTAGATCGTGCCGCTCGATACGAACGTCGGATAGTCGTAAACGACAACGGAGTTCGGGTGGAGGAAATAGTCGGTTTCACCGGGAAGGCTGCGGTACCGGTATACTTCCTGATTTGGATAACCGAACGTGATCAGGTACGCCTTGTCCCACCACGTGGTGAAACCCGCCTTGATCTCGTTGTTCTTCCCGCCGATGTTTTTGAAATAGCTCCAGTTGCCGACCTGGGACCAGCGGATCGGCCGCTGATAGTTTGCCGCAAAGGCGCCGCGTGTATTCGTCGTGGTCTGGTCCGTCTTCCGGATATCCGTGGTTCGCGCGTCGCTCGGCCACCAGAAGCCCCAGCGGTTGACCGACAGGTCCATCGTCATCTTCGGGCCGATGATATACGTCCACTTCAACGACGGACCGATCGCCGACCACGATGCCTGGTTCTGCGTCGCTTCGACGGGAACGAACTGCGAAGCATCGCGATACGGCTGCAGTTTCAGACCAAACTGCACCATGCTTTCGAGCTTCATTTTGTTCGTCAGCTGGTAAGTCAGCTTCAAAGTCGGATCCCGCAGAAGGGTGTAATAGACCTGCGGCTCACGGGTTTTCATGTCGATGAAACCAGGTATGAAGAAACCGGAGTATTCGTCGCGATGGGAGAAATAGAACCAGAACTTATCTTTCTTGATCGGACCACCGACGTCGCCATTGAGGTCCGTGTAGCGCGTGAACTTGTTGCTTCCCGGAGCGTAGCCCCGGCCCAGCAGTTCCCTGGTGACGTTGCTGCTCTGGAAGCGGCTGCCCTCATAGTCGGCCAATAGGGTTCCGTGAAAGCTGTTACCTCCCGACTTCACGACAAGGTTGATGTAAGCCCCCGGGTTGGGCGCTTCAGCGCCCTTGGCCGCCGCGACGATCTGTACTTCTTCGTACGAGCCGAGATCGGAATAATGAGCGCCTTGCGGCATGCCGTCGAATGTCTGGTAGTTGCCGCCGGAATAGCCGTACGCGTTGCCGGAAAGCGAGGTTCCGGATCCCATTCCCGTTCCTCCGACGTCGTAACTGGTCACGCGGAATCCGGGAAGCAGCGACGTCAGCGAACGCAGGCTCCGGCCGTAAGGAATGTTCTCGAACTTCTGGAGGTCCCAGTTCACGCCCACTGTAGCGGCTTCCAGGTCGATCGTAGGCGCCTGACTCGTGACCGTAACCTCTTCGGCCACGGTCGAGACTTCCATCGTGCCATTGACCGTCCGTGTCGTGCCGACCGTGACATCGACGCCTTCGATATTCAGCGTCTTGAAGCCCTGAAGGGCAAAGCTGACCCGGTACACACCGATCGCCAGGAGCGTGAATCGGTAAGCGCCCTGCTCGTCGGTGACCCCCGATCGCGCGCCGCCGATCATGGCAGGGCTGGTGATGGTGACTTCCACACCCGGGATCAGGGCGCCGCTGGCGTCCATGGCGCGTCCGGTAAGCGTTCCTGTCGAGACTTGAGCGAAACTCGATGCGGTGCAGGCCAGCACCAGGATGAGGGCGAAGGCGGACACTCTGACTCTGAAGTTCATTTGTCCTCCACCAACGAAAGATGCAGCAAGGTTTTATGGTTCTGGGTTCTGGAACCTTGTGGGCGCGCAGTATACCGTTCGGCTCGAACTGCGGCAAGCTTCGTAATTCGGGGTCGAAGCAGGGATCACAGCTCAACAAGGAGGCCCTGCTGACCAACAAGGCAAGATCGAGGAGACGCGCGTTTTCCCCGCCTCGGGGCTTTGCACAAGAAGTCGCAGGACGAGAAAACAACTCAGATGTCTCCTCGTTGAGGCACCCAACGAAGCGAAATCGAGGAAAAGCATTTTCCCCTCCTCGACGAGGGGTGGCGCGAAGCGCCGGGGTGGTGCTGTTCAAGAAATGGATTTTGTGAACGAACCGCCCCGCCGCTACGCGGCACCCCGCCTTGGCCAAGGCGGGGTAAAGTCCTCGTCCTGCGACTCCATGGCTTCATGTAATAACCAGACCGCATCGCCCAACGTTTTTTCTCGCTTAGGGAATGTTGGATCCAAACCGACTTTTTTGTGCAAAGCCCCGCCTCGGCGAGGCTATTGGTTGGTTGCCGCGAATGACGCCTGCGCCTTCTTCAACGCGTTCAGGGTGATCGTGGCGCGATAGTCGGCGAGTTTTCGTCCGTTCTCCTGCATCTTCTTGATGGATCCGATTTCGACGCCGTAGATGCTGAACTTCTTCGCCTTGATGCGTTGTTCGGCGTGGACGAGCTTCGGGTCCTGAAGCGAGACCAGCGCTTCGTAGTGGTAGTCATCGTGGATATCCCAGCGCGTCGCCGACTTTACGTCGGGTTTTTGGGTGATGCCCAGAGTCTGTTTCATGTAGTCATAGCTCCATTGGTCTTCGGTGTAGTACTCGGTGAGGTAGAAGACTCGAGCCGGGCTGCCTTTCCACTTCGCGTTCAGTTCCTTGGTGACATCCATCATGCCTGGAGGATTTCCGCCGCTGTCGGCAACCATGACGATGTCCTTGAAGCCCATGCTTTTCAGGCTGGTCGTGGCATCGCGAATCAGGGCTCTGAACGTGTCCTGCGTCACGCAGAACACGCCTGGAGTGAGAGCCGGGTTATCGGGATTGCAGGGTTCCCACGTGATGAGCGGCGCGACCAGCGCGTTGCCGTGTTTTCGGGCGATGGCTTCCAGCGTCGACTTCAGCGTGTAATTGTGCTTGCCGGTTGCCGTGTACGGTCCGTTCTTTTCCACGCCGCCGCTGCCCAGGAAGACCGTGGTCCGTCCGTTCTTGATATGGTCTCGGACTTCCATCCACGACAGTTCTTCCATCCACACCGAATCCAGCATGTCGATCGGCCGGACGCCTTCTGCGATGGCGGTCGCGGCGGCTCTGGCTTTCGCCTCGGCCTCCTGCTCAGGCGTGAGCGGCCCTCTCTGGCCGCGGGGCGCCTGCCCCAGAAGCGACAGCGAACATAGAAGCACCAGCGAAAGAATCGACGCTTGCATGATTTTCATGGTTCCCCCTCAGGATTGTTTCGATGGTGTGGCATTCTATGCCGCCTCGCCGGAATCTCTAAGAAAGTTATTGGCCGCTTTGGGTATGATGGCGGCCATGCCAATCGCTGCAATCCGGACACAGCCTGCGCGGGAGACCAGGCAGATCCGAATCTGGAAAGGGCTGGAACAATGAAGAAAGCATTGCTGCTTGTTGTTCTGCTGGCTTCGGGGTGCGGACCCAAAACGCAGACCCGGATAGCGCCGTTCCCGGTCCACATCGGCCCGCCGGAAGACGACGTGGCGTACCGGGAAGGCATGAAGGCGTTTCGGGAAGGCACGCCTGAGGGATACGAACGCGCGGTCGCCGCATTTCGAAAAGCGGACAAACGACGGCCCAGCACGTGTGAATACGAGATGCATCTGGCGGAGTCGCTTTTCTTTCTGGTGCTGCAGCAGAAAAACAACTGGGAAGATTTTCAACCGCACACCGGCGAGGCTGACGCGATCCTGTTCTTCAAACGTGGGGCGCCCGAATGCAATGCGTTTGAATCGGCCATCGCGCGATTGCAGGCATTGAGCATGAGTCTCGACAATTTCCGTCAGACCGAAGTGGTGGCCATGATCCGCCATGCGATCGACACCGATCCCGACGATCCCATGAACTGGATTGTTCTCGCACAGGTCAACCCCGATCCTCTGGTTCGCGTGGATCCGCTGTCTCCCGGCGAGCACGCGGCCGAACTCGCGCCGGACCTTCCGGCGGCGCAGTACGAGGCCGGGAATTACTACCTTCGGAACCAGAGCACATTCGGAAGGGCGAAGGAGGCATTCGAGCGGGCGGTGGCCCTCAATCCGCGGCATTTTCCGGCGATCATCGGCATCGTGTATGCGCTGTCCATCGAGGGCGACGACGCCGCGGACAAAGTCGAACCGCTTCTGAAAAAGGCTGCCGAAATCGCGCCGAATTCGCTGAAGGCGCGGACGCTTCTCGGGGATTACTATGCCGGCCTGGAGGAAACGGATCTCGCCGTCGAACAGTATCAGGCCGCGGTCACGCTGGCCCCGGCCTACTACCCTGCCCACCTGGCGCGAGGGACGGCGCTCGTTACCGCAGAACGTCCGGATGAAGCTGAAAAGTCGTTCAACGAAGTCATCCGGCTTGATGTGAAGCGGCCCCATCCGCCACACAACGGCGTCGACTTCACCGCCGACGGTCTCGCCCATTATTACCTCGGTAATATCTGGCTCGAGCGCGGCGATCTTTCGAAAGCGGCGGTGGAGTACACGATCACGCTGAACGACATTGGCAACCATGCGGGCGCGATCTACGGTCTGGGGATCATCGCTTACCGGCAGGGACGTGTCGACGAAGCACTGATGAAACTCAACCAGGTCCTTGAGATCGACGCAAACCGCTTCCCCAACGCGTTTCTCGCGCGGGGTGGCATTCGGGCGGAGCGTAAACAATTCGTCGAATCGATCGCCGATTTCGACCGCGCGATCGAGATTTATAAACAGCAGGCCGCCTCGCTCGAAGCCAAAGCCCGCATCGACGAACAGAAGGGCCGCATCAGGAAAGCGGAAGGCGAACGCCGGCGAAAGTTCCTCATCGAAACGACGCTGGAGAAGGCGCTGGAATCCAAAAAGACCGTCGAAACCCTGAAAGGCGGCCATCCATTCGGTGTCAGTGGTGCCTGACATCAGTATTTAAAGTAATGCCGGAAGACTGTCGATTAGTAATTGAAGGAATTAAAGGAAAGGGCGGTCTTTATGGCAGAACTGACGCAGGTTCGAGCAGCGCGACAGCCGGTCTTCGACGGCCGGCAACGCACCTTTGCCTACGAACTGCTTTTCCGCGACTCCTCCGAGAACCGCGCCATGATTCGAAACGCCGACCGAGCCACGGCGGACGTCATCGTGAATTCGTTCATGGAAATCGGCCTGGAACGGATGGTGGGCTCCTCACTGGCGTTCATCAACGTTTCCAGGGATTTCATCGCGGACGGGTACTGCCGGGCCTTGCCAAAGGAGAAGGTGGTTCTGGAAATCCTCGAGGACACGCGGATGGACTTCGAGATCATGGTGGAGTTGAACCGGCTGCGTTCGACCGGCTACCGGTTTGCCCTGGACGACTATGCCTTCAGTGATGAGAGTGCGAAATTCCTTCCGTTCTCCGACTTCGTGAAAGTGGATCTCCAGCAAGTGGACCGGCGGACCATCCAGAGAGAAATGCCCGGCCTGCGCCGGCTCAACCAAAAGGTCATTGCGGAAAAAGTCGAAACGCGGGAGGAGTACGACTACTGCGTTCGGACAGGCTTCGATTACTTTCAGGGGTATTTCTTCTGCAAACCGCAGATGATGTCGGCGTCCACCGTACCGTCAAACAAGGTTTCCGCGTTCCGCCTTCTTTCCGAGCTGCGAAAACCGGACATTGATGAGCGTGAGATCGAAAGGATCGTTGGTGAAGACCTGTCGCTCAGCTACAAGGTGCTTCGGTATATCAACTCCGCGTTTATCGGCCTCTCGCGGACCATCGAATCGGTTGCCCACGCGGTCCGGTTGCTCGGCGTGGAGCATATCCGGACGGTCGCCAGCCTCATCATGCTCACGACGGTCAGCGACAAGCCGAAGGAACTCATGAGCGTCAGCCTCATTCGAGCCAAAATGTGCGAACTGCTTGCGGCCCGCCATGGGCATTCCAAACCGGACGTATTCTTCACCGTGGGATTGTTCTCGACGCTGGACGCCTTTCTTGACCGGCCGATGGCGCAGGCGCTCGATGCTCTGCCTCTTTCGGATCGCGTTCGCGGCGCCCTGCTTGAAAGAGAGGGCCCG
>JAHFTY010000246.1 GCA_023265365.1 Acidobacteriota bacterium
GAGCCCAATATTGTTGCGGCCGATCATTCCGAGCGAGGGGATCGCGGCATGACTCTTGGCCGACGGCGTCAGCAGATCGTAGACGACTTCGTTGTAAGGACGGTCAATGCGAAGCCACTCCTTGTTCCAGTAATGAAAGGCCTTCGAGCCATACCCGGTGTCGTTCGCCAGGCGGAAGAGGTCGCCCCACATCCATGCCCACTGCTCGGCAAACTCCTCGGTGCCGATCAACGAATCGATGAGCTTGTCGCGCTTCTGCGGATCCGTGCTCGCCACAAATTCGCGTACCGCATCGGCGGCCGGCAATTCCCCCGCGGCATCGAGATAGACGCGGCGGATAAACTCCGAATCGGAAGTGAGGCCGGCGTGGGGAATCCGGTCGCGTTCGATCCGTGAAAAAATCAACTCGTCGACGAAGTTCTTCCGCGGCATTCTGCCCGCAGGCATTTTCGCGGCCGGCAGAGACGCCGACACCTGATTGCTTCGCCTGACCGCTTCGTTTGCGGCGCCCGCCTTCGGCGCGAAGATGCCACGATGCGCTTCTTCCATCTGATCCATTTTTTCCGGAGCAGGAGCAGGCTTCGGCGCCTGCTTTGCGGACTGCGCCACGGACAGAACGGAGACGAACGACAGCGCACACACAAGGACGGCGAGCGTCGCGACTTTCTTCACAGGGGATCCCCCTCCGTATGGTGGTTAAATTCGTGAAAATACTACCCACGTTGGATTCATTCATCAACAGAAGACTGGTATGATCCCCGCATGAAACGCCTCGCTTTCCTGAAGCTGCTGGCCTGGTCACCCCTGGCGGTATTCGCGCAACAACCCGCCGCAAAACCCGAAGAACTCGTCCGGACGTGGATGCAACACTGGACCGCACTCGACGGGTCGGACACTTCGGCTTCAACGTTCGCACAACTTTACCTGCCCGACGGCGTCCATGAGACCGGACCGAACGCGCGGCAAAAAGGTCTTGTGTACTATGAAGGCCGGTCCGATATCCAGAAAATGGCCAGGGCCTTCGGCGAAGCGAATGCCGAGATCACCTTTCGAATTGCTCCGGCCACCGCCAGCGAAAAGACAATCGACCTGATCCATGTGGCTGATGGACCATGGGGCGGCCCTTCGGTGTCGATCGAATACGTCCTGGCCTACACCCAGAAACGAGACAAGAAACGTTACATGGCTCCCGGCGCCGCGTTCATTCACCTTCAGAATGGAAAGATCCGGCGCAGCCGCCTCTACGCGCCGCGCGAGGAAGTGGTCGAAATCGTCCCGTAGCCCGCCGCATCGATCCAACTGCTGACCGGCAGTCACTCTATAAAAACAGTAATAAATTGAATTAAGTTACCGGGAACGAAATCTTGCAAAAAGCTGCGCGAAGGCGTTGCAGCATCAAGAAACGTTCGCGTACCATCGGACCCGTCAAAAGATTGCAGAATTGTTCTCAGGGAGGAGACGTGGCGGAATCAACATTACGCGTGCTCGTCGTGGATGACGAGGAACTCGTTCGCGTGGTGGTCGCGGAACTTATTCAAAACGAGGGGCATCTCGTTCATCAATGTTCGGGAGCGGCCGAAGCCCTCGAGTATTTCAAGCTCAACAGCGTCGATCTGCTTTTCACCGATCTGAGCATGCCGGGTATTCGCGGTGTGCAATTGATAGAGGAAGTGTTGAGGCTGGGTTTGTTGTCGAAGGAACGGATCGTTGCGGTAACCGGATTATCCTTTGAAAGCCCCGAGGTGCGCTGGTTGACGGCCAGAAAAATTTTCGTACTGTTCAAACCGTTCGACACGGTAGCGCTGCGGTGGAGTCTGTCGACTCTGCTTACCGGAGCGTAGCCTGGTGGACAATCCTTCCCTGGAACACCGTCAGTTCGCATTTCACATCCTTCAATTCGTCCGTTGGAATCGTATATAAGTCGCGATCCCAAACCGCGATGTCCGCATCCTTGCCGGCCTCGATGGAACCGGTCCGTTTTTCCATGAACATCTGGTGCGCTCCCCATATGGTGTAGGAGCGCAGCGCCGCCCGGACGTCGACGGATTGTTTTGTGCCGAATGGCGTCGCTCCGCTCAGGGTGTTGCGGGCAATGGAAGCCCAGATTCCATATCGCGAGGGGAATGGAGTCACCGCGTAGTCGGAGCCGCCACTCCACACGATTCCCTTCTCGAGATACGTTCCGAACGGTTTCATGCGCCCGGCGCGATCCGGACCGAGCGAACGGATCAGGTTGTCGCCGAGCCACCAGAGGAAAGGTGCGTTGGATTCGGGATATCCGGCGTCGTAGGTTTTCTGGAGCCGGCTCATCACGTCGATGGCGCGATCGGTCGGCATGCTGGCATGAATAATGCCGTGGCGCAGACCGCGGACCGGCTTCGCCTTCAGCACGGACTCGTAGGTATCCACCACCCAGTCGATTGCGCGGTCGCCGATCGCGTGGGTGCTGACGTGAACGCCCGCGTTGTGGAGCAGTTCCACCATTTGCTTGTAGATCGCAGGTTGTGTGGAAGGATATCCGGTGTTGCCCTTGTCGATCGAGTCCGTGTTGTTGTACCAGTCCTGATACACCCACGCTGTATGCGCGGTGACCGCGCCGTCCATGTAGATCTTGACGCCGCCCGACACCAGTTTTTCATCGGGAGTCCCCTGCATTTTCGGCTGCGCCTGAATCCGGGCGAGAGCCTGCTTTGCGCTTTCCAGTGTTGTGCCGCCGCTCCAGAGCGCAAACAAGTGGACGTTGAGTTTATTCGCGCCGAGCAACTCACGATAAAGGTCCCATTTGGATTGGTCGATACCGGGATCCTTCGCGCCCGTCATTCCTTCCTTGTTGAAGTCTTCCACCATCCGCAAGAGGCCGTTGCGCTCCTGTTCGCGGGTGAACGGAGGAATCAGCGGAAGAACCAGATCCTTCGCAGTCTCTTTGAGGAGTCCGGTTGGGTTTCCCTGCACGTCGCGATCGATCGTGCCGGCCGGAGGATCTTTCGTGTCCTTCGTGATCTTTGCCAGGCGGAGCGCCAGGGAATTGGCGACGGCGAAGTGACCCGAAGCGTGCGTCAGGTAGACCGGGTTTGCCGGCGCCACGCGGTCGAGATCCGAAGCGAGAATTGCGCGTTTCTCCAGAAGCTTGCCTTCGTCCCACCCTCGGCCGCGAATCCATTCACCCGCCTTCAGCAGGTCCACCTTCGATTTGACGCGCGCAAGCGCGTCGTCCATTTTCTTGATGGACAGATCGCTGAGGTCAACCGTGTACATCGCGTCGACCTGCTGGAAGTGCACATGGGAATCGATCAGGCCCGGTGTCGCGGTCCGGCCGCGAAGGTCGATCACCCGGGTGTTCGGCCCGGTCCGTCCCTGAATCTCGGCGTTCGCGCCGACCGCGAGAATCTTGCCGCCGGCAATCGCCACAGCCTGCGCAATCGAGTCTCGCGAATCGACGGTAATGACTTTGCCGTTGATGAGAATCATGTCGGCAGGAGTCTGCGTTTGCGTTGGGGCGGCAAGAAGCGTGACAACAAAAAGGAAGATCAACGGAACGGTAAGCCGGCACATGCGCAGATGCTACCACAGGCGCTGAATTCAGAATCAGGCACGCTCTCCCGAACTTTACCGTCTTCTGCCGGGGGCAGCTAAGGACGGCTAGAGCAACTTGCTGACGGCTTTGATGAACTTCTCGAAATCTCCGAGGTCATCCTTTAAAGCCCGGTAGACGCGGCGCCGATCGATCTCCAGGTACTCGTGAACGAGTATGTTTCGGAACCCCGCCATCGGAATGAGTTTCTTCGACAATGAAGCGGACAGCACTTTATGCCGGGCAAGAAGATCGAAAAGTTCTCTGGTGTCGGCCGGCAGATTCAGTTTCATATCTGCAACGATGTGATTGCTGATGTCCAGAACCGCCTGTATGGCCAGTTGCAGATATCGTTCGGCATTGCCGTAGATCAGCGGATCTTTGATGAAGTGAGCTTCGTCTGCCAGGCCGCGGATCTTTCGAAGAAGAGCCACGTATTCCCGGATCTTCGCGATGCGTGCTCGAACGACGTAACGGTCAACCAACGATTCGGCCCTCCCGCACATTCCTCTTCAGATATCGAATTTGGGTTTCGAAGAGTGGCACAAGATCGAGATAGAGGCTCGCCGTTCGCACCTGGAAACGAACGCGAGCGGAAGCAGACCGTTCGAAGACGAGCTTTCCCTTCGAAAGGATTCGGTGGGCCAGCAACGGCGGCGCTTCATTCAGAATAACGACGTCCACGTCCGAGCGTCGAAGCGCCGAACCCAGGTCCGCCATGAGTTGTAGCCGGTACTTCAAGATCTTTCCGGGCCGCACGCGGGGGGCCACCAGGACCGCAATATCGATGTCACTATCTTTCCGCGTCCGGCCAGAGGCAACCGAACCGAAGACATAGGCCGCTTCTATCTCCCTCCGTCGAGACAGGTGCTTGACCACCGCGCGTTTGATGGATGAAAAATCGGAAGCCGCCATGCCGGCATTCTATCAGGGTACAATCCCCGCGACTTCCAGTTCAGCGCAGATAAGGTTGAACATGAACCGCGGAGAACTGCTCAAAGGTTTCGGCGCGGCGGCGCTTGCTTTTCCTTACGTTGCCGCCCGCAGTGCTCTTGCACAGACAACGAGAGGGAACATGCCTGACACCTCTTCCGTGAAAGCACTGCATCAGTGGAACAAGGTATCGCGCCGGCTGAAGCCCTGACCGGATTCCGTCGCGGGCCTTACCCGTTTGAAGGTGGCGGCACACATTGGCGATCTCGCAGGCGCGCGGAACGTGGGACTGCGCACGAGTTTCATTCACCGCCCTAAAGCCCGGGCAAGGCGATTCGGCTTTCCCCTCCTCGTCGAGCCTCGTCGAGGAGGGGTGGCGCGAAACGCCGGGGTGGTCTCCCCTTCTCAAAGCCGTTCCTACGCGGTCATCGGGACGCGGGAATGATCTTCACTTCCTGGGTGATCCTGGACGATTCCGATACAGTGACCGGCACGCCGCGCGCGTCAAACTGTCGAAGGATTTCGGTATCGTAGAACGCAAACGGTTCGATCTCTTCCCACGCGAAAAGTTTGTACGAGCCCGGCGGAATGCCCTGGATGGTGAATTTCCCGCTGTTGTCGCTGAGGGCGGTTTTGTACGTGTCCTTCCGCTCACGCTGACGGTCCGGAATCAGGACGACCTGCGTGTTCGGAACCGGTTTCTGATCCTTGTCGACAAGAGTTCCGGTGACCTGGCCGGCGTTCGGACTCACCAGAATGTCGATCCCTCCGGCTCCCGATCCGGAGATCGTCACGGCTTCATTCAACGCGTCGCTTCCCGCATATCGCGCGGCTTTGGCGTAATAGTTCGGCGGAAGGCCGGCGATGCCGACCCGGAAGTCTCCGGCGGTCACGTTGTCGATCTGAAAGGTTCCGTCCGGCTTGACCGGGGCGGGTTGCACGAGGTTGATCGCCAGGTCCGACGGAGGAATCAGCCGGACCCGCATGCGGTCGATGCCGGGCGCCGAGGCCGCGCTCTGCGCGCCTTCCACATTGAGCTGGCCGGAAATGGAAGCGCCCTGTCCCACCGTCAGCGTGAGCCCGTCGACGTTGGATCCCGAAACATCGACATTGGCCGTTGACGCCGCCATCGAAGGGGCCGCGCCGTTGGCGATGCTGGGGACGATCGCAACCGCCACGTATTCTCCGGGCGCGACATCCCGGAATTCGAAGTTGCCGGTGTTCGAGTCGTAACTGGTCATCGGCTTCGGCGCCTGCCCGTTCGGATTCGACCGCGAGGCAAGCTGTACGACGGCAACCTGCGGGATCTGTCCTGAACGCGAATCCACGACGCGTCCCTGAATGCGGTACGACGCCTGGCGGACGAGCGCAATATCCATGGCTCGAAGTTCGGCTCCCGGTTGAACGTCAATCGAAACCGCTCGCGACGAGTCCGCCGTGTTGGGATAAAACGTCGTTGCAAAGCCCTGCTCCGCAACCTCGTTGGTATTGATCCCGAACATCGATTCCAGGGTCTGCTGCGCGGATGGGTTTGCGGCGCCGCCCTGCGCCTGGGCCGTGTTCATTGCGGAGTTGATCTGACCCTGCATGAGGCTTTGAAGGTACGACCCGGCCGTGGTCGCGTTGACGAAGTAGGTTCCCGGAGTAATCCAGTAGAGACGGTACTCTCCAAGATCGTTTGTCTTCACGTTGACGGAAGGCTGGAGCGACTTCCGGCCCTGCGCATCGTAGACGGATCTCAACAACTGCACCGTGACGCCGGCAAGAGGCTCGCCGCTGGAATCGGTCACCCGTCCACCGATCGTTCCCGCCGGGATCAATTTAAAGTTCACATCTTTGATGGTCTGCCCGGCAGCCACATTGAGAATGGCGCCCGGGCTTCGCGTGGATCGCTGTACGTACTCCTGCTTCGCATACCCGTTACGCGCCGCCGCTATCCGATAGGAGCCTGGAGGAAGGTCCCTGATCACGAACTTCCCGTCGCTTCCCGTGACCGCAGAAGGAACG
>JAHFTY010000100.1 GCA_023265365.1 Acidobacteriota bacterium
TGGACGGCGCCACATACGATCAGATCCTGAAGAAGTACTACACGGGAATCGAACTGAAGAAGTTGTTTTAGGCGGACCACCCCGGCGCTTCGCGCCACCCTCGTCGAGGCGGGAAAATGTTGAGGCGCCCCGGTTGAGGCGCCAGGTTTTCCCGCTCCTCAATGCCGCTACGAGGGGAAATGTGGAGGTGCCCCGGGTTTCCCCTCCTCAACGAGGAGGGGTGGCGCGAAGCGCCGGGGTGGTCCGGAAATCGCAAATGCATCCAGTCATCGCCATCGTCGGGCCGACAGCCAGTGGAAAGTCCGATCTGGCCCTCCATCTGGCCGAGACTTTCGATGGCGAGATCGTCAATTACGACTCGGTCCAGATTTTCCGGTACATGAACATCGGCGCCGCCAAGCCGAACGCAGAAGAGCAGGCGCGCGTTCCCCACCACATGATCGATATCCGGGAGCCCACGGAAATCTACACCGCCGGCGACTACCAGCGGGAAGCCCGGCAGGTGATGCAGGAGATTGCCGGCAGACAGAAGACTCCAATACTGGTGGGGGGGACGGGCCTCTATCTGCGTGCCCTCACCGACGGGTTGTTCAATGGGCCGCGCCGTTCCGAGCAGATGCGGAGCCGGCTCGATCAGATCGCCGAAAAGAAGGGAAGGGACTATTTGCACCGGATGCTGAAACGGCTGGATCCGGCGGCAGCGGAGAGGATCATGCCTCGGGACAAACCCAAGATCATTCGAGCGCTCGAAGTCCGTCTGGAGACGGGGAAGGCGCTGAGCGATCATCTTCACGACAAGCCGAGGGACCCGCTGACCGGTTTCCAGGTCCACTTCATCGGCTTGAACCCGCCGCGCGATGAGTTATATAACCGCATCGATGAGCGCGTTGTTAGAATGTTCAAGGCTGGGCTGGTGAACGAGGTGAGGGGCCTGCTCGAGAGGGGAATCCCCAGGACCGCAAAACCGCTGGAAGCGATCGGCTATCGGCACGTGCTGTCGTATCTCGACTCATGTAACCGCCGGGACGAGACCATACGTAATATCCAGCGTGATACCCGGCATTATGCGAAAAGGCAGTTGACGTGGTTTCGCAGGCAGGCAAACGTCAAGTGGTTTGACGGGCCGGGAGACGTGGACGATACAAAAAACAAGGCTCGTCAGTTCGTCGAACAACTCTTAACTTTTTTAGGGAGTTCCTGACATGGAAAACAAAGCACCTTCCCAGAATATCCAGGATGTCTACCTCAACACGGTCCGGCGGGAAAAGCTGCCCGTCACGGTTTTTCTCATCAGCGGGGTCAAACTGATCGGGAAGATCAAAGGATTCGATAAATACTCCGTCATTCTCGAAGCAAACAATCAGGAACAATTGATCTTCAAACACGCCATCTCGACGGTGACCACCGCCAAAATCCAGATGGCGCCACCGCCGCCGCCGCCGCCTCCGGTACCCGTATCCTAAGTGGAAAGCGCAATACTCGTTGGCCATCAGTCCCTCGATGAACTTCGCGAACTGGCCTCATCGGCCGGTGCGCGAGTCATCGATGAGGTCGTCCAGCATCGCGACACGCCTGACCGAGCCACCTACATTGGAAAAGGCAAAGTCCAGGAACTTCATGACCAGGTCGTGGTGGAAGGCGCGGACGTCGTCATCTTCGATGCCGAACTCTCGCCCGCCCAGCAGAAGAACCTCGAGGAAGCCCTCGACATCAAAGTCGTCGACCGGACCAGCCTCATCCTCGACATCTTCGCCCGGCGCGCCCGAACCCGTGAAGGCAAGCTTCAGGTGGAACTGGCCCAGTTGAATTACCGTCTCACCCGGCTGACCGGCCATCGCGACTATCTTTCCAGACTCGGCGGCGGAATCGGAACGCGCGGCCCGGGCGAAACCAAACTCGAAATGGATCGCCGGCAAATCCGTCACCGTATCGCGACGCTGCGCCGCGAAATCGAGGGTATCCGCAAGCATCGCCATCTTCATCGCGAACGGCGCCGCAGGGATCACCTGCCCCTGGTCTCGCTGGTCGGGTACACCAACGCCGGGAAGTCGACCCTTTTCCGGGCTCTTACCAAAGAAGACACACTCGTCTCCAGCCGCATGTTCTCCACCTTGGACACGCTGATTCGACGGATCCAGTTCGGCCGCGACTGTCCGGTCCTGATTTCCGATACGGTCGGCTTCATCCGAAAGCTCCCGCACCTGCTCGTATCCGCATTTCGCGCCACGCTCGAAGAAGTGGTGGAAGCCGACCTCATCCTCCATGTCATCGACGCCTCCGATCCTACCCACGAAGACAAACGGCAGGTTGTCTCCGGAGTCCTCAAGGAGATCGGCGCCGGCGACCACCCGTGCCTGACGGTGTACAACAAGTCCGATCTGATCGGATCGGATTCGGAAGTTTTCGGCAAAGATTCTGACGCCTTGTTAGTATCAGCAGTAACGAGCAAGAATCTGGATCGTCTAGTACAAGAGATCGTCGATCGAGTCGGTATCCGAATCCGGGTCTGAAAAGATGCTGAACATACTGATCGCTGCGCTGCTGTTCCAGCCTTTCTCCATGCCGCCGCGAACGGCGCTGGAGAATCCGGCCACCGTCACTCCTGTTCCGAAAAAGCTCGCAAAGGATTACGACAAGTTATGGAACCGTTTCCTCAAAGCCAGGGGAAAGGACGACGAGAAGATTCTCAAAGATGCCGGCAAGCTTCTTCAAAAAAATCCCGGTTTCTCCCAGGTCCTGATGATCTCTGCGTACATCGATCTCTACAGCAATCGTGTCCCGGAAGCCGAAGCCAAGCTTGAAAAAGTTCTCGGTCCGGATCCCAAAAACAAGATAGCCCTCTCCTATCTGGCGGACTTTGCCTTCGCCCGCGAAGACTATTCGCGCTCAAGCGATCTCTACTCACGCCTGATGGAATCGGACCCTACCCGCACCGACGTGGAGACGAGACGCCAAAAAGCGCTCCTGCTTGCGACCGAAGACCTGATCCGGAGCGCTTCCCGGGCGGAAATGGAAAACCGCCTGGCTCAAGCCGAGTCGCTCTACCAGCACGCGTTACAGATCGCGCCGAAAGAACCCTCCCTTCACGACCGCCTTGGCGATCTTTACGCCAGGCAAAAGAAATACGATCCGGCTCTTTCCGAGTTCAGAAAAGCCCGCGACCTCGGCGGCGCTTCAGACGACCTGGACCGCCGGATTGCCGAAGTGCTCGCCACACAGGGCAAGACCGATGAGGCCCGCGCCATTCTGGAAAGCCTCAAGAAAGCCGGCGGCGCGGATGCCGCGTTGGAGGCCAAGCTCAGTGAACTGGAAGACATCGGAAGGTGGGGACAGGACCTGTCGACCTTCCGGAAGATTCAAGCCGAACCCGAACTCACGCGAGCGGAATTATCGGCGCTGATCGTTCGATACTTCCCGCAGGTCTCCGATTTTCGACGCACGCCCGCGGTCATGACGGATATTCAGGACTCCTGGGCACGCGCAGAGATCCAGACGGTCGTCGGCATCGGGTTGATCGAACTGCTTCCCAATCACACGTTCCAGCCATCCGAGCCAGTCACGCGCGGAGAGTTCGCCAAAATCCTTGCGCGTCTGTCCCGCCTGCTCCGGGTTCCCGCGCCGGCCGCTCCCCCGATCCCCACAGCAGACGTCGGCTCGAGCAACGCACTCTACCGGGACGTGCAGTTGGTGCTGGGCATCGGCCTGATGAATCTGGACGATTCAGGCAGTTTCAACATCAACGACAGGGTCCCGGGAGAAAACGCAGTCCGGTCGATCGAGAAACTGCTGGAACTCTCACGCTGATCCACCACCCCGCCTCGACGAGGCAGTGCTGTCCCAATGAAGCGAAATCGAGGAAAGCGTTTTCCCCTCCTCAACGAGGAGGGGTGGCGCGAAGCGCCGGGGTGGTGCTCAAAAGAAATCGATTTTATTGGACGAACCGCCCCGCCGCCCGGCGGCACCCCGCCTTGGCCAAGGCGGGGAAAAGTAATCGTCCTACGACCCACCAGTGGTGCTCAAAGGCTTTTCAGCCAGGCTTTGGCTTCGTTGTAATGCCTGAACTCCTGTTCCGCGTGCCGGAACTCGGGCGTGTGCACGATGACGCGGCAGTCCTTCACGCGCGTCTGATGCTGGAGGTGGAGCATCTCGTGGTACATCACGTATTCCACAACGAAGGACGGAACACGCGGCGAGTCGAAGATGCGGCTGATAAAGATGGCGTGATGCGTCGCATCGTAGCGGCCGAGGATGTGCCGGGATCGTCTGGCCGACCATGAGATCTTCGGACGATCCAGCGCCGACCCGAAGTATTGTTCGTTCAGTTTCAGGAAAAGCGATTCCAGATCGAAATGCCGGCCCTTCGCGTCCGTTGTGCGCACACCGCGTCCGCGATCGGTTCTCACGGCGCGAGCACGGTCCTGGATTTCACCACGGAGAATGAATGCGCGGTAGGTTCGGTGGTAGGAAGCGTCCGCCTTCTTTCGATACAGCTTTGCCAGGAGAATCTGGGCAAGCGCGTGGTGGACTTCGTCGGGCGCGCCATCGAAGAGGTCGCTGACGCGAACCGTCAACTGGCCGTGGTTCAGCCTGGCGGTGTGATTGATTCCGGCGAAAGGAAAGAACTCGACCCGGATTTGGGGGATTGGGGTTCTCGGCCTCAGATCCCGGTGCGCTCTGCTGAAGATGCCGGCAAGGTCCTGCTGGGGATCGCGAAACCTCAGTGAGAGTTGTTCGACCGGCCGCATATTAATGGCCGCCGGGTTTTGGCGGTTTCTTTTCCGTCTTCGGGATCGTCTTCATGGCGCTCTTCGCTCCGGAGTTTCCTTCCTTCGCTTTGTCGATCGCTTCCTGGAGTGCGGCCTTTTCGCCGCCGTTTTTTACCTGGAATTGTTCGAGCATCGGGAGAGTCTCGCGGGTGAACTTCTCCAGCGACTCGAGGGCCGGGCGCACATCGAGTTTCCGATTGTATTGATCGTCGATGTTGCTCATCACTTCGTCAATCGACTGAGTATAGCCTCGGAGCAATTCGGAGCGGGTGAAGTCGTGAAGATAGCCGAGTTCGTCGACGGGTGGCTTGACGCCGGGAGCGTTGGCCGGACCGGCCTTTTTCTTGTCCTTTTCGTACTGTTCCTGAGCTTTGCGTTCCTTCTCTTTTTGTTTCTCACTCTTTTCGGTGAGGCCGAGGATGATGAGGCGGCGCTCGGCAAGGGTGAAGTAAGCCGCGACGCGCGGGCCCAGTTCCTGGGCGTCGCGGATGAGATCGAGTTCGTCTTCGGTCAGGTACTCTTTCCGTCGCTGGCCGGCGCCGGTGGCGGTTGCGAAAAAGAAAATGAGCGTGAGACTAATAGCCAGGCGCATCCAGCCCTCCGAATAGCGCTTTCAAAAGGTCGTCGCGGATGGCGGCGGCCTGTTCCCGCGCCTTTTCGACCGGCGCGCGTTCATCCAGTGTCAGCGTGCCCCCGATGTCTTTCAGCAGGATCAACTGCCGCCGGATCGCGATCTCGAGTTCCTTGAAGCCTCCGGGTTTCTTGTGCGCATCGCGCCCGGTTTTCATCATGGTTTTGTGAGCGTCCTGAATCGCCGCGAGATATTCCGTCAAGCGCTTTTCCATGACTTCACTGTCGCCTTTTTGGGCGGCGTCACCCGCAAAGGCCAGGAGGATTCCGGAGATTTTGATCTGAGACTTCGTGAACGCCACCGGATCGGTCTGGCCTTTGAGTTTGGTCTGTTCCTTCTGGAGGTCGAGCAGCCGTTTGTCGGGAGCCTGAAAGAAGGTGAACGTGACAGTGAGGAGCCCGGCAATCAGGTGTTTCATGGCTTCTTCAAACGCTGGTCGAGCGTTTTCGCGCGCTGGCGTGCTTGAAAAGAACGAACATCGCTGGAACCGTCGTCGAGCGCCAGGAACTTATTATAGTTCAGCAGTGCCTGCCTGAAGTTTCCCAATCTGTCGTAGCAGGAGCCGAGCATGAAGTAGGCAAAGGCGTCTTTCGGTTTCATCTGAATGAACCGCTCGATCACGGGAACGGCGTGCGCCCAGTCTTCCTGAAGCTGATAGGTGGATGCGAGCGAACTCAGCGCTTCGGTGTCGGCCGGCTTCAGCTTCAAAGCCGCCAGCAGGGAGACCGCCGCTTTCCCATACTGTTTGGTTTCCATCAGCGACTTGCCGAGCATGTAGTGGTAGTCGGCGTTTGACGGATCTTTCGCAGCGAGCAGATCGAAGACGGCGGCAGCCCTGGCATAGTCCTTTTTCGCGAAGTAGGTGAGTGCAAGGTCGAGATCCTCCTCGCTTCCCCGGATGCCCAGCGGCGCCAGCACGTCGATCGCTTTGTCGAATTGCCCGGCTTCCCGATACACAAGGCCGAGCCGCCGCTGCACGGCTGAATTGGAAGAATCGAGTGCAAGCGCGGCTTCCAGGTCCGCGATGGCTTTTTGCAGATTCCCGCGACGGCGTTCCTCGTCGGCCCGCTTGACGAGGAAGCGCGTGGCGGCCGCCCGCGTGTCGCCGTTTTTCGGATCGAGTTGAACCGCGCGCTCGTAACTGGTTGCGGCCGTGTCAAGGTCGCCGAGTTTTTCGAGAATGAGCGCGTGATAGAGCATCGGCTGAGCGTCCTGCGGCCGGAGATGTGAAGCGTTCATGAAAAACTCATCGGCCTCGGCCAACCGGCTGGCGGCGTCATAGAGGAGAATGCCGAGATTGATATGAGCCTCATAAACCGTGGGATCCTGCTCGACGATCTTTCGATAGAGGCTTTCGGCGCCGCCAGGATTCCCGGTCCTGGTGTAGCAGACGGCGAGGTTGAACTCCGATGGGATGTGGGTTGGTTCGTCTTTGAGAATCTGTTCGAATCGGGCGGCCGCTTCGCTGTATCGGCCCGCGTCCATGTCTGCAATGGCGGCCTTGTACAGATCCTGGGGATTCTGAACCATCGCCAGCAGTAACAAAAAGGTAAACATCAGTCTTCTTCAACGATGGGGCGGCCGGCCAGCACGCTTTTCAGGAACTGGCCCGTGAGCGACTTCGGATCCTGGGCGACCTGTTCGGGCGATCCAACGGCGACAAGGTATCCGCCCGCATCTCCGCCTTCGGGACCCAGATCGACGATCCAATCCGCCGACTTCATCACGTCGACATTGTGCTCGATGATCAGGACCGTGCCTCCTGCTTCTATCAGACGTTTGAAAGCGACGAGCAGCTTGTTAATGTCGTCAAAATGTAACCCCGTTGTCGGTTCGTCGAAAATGAAAAGCGTGCGTTCGCTGGTCTCGTGGGTCAGGTAGGATGCGAGTTTGATTCGCTGGGCTTCCCCTCCCGACAACGTCGTGGCGGACTGGCCCAGCCGCAGATAGCCGAGACCGACTTCATCCAGGACTTTCAACTTCTTGAGAATCTTCGGCACGTTGGAGAAGAACAGCAGGGCTTCGCGGACCGTCATTTGGAGGACCTGGTAGATGTTTTTGCCCTTGTAGAGAATCTCAAGAACGCCCGCTTTGTAGCGCGTTCCTTTGCACTCTTCGCAGACCAGTTCGACGTCTGCGAGGAACTGCATTTCGACGGTGACCGTCCCGTCTCCCTGGCACACTTCGCATCGGCCGCCGGGAATGTTGAACGAAAAGCTTCCGGAGTTGTAACCCTTCGCCTGCGCGTCGCGCGTTGCGGCGAAAACCTCCCGGATGTGGTCGAAGGCTTTGATATAGGTGACCGGGTTGGAACGCGGCGTCCGCCCGATCGGACTCTGGTCCACCAGAACCACATCGGATATCCATTTCAGCCCCGTTTCGATGGTGCCCGCGCCGTGCCCGGTTTCCCCGCCGCTCAGTGCGGTGCGCATCGCTTCGAACAGGCACTCGTGCACGAGCGTGGACTTGCCGGATCCGGAGACTCCGGTGATACAGGTCATCACGCCGAGAGGGATGTCGATATCGATGTTCTTGAGATTGTGCTTCGACGCGTTCCTGAGCCTGAGCGTTTTCGGTCCCGGTTTACGCCGATGTTTGGGAATCGGAACTTTCAATTCGCCGTTCAGATATTTCCCCGTGAGCGAGGCCGTGCAGGTGTACAGGCCGTCCAGCGTCCCCTGATACACGATGTGGCCGCCGTGCTCGCCGGCGCCCGGCCCGAGATCGAGAATGTGGTCGGCGGCGCGCATCATTTCGGCGTCGTGTTCGACGACGAGCACGGTGTTCCCGATGTCGCGGAGGCGTTTCAAAATGTCGATCAGGCGTTGGCCGTCGCGTGGATGTAAACCGATCGAAGGCTCGTCGAGGACGTACAGGGCGCCCACCAGGGATGAACCGAGAGAGGTGGCGAGCTGGATGCGTTGAGCTTCTCCGCCGGAAAGAGTGGAGGAGAGCCGGTCAAGGGTCAGGTACTGCAGTCCGACATCATTCAGAAACCGCAGCCTCGACTGGATTTCCCAGAGGATCCGTTCCGCGATCTGCGCCTGCATCGGCGTGAGCTGCAGGTCCACAAAGAAATCCGCGGCCTGCCGGATCGTCATCCGGCTGACGTCCGCGATGTTCTTCCCATTGACGTAAACGTCTCGCGCTTCCTGACGGAGCCGCGAACCATGGCATTCCGGACAAACGGTGTAGCCGCGGTACCGGCTCAGGAAAACACGGACGTGCAGTTTGTATTTCTTCGTCTCCAGATAGTCGAAGAACTCACGAATCGCGTTCATCACATGAGTTCGTTCGTCCGGGGTGAGTTCGCGGAACGGTACATCCAGTCTTACCGCCTTCGAGCGCGCCGTTTTCTTGAAATCGTTGAAGGTGGTGCGGTAACGCGGCTTGGTCCACGGCTCGACGGCGCCCAGATTCAAGGATTTCGACCGGTCCGGCACCACCAGCTCCATATCGAGATCGATCGTGTTGCCGAAGCCCTGGCATCTCGGGCACGCTCCAAACGGATTGTTGAACGAGAACAGTTTCGGTTCGGGGTCTTCGTACCGGATTCCGCAGTTCTTGCACTCGAACGCCTCGTTGAATCGGAGACGCAGGGGATGCTCTTCGGCCGTTTCGAGAATCACTTCGCCATTGTTCTCGCGGAAGCAAATTTCCACGGAATCGATCAGGCGCTGCCGGATGTCCGGTGCAACCTTCAGGCGATCGACCAGGACGAAAGCCGGCTGTTTGAAGTCGACGTCGAGGAGCGATTCCGGCTGCGAGTATTCGAAGACTCGCCCGTTCTGGTAAACGCGGTTGAATCCCCGGCGCTTCAGATCGCCCAGAGTCGCGGCCAGTTGTTCGCCGGATTGATCGGCAGGCAGGACGTACAGGACGTAGAACCGGGTCTCCGCCGGCAATTCCAACACACGATCGGCAATCTGGTCGACCGTGTCCTTCTGAACAGCGGCGCCGCATTTCCGGCAGTGCGTGACGCCCGCCCTGGCGAACAGGAGGCGCAGATAATCGTAGGTTTCGGTGGATGTGCCGACCGTCGACCTCGGAGTTCTTGCCGAGTTGCGCTGGCGGATTGCGATGGCGGGCGCAATGCCGCTCACCTCGTCGATATCCGGTTTCTCGATTCGTTCCAGAAACTGCCGCGCGTAGGACGACAGCGATTCGATATAGCGCCGTTGGCCCTCGGCGTAGATCGTGTCGAAGGCGAGCGACGACTTGCCGGATCCGCTGACGCCGGTGACGATCGTCAAGGCGTTATGCGGGATCTCGAAATCGACGTTCTTCAGATTGTGTACCCGCACACCGCGGACGACGATGCTGGTCTGCCCAGCGGGGGTCGATGCGACAACCATAAACCCCGCATTATACCTGACCACCCCGGCGCTTCGCGCCACCCCTCCTCGTCGAGGAGGGGAAAACGCTAGTCCTGCGACACCACGATTTCATGTCTATCGCGCATTTTCGACAGACGTTAATTTATTAATTAACCGACAAAATCTTTGAGGTTTCCCGGCTTGATGATGATGGATCGGACCTGACCGCTCTTACCGAGGGGTCTCATCGCCTTGTCGTTGATCCGCAGACTGAGGCCGCCGGCATTGCCGATACTGAGCGTGATCGACGTCTGCGCGGTAAACCTGCGGGTCATTCCCGGCTGCAGGATTTCGCCGGCGACCGCGGATGTCCCGTCGGTCAGGACCTTGATCCAGGTGGGTTCTTTGGCCTCAATGAAGAGGGCCAGCGGACTATCCGCGACGGGTTCCGCCACAGCTTCTGGAGGCGTTGCCACAGGAGTGGGCGCAGGCGGCGCGGGCGTGGGCCTCGCAATCGGGGCCGGCGGCTGGATGGCGGTAACGGCCGGGGTCGAGTCCCGTGTGACGAGGTAAAAGCCGGCAACCAAGATGATTAACGCACCAATGGCGACGGGGTAGATGGCGCGGCTCGCTCCACCGGGCTCCGGAGTGCTGCTGACACGCAGCCCTTCCATGACCTGGGGCTCCCGATAATTCGATAGCCGCTCAAAGTCCGCGATAGCCTTATCGATATCGAGACCGAGGCGATCCGCATACGAACGCACGAACCCGCGGCTGAAAATGCCACCGGGCAGAAGATGGAATTCCTCGTTCTCGATGGCTTCCAGAAATCGCGTGCCGATTCGTGTTTCGCGGGCGATCTGGTCGAGAGTCAATCCCTTCGACTCTCGGGCGGTCTTGAAGGTACTGCCAAAGTCCGACATGTCTTTTACTTACGGAGGAATCATACGGATGGGTTGTAAATCCAGTCAATTGCTTTTGCTGGGGTATTCTGGTACGTTTCGGCCGGGACTTAAGGAGTTATCTTGAACGAAGCGCTGGGAATGATCGAAACGCGCGGATGCGTTGGAGCTGTTGAAGCTGCAGACGCCATGTGCAAAACCGCAAATGTCGTCCTGATCGGCAAGGAATACCTTCTGAACGGCTACGTCTGCGTCCTTGTCCGCGGCGACGTGGGTTCCGTCAAAGCCGCGACCGAAGCCGGTTCCATCGCGGCTCGCCGGGTTGGCGAGTTGATTGCCGTGCACGTGATTCCACGTCCGTTCGATGAGATGGACAAGATACTCAAATCCTGGACGGGCCCCCGGAAGACGTCCGACTCGACTCCTGGATAGAGACGTTGGACGATGGACCAGGATCTCCAATCCATTCAAGAAGCACGATATCTCCTCGAAGCCGCCCGGAAAGCGTTTCAAGAATTCGAACACTTCTCCGAACCGCAGGTCGATAAGATCCTCGCCGAAATGTCGAAGGCCGGCATCGCCAATGCCGAACCCCTCGCGCGCATGGCTCATGAAGAGACGGGCTATGGAAGCACCGAACATAAGACAATGAAGAATCTCTTCGCCGCCGAGGACGTGTTCAACGCCATGAAGCCGATGAAGACAATCGGCATTATCAGCGAGAGCCCCGAGAAGAAAGTGTTCGAGGTGGCGAGTCCCATCGGTGTGATTGCCGCAATCATTCCCTCGACGAATCCGACGTCCACGACCATTTACAAAGCGCTCATCGCCCTGAAAGGCCGTAATGTCATCGTCTTCAGCCCGCATCCTTCCGCCGCCCGCTGCGTCAACGAAACGGCCCGCCTCATGGCCGAAGCCGCCGAGCGTGCCGGGGCTCCGAAAGGCGTCATCTCGTGCATGAAGATTCCGACGCTCGAGGGCACCGAAGAGCTGATGAAACATCGGATCACGCAGCTCATTCTCGCCACCGGGGGGACGGGCCTCGTCAAAGCGGCGTACAGCGCCGGCAAACCGGCCTTCGGCGTCGGGCCCGGGAACGTTCCGGCGTATGTCGACCGGACCGCCGACGTGCCCAAAGCGGTGCGCGACATTCTCACCGGCAAGACATTCGATAACGGAACGCTGTGCTCGTCCGAGCAGTCCATCGTTTGCGACGAACCGGTGAAAGACCAGGTGCTTCAGGAACTGCGCAACCAGGGCGCCTACATCTGCAACGCATCGGAAAAAGCCCTTCTTGAAAAGACCATTCAAACGCCACGGCGCACGCTCAATACGAAAATCGTGGGCAAGCCTGCAGTGAAAATCGCCGAGATGGCTGGAATCCAGGTGCCGGCCGGTACGCGCGCGATCGTGGCGCATGCGGACGGCGTCGGGCTCGAATACCCGGTCTCGATGGAAAAACTTTCTCCGCTGCTGGCCTTCTACACGGTGAAGGACTGGAGGGAAGGCTGCGAGCGGTGCATCGAGATTCTGCGCTTTGGCGGCCTGGGACACACGCTCAGCCTGCACTCCACGGATGAGGGCGTGGTGCGGGAATTCGGTTTGAAGAAGCCGGCGTTCCGGATTGTGGTGAACACTCCGGCGGCCCTTGGCGCCGTTGGATATACCACGAACCTCTTTCCCTCCATGACGCTCGGGTGCGGCGCGCCGGGGAACAACATCACTTCGGATAACATCTCGCCCCTGCACCTGATCAACGTGAAGCGCGTGGCGTATGGCGTGCGGGAAGCGCCGAAATCGGCGCCTTCGTCCGTAAAGTCATCGGCCATCGCGTCGCCGAATCGCCAGGTGATCGAAAGCGCCGTCGATCAATGGCTCGGCAAAAAGAAGGTGGGCGCCGCCCAGGTCGAGCGGGTTTCGAAGGCGCCGCCGATTCAGCCCCCGTCAGCCGCCGTCGCGCCGCCGCTCGAATCGTTCAGACAACTGGAGTCGAAGCCCGCCGCGCCGGTCAAGACCTCGCCGCCGGCGAAAGCGGTTGCATTCGTGTGCGAGGACGACGTCCGGAACGCCATTCTCACGCATGCCCGGATCGTCGTCGGAAAGAAGACCATCATCACTCCGTCTGCACGGGATCTGGCCGATGCGAACGACGTCTTCATCCCGGAGTCCTGACGGTCATGCTGAAACTCATCATGGATAAAGCGACTCTGGATCGTCACCTGGCCTACACGTCGTGGGCAACGAATCACCTTTTAAGAGCCGTCGCCTCTCTTCCGCCGGAACACCTGACCCACGACTTCAAAACCGGCGACCGCACCATTACCAACACACTCGCGCACATTTTCGGAGCGGATCGAATATGGCTGGACCGGCTTCTTGGCCGCCACCGGAGCGTTTTGATCGAAGACCGTGACCGCGACCTGGCGCTGTTGAACGAGGAGTGGCCAAAGCTTCTCAACGCCTGGAGGGAATGGCTCGGCGCCTTTGACGAAGCGCACTTGAACGAGCCCATCTCGTATCGCGACATGGCCGGAAATCCGCATCAAAGTCTGCCCGGCGAAATCGTTTTTCATGTCGTGAATCACGGCACGCATCACCGCGGGCAGGTTTCCGGATTCCTGCGGGCGCTCGGCTACACGCCTCCTCCCATCGACCTGATCCGTTTTTATCGGGGGTTGTGATCGTCCTGCAACAGGAAGACTGGCGCGCCCGCCGGCATGCGCACGAACTCCGCGTGCGGCAATGGACCGATCCGCACCGGGCGCGCGCTCTGCGCGGAGAGAAACACCCGGTCTACGACTTTCTGTTCAGCTATTACTCGTTCCGGCCGGGATGGTTCCGGACCTGGCATCCCGGTCCCGAAGTGGCGCTTGCTGGAGACGCGGAAGAGTTTCTTCGCCGGCCGGAATATGTACGAACACCGGAAGGTGTTGCCGTAAGCCGGACGAATCTGCCCGAACACCGGCGCGAGTTCGTTTTGTGGCTTCGGGAGATGCTCGCCGCCATGCGGACACGTCCCGCGTTTCTGAGCTGTTTCGGGATCCATGAATGGGCGATGGTTTACCGGCAGAAGCCTGAAGACGTCCGGCACAATGCGTATCCGTTGCGTTTTCCTCCGGAGGCGATCGACGGAATCGTCGAGAACGCGGCCGTGTGCTGCACGCATTTCGATGCCTTCCGGTTTTTCACGCCGCCCGCGCGGCCGCTCAATCGGCAGCAGCCCACGCGTCGAACATCCCAGGACTTCGAGCAGCGCGGCTGCCTCCACGCCAATATGGATCTTTACAAGTGGGCCTACAAACTCGCACCGTTTTCGCGGGGCGAACTGGTCGCCGACTGTTTCGCCCTTGCTCGCGAGATCCGCGAGGTGGACATGCGGGCCAGTCCTTACGATTTCCGGGCGATCGGCTTCGACCCGATTCCGGTGGAAACGGCTGAGGGCCGTGCCGCGTACGAGCAGTATCAACGCGCTTTCGCCGGACGTGGCGAACCTCTCCGCGATCGCCTGATCGGGGTGTGCGAGTGGTTGTTGGCCGGCTGAAAGGGACAATTCGATACATTCGGCGAGAGCATCGCCGCCGCTATCGTTCATCGCGATTGGGCGCAGCGTGGCGTCGATCGTTTCTGCAACCTTCTCCGCTCGGGCTACTACAATGACACGCCGTTCTTCCGTGTGATCAAGGATCGGTTTGCGCAGTTTGGCATCATTTCTGGGCGCCTGGACGGCCGAACGTTGATCTAGCGCCTATCTTGCGGCGGGTACATCGAGGGTGGGCGGTGGAAGTCGACCTGTTCGACGTCGGTCCAGAGTACGTACTCGGGGCGCGGACTGCCGTCGACGAAGATCAGCATGCCGGCATTCCCCTCGCCGAGGTCGCCGGTGCGCTCGAGCTGCAGCTCCCCGCCGTTATGGAGCATCACCCTGGCGAGCTGGGCGCCGCGCTCTTCGCGGCCGGGAAGCACGATCGAGGCGATCATGCCGAAGGGAATCGTGTAGTCCAGGCCCTGGGATGGAGCGTCGAGCGTCTCGGTGGTCTCGCTCTCGTCGAGGTCGTAGACCAGCCGTCCGGCGAGGCGGCGGCCGTCTCGAGTGGTGACGCTGCCCGTGAGAGGGCGTCCCGGCGGGAAGTCGCCGTAGGAGGGGCCGCTGCCGCCGGGGCTGAAGTCGAGGCGCTCGAAGGCGTCCCAGGAGATCAGCACTCGGCCGTAGCGCCGGTCGTCGACATAGATCCCGAGGTTGCCGTGGCCGGCCTCGGGGGTGCCGGAGAGCACGATCTCACGGCCGTCGAGCAGCGTCACCAGGGAGCTGTCGCCCGAGTGGCGCGCGATGGAGCGGATGGTGTCGAAACGCAGGCTGAGATCACCATCGGCGGTGCGGCCGTCGAGTTCGTCGGGGCCGTCCCCCTCCTTCCGGTTCCACTGGACAAAGCCGGTGAAGTCGCCCAGCCGCGTGCGCACCGTACCGTGAAGTCGGTGTGGGGGCGCGCTTGCCTGGGGGGCGGGGACAAGGTCGATGGTGCGGATCTGCAGAGGGTCGAGGTCCAGGACGCCCTGCCTGCCGTCCCACACGCGGACGCCATCAGCGAAGTCATTGAAGGAGAAGTAGTCGAGGTCGAACACGGTCCCGCTCTTGAGAGTCACCCGCACGTCGCGGCCGAGCATCTCGATGCGTGCGATGTCGCCGAAGCGCGCCATGAAAGGCCGACCAAGGTCGATCTGAACCTCACGCCTCATGATTTCAATGCCGAAGATCTTGATCGGGCGCGGCTCTTTGCGCAGCCGCTCGGGCGGTACGTGGGCGGCCCAGGGGTTCCCGTCCTTGAAGCCGTTGAAGTAGTCGCCCCAAAACGCCTCCTGGTCGCGCCCCCAGCGCAGCCGCCCCTCGTAGGTGGCGCCGCCGCCGATGGTGATCCGGCCGTAGAGGAAGCTGGGGTGCGCCTCCTCCGCTGCGGTCGAGGGGGTGATCACAGTCGAGGTCGGCGTGGCGGGGTCGACGTTCTGCTCGAGTACCAGGTAGCCGGCGACGGCCAAGCCGAGCACGATGGCAAACGCCCCGCCGGCGATTGTGGCGCTCCTCATGATCGGCTCTTCCGGGTTAGTGGCCGTGCATACGTGGTCACCATGGCGCCACCCAAACACGCAACCAGCGCTACGGTGTCCCACAACCTTCGGGGATCTTTCGGCAGCCGGACCAAGGCCCGGGTGAGATCAAGTGACACCCTCGCGAAGACATCGAGATCCACGTTGAGGAACCTCCTCCTCAGTCAGGTTGCCTGTCGAATTCTATACACAACAACACCCACATTATTGTGGGAATTGATCTGCATGCGCGAACCATGCACTTGTGCATTCTCTTCGTCCATATCGGGCCAGTGAATGCAGTACCCCGCCCCACTGATTTTCCAATTTGAGCGTTGCTCAGGACTTGCCTCCAAGAGCGTTGGATACCAATCGCCAGAACCACCGGGTTCAGCCAGAATTTTGCAGATTGATCATCGCGATCCACGTGGACGTGTGGAGCTTCATTAGGTTCGTGGGAATGAAAGTAGATTCGATATGGTCCGCAAGATCGTCGGCACCGAGCCAGTATCTCGCCGTTTCACGGATTGTCGAAGTTGGGTGTCGGCCCAACGATTCTGGCGATAACCCGCGCCGCGAGCCCAACTTTTGAGGCAAGCACCTGCGCCGGCCTCGATCGGCTCTGCAGCATCGCGGTGGCGGGTTCATCGCCTTGTTAGCCGCCCCCTCGCTTGCTTACTGCCGGCCGGCTTCCGAGATGCGAGCCACTTCTTCAGCGATGAGGCGCTTTCTCCCGATCGCTTTCCCTCCAATAGACCAGCGACGGTTAGGTCCTCGTCTAGGTCCGGCCAATGAATGTATGCACCATCACCGAACATTTCAAAATTATTCCGTTCCTGTTTCGACCCATGCCAAAGCCGGGGATACCAAACCAAAGGAACTATAACGGTTCGACCGTCCACAAGATCGACGCTCAAGGCTTCATCACTAAGGCTCAATGACAGCGCTCGTGCTTCCTGAATGTCAACGCCCAAAGAACTCATACCATTTCTCCAAGAGATGCTCGCGGTGTTCTTGAACAAGTTTCATGATCTTGTTGATCTCCACGCGGCTGAAACCGCCGGTACGCTCAAGTACAACAGGATCTTTACCAATGACTCAATGCGGTCTTGCGGCCAGATGAACTCATTGATTGTCACACGCTGATTCTAGCAAACGAATCGCTGTCTCCATCCGTTCGCCGAACGGTTTCACGATCAGCCGCAAAC